>CAZCYX010000152.1:0-4739 GCA_964503065.1 uncultured Candidatus Bathyarchaeia archaeon
TTTCACCTATATTAGGTCGCGTGCACAGGTCGGTCGACAGACTTTTAAAATTAAACTGTCCTTCAAAATATATGGAGACCATAACCCCACAAAAAGTGTCGCGCAATGTTAAAGTACAAATATACTTTGACAAAAGCCGGAGAAAGAAGATGCGTGAATGATGAATTTTATCTTCAAAATACCTCTGGATATAGGGGGCACACGGAGAAAATCTTCCGTTTATTACACATATCTAAGAGACCTTTAACGGTTGAAGAGATAAGTGAAATGACTGGTATTGGAACCCATTCGATAAACGGAGTTTTAACTTTTAATATTTCTGCGGGATACATTACAAGACAAAGAGTAATCCGAAAATTCCTTAGACAACAATTTCCATAGGACTCGCTTCTCACTGTAAAACCACTAAATCAATACAGAATGCAGCTTACGCGCTCATAATCTTAGACTTTGGTTACTCGCCGACCTTTTTCAGTTGACCACGATACATTTCAATAATTTCTCCTACAGTAGTAGCATCTTCCGCAGATTTGTCTAAACGGTAGTTTCCCGTGAATCTTGGAAACCGAATAGCCAGTCCGCTTCCTTTGCGAATGGTATTCATCGCGGATGTGTGAATTGGGCTCAGTGTTATTTCTGCACCGATTGTTTCTATAACTATTCTGGGTTCAAACCAGACATCTGCTTCAATGGCTGATAGAACTCTTGGATGTCTATGTGTTATTTCATGTTTCTTCATCATTTTTGGGAGTTTCTCAAGGTCTTCGTCGGTGAACCCGGTTCCACATTTGGTGACCGTTTTAAACGTGTCTTCTTCCTGATCGTAGGCGGCAAGAAGTAAGGCGCCGTAGGTTCCTGCTCTTTTGCCTCTTCCGTGGAAGGCTCCCACTATTACTAGGTCAACTGTGTCGGTCATTTCGCTTTTGTAGTCGCGTTTGTATTTTATCCAGAGCCATCCTCTTGCTCCTGCTTGGTAGATTGCGTCTTCGTTTATTGATTTACAGATTAGCCCTTCACATCCATCTTCCACAGCCTTTTCGAAGAAACGTTCTAGTTTGTCTGAGTCATCAGTGATAATATATTCTGCTAATCTTACGTGATCACTTTTTTCGATTACTTTCTTAAGATATTCGTGTCTAATAGGATAGGATTCTCGGGTAAGGTCTTTTCCGTCTATATAGAGGGCGTCAAATATGAAGAGGGAAACTGGGTATTCTTCCATGGCTTTTTTTATGCCGTATTTGCGTCTTCTGTGCATGAGTTCTTGGAAGGGTTTCATCTCGCCAGTGTCTGGATCTATGGCAACACATTCAGCTTCTATGATTACTTCTTTAGCTTTTACATGGTTTCTAACCAGTTCTCTTCCATCTGGATATTGATCTGTGATGTCTTCGAGTCGTCGAGAGAAGAGGATAACATTGTCGCTCTGTTTGTGGGCTTGTATTCTTTCTCCATCATATTTATACTCCGCCATACATTTTCCTCCGAGTTTCTCAAGAATTTCTTGAGGTGAGCCTAAACGTTCGGTTAGCATGGGTCTGATGGGTTCACCGATTACAACTTTGAATTTTTTTATGCTTTTTATTCCTTTTTCTGCGACTGTTTTGGCTACTCTGCCCAAGTCTGAAGAAATATTGTATGCTCGTTCCAAGTCTTCCCTTGTTTCTTTTCCACCGCCATAGGCAATGGCTAATGCGTCTAGAACCGTCATGTCGGCTATTCCTAAGCGTAGACTTCCTGTGACCGTTCGAACGATGTATTTTGCTTCTTTTGGAGTGGCGTTGGTTAGGAGTCCGGCTAGAAGATTTATCTTTTGATCCATGGAGCCTGGACCTGATGCTTTAGCCATTTTGTCGAGGCTTTCGTAGACGTTTTGAACGGTGAGGGGTTGTTGGAAGAATGTTGTCTGAATTTTTTTCTTTAGAAATTTTTGTGCAGTTTCGCCTAAATCTCCTGTTGTCTTTAGGTCTTCTTTGATTTCTTTCTCGCTTCGACCTGTTGCTTTTGAGACTGCACGGACGGCTAATTTTTCTGCAATGCCGATTTCTATGTCAACGAAGTCTGGGTATAATTTGCCCTGTGTCAGGTATACGACTTTGTCCAGGATATCTTGGGGAGTTTTTTTGAGGAATTTGACTAGGTAGTCGGTCATTTCAAGTCTTTTCGTTGTGGCTTCAATTTTTTCGTAGGAATCTGCGAGAAGAGAATATCTCAATGTGACTACTCCATGTAACAGAGGGTTAGAGATGTATAAAAAGTTGAATGCGAGGTAGTTTTTTCAATTATGACTCATTCTCTTGCGAGGAGTAGTAACCCAAAAAGAATATTTAATGCCCCCAAGGAGCCTACAATGCCGCTTAATACGACTTCAAAGCCTTGAAAAGAGAAACTCACATTGACGAAAAGACATAAAGAGAAAAATAAAGTTAAGGCACCAATTCCAACCATGAACCAGCTAAGATATTGTCCTATTCTAGTGGAAATCTTAGAAACTATGTAGCTCTCTAACCCTGTTGTGTCTTTAAGAATCTCCTCTTCACGTTTTAGAAAGAAAGTGTCAACCAAAATTTCCTTCTTCTTTTTCTTTTTCTTGTTAGACATCTCACTCACAAAAGAAAATTGAGATTCGGCGATTTAAGAGATTCTACAGATAGGATGATGCTTATAGACTATCAACGTTTTGATTTCACAGTGATGTTCAATACCCCTGCTAGAATATTGATTACGCAAATGAAAATCAGGACGTAAAAGATTATGGCTGACAAATGCGAGGGTATACTTATTGGTAATGGGTATCCAGTTCTAAGTAGATACGCAAATATCGCAGAGAAGCCTCCAACCCCTAAACTCATTCCTCCGAACGCTACACGAATACGATTATACCCTACCATTCTAAGATGATATGTTATTAACACTAACGCCATTAACCCGAGACTCCCCATGAGCGCAATTTCAGCGTTAACGTCTCTTAGGAATAAGGGAAATGCGAGGAGCAAGAGAGACATGAAGATTCCAGCGATGGGAGTAATGGGGTACAAGGGAGCCTTGAAGGGTCTTTTCAAGTACGGTTTCTTTCCCCTTAGCTTCATAAGGGAGAGATTAGCTAAGGCAAACACCAGAAGAGATCCGAAACTCGCTGCGTAGCCAAGGAACTCAACAGTTCCAATCGCACTCAAAAAAATTATGAAAATCGATCCAGTGACAAGTGCGACGTGATGGGTTTTAAAACGCCGGTGAACTGACAGCAGAACTTTAGGCAGATACCCGTCTCTACTCATTCCACGAGCAATGCTTGATTGAACATCTATGGACGTGCCTAGGGCGGATAGACATGCAACCATCCCTGCGATTGCAAACAAAATTGCTCCAGTTGTGCCCATAATCCCTTCGGCTGCAGAGTTAAGGAAGGGTTCCGACGGGCGTGCGGACGCGGCTACGTAGGCAAGACTGACGTAAATAGGAATTATTATTAATGCTGACAGAAGTATACTTACGGGAATGTTCTTTTCTGGGTTTTTTATTAGAGGGGCACTTGCCACAAGGGCTCTCATTCCGAAAAACATTGGAAACGTATAGGCAATAGCTGCAAAGACACCCGGCAAACCTTTGGGCGGAAGTTCTGGAATAACTGTTGGTGTTGCCATGCCACGCCACAATCCCACAGCGACAAAAACGGTGAATATGGTCAGGAACGCAATAACTATCATGGCTCCCATCTTTTTTGCACCTTTAACGTTTAGAGCTGTCAAGACGACAATTGCTATTATGGCAATTAACGTGAATTGAGTTGAAAGAAGACCATACGCCGCGGGAAAAGTTTTGAGGAGAAGATACGCAAATTGTTGAGCAAAGGCTAATGCTGCTAAAGCAGCACCGAACACGCTGGCAAGCCACCTGATACACCCAGATATGAAAGCGACAATGCCTCCATAAGCGGCCTTTGTGTAGGTATATTCACCGCCTACTTCGGGGACAGCTGCTGCAAGCTCGCAGTAACTAAACATTATTAACAAGTTTATCAATCCACCAAGCAAAAGTGATAACGTTATGCTTGACCCGGCCAAGTCGAAATAAGCATAATCTGTCAGTACAAAAATCTCAAATCCTATAGCACCGCTTAGTCCTGCCATTATCGAACTGAAAAGCCCAAGTTCCCTTTTTCCTTTCAACTTTTTCATGAACATTCCATCATTGTCATTCTGATAGTTCACGAAGGAGAAAGAAACCACTTATAATGGAGACAAAGCCGAAAACAAAGAGAAGTAGCAAATATATGGATACATAGAGGGAAACATGCTCTGGAGGGATATTCAGCCAGGTTTGAAGGCCGAATAGATCGTAGTAGAGAATATAGCTGAAAACAATAGTTAACACACCTATCGCCTCTTGTGTTGCACCAACGAACCCTATCATTAGTTTTCTGCCTTTCATGGAGAAATCACTTTAATGCGAGTATAATCCCTGAGACTAAGTCACATATACCAATCGTTAACAAGACGAAGATAAATAACGTTCGAAACTGAGGTTCCATAAGTATGGTGATGTCGAGAATGTTGAAAATGACTAGGGCAAAGATGCCCATTATAACTATGCCCATCATGATTAAGAAACCGCCAAATGCTGCAGTAGCTATACCGATTTTTCGTCTGTTTCCAGTCAATGCTCACATCATCTCTAGAGGCAATTGCTTACTGTAGGTTTCATAATGGACGACTTCACTTAGTGCTCTTTTGAATCGC
>CAZCYX010000153.1:0-4728 GCA_964503065.1 uncultured Candidatus Bathyarchaeia archaeon
TATTTCCTTCACTTGAGCTGGTCTCAAAGCATTTTTTATGAATTGAGCCGGATTTTCTGAATGTTCTATTATTTCATGCTTTTTTCCAGTCATTCTCTCAAGAAGGTGAATGTTTTTGCCTTTTCTTCCTATGGCAACCCCTACGTCTCCTTCTTTTACAATGAAAATTATTCGATTAAGATCTTCATCAACAACACAGTCCTTTGCAGTTGCTCCAGTTATACTTTCAAATAACGCTATATAGCGCATTTCTCGACTAGTGAAGCGTATTCCGCTAGACATTCGTTGCCTCCGCGAGCTTAAGGATGTTTGAGTCTCCTTGTTCCCTTACAGTTAATGCTGAGACCATGAACGGTTTTCCACAGACTGCACCTAATTCTATGCTAGTTCCATTATAAATAATCATCGGAATACTAGAAAGTTTACAATAATATTTGATGTCTTCACGAATTTTTTGTGGACAGTTTGCCGCAATGATAATTAGTTTAGATTTTCCAATCTTAGCATTGTTTATTGCGCTTTGGGCTCCAAACAAAATCTTTCCAGTTTTTACAGTTGCGATGATTGCTTTGTTAATATCAATCATTCTTTTGTTTCCTCGGTACGAATCGTTGACATGTACAGGTCCACTAAGCCGGTGCCAATGGGTATGGATTGTCCTACTATAACGTTTTCGGTTACCCCTTTAAGTGGATCACTTTCTCCCTTGATGGCGGCTTCTACTATATTTGGAACAGTGATTTCAAAGGCAGCTCTTGCAAGCACGCTTGTTTTTTCTCCACTAATTCCATGTCTTCCTATCTGCCGTACTTCGCCAGTTGCAGTCATGATATCGGCTACTAACATTACATGTCTTATATCTACGTCAAGACCCTGTTCCTCAAGAACCTCTATTGCTTCGTTGATTATGGCGTTTCTAGCAGCTTCAATTCCAAGAGTTTTGGCAATTTCATGGACGTGATTAGTAAAAGTTCTGGTAGGATCTATGCCAGTAACCTCAAGAACCTTCGACAAGTTAGAGCCATCCGTTCGTATAACCCACTTTCCCATCTCCTCGGTCACAAGAACACGACGAACATCAGGTACCCCCTTGACTAAGTGACTAGATACCTTGTCGAGCAGTTTTTTACGATCTGTGGGTTTCTTAGGCTTAAGCATTATTTGGTTCTCTTTTGCCCTTAAAGTACAGTTTAGCAGACTCAGAGCCTCTTGTAATTCATCTAAAGTTACGCCACGACGCTCCATTCTAGTGGAATTCAGTTTAACAACAACTTCCTCCTTTTCAGGGTCGTCATATAAGGTCTCAGCAACATCTTCGATGGTTGTAGAGATAATGTTTCGAGCAATCTCAGTAGCTTTTTCCTTACTTACTTCATGATCCTTGTCCAAGTAAGTGGTCATAATTGGAGTTGAGGGTATACGCCGAGCATCCACAATCTCAATGAGACGTGGTAAACCTAAAGTCACGTTTTGTTCTCTGACTCCAGCATAGTGAAATGTTCGAAGCGTCATTTGTGTTCCTGGCTCCCCCATAGATTGGGCAGCCACAATTCCAACAGCTTCCCCGGGTTCAACAAGGGCGCGTCTATAGTTTTCTAGAGTTAAACCAATTGTCTGCTTTACACCTTTCTTGCTTAACTTAGCTTTGAATAACTCTTGTTTTAACTCTCTAATGAGAAGAGGAGTTAGTTGATTTTCGACTTCTTTAAGGCTTTCTTTGATAAATTTAAGAGATGCTGGTTTGCCCTTTGTTATCATAATCTTAATTTGCTCAACAAGGCGACTAACATTCACAGCTTTTCCGTGATCACTTTTGGCAGGATCCACTCCATCTTCTCCATACCAAAACTGAATAATATCACCAACTGAGTTTCGAACAGTTCCATCATACTCTATGCGCAGATGCTCTAACGCATTGATCAATCTTCTTTGCATGTATCCACTTTGCTGGGTTCGCACAGCAGTATCCACCAATCCTTCCCGACCACCCATAGCATGGAAGAAGAATTCTACTGGATCTAAGCCATCTCGATAAGAAGAATAAACGAACCCTCTAGCTTTAGGTGAGGGATCACCCACCTTAAAGTGAGGCAATGCACGTTCAAGATATCCACGCATAATCCGTTTTCCCCTCACAGACTGCTGTCCCACACAAGCAGTCATTTGACCAATGTTGAGGTTAGAGCCCCTTGCTCCTGTTCTTGTCATCATCATACCTGAATTTTCTATGTCAAAATCCTCATCTGCAATTCGCCCAGCCTTATCTCTAGCTTTAGCCAACTCATTCATAACATAAATTTCAAAGGACTCTTGCATAGTTTGGCCTGGAAGCCTCTGCAACGTACCGTTTCGATAGGCTTCTATCAACTCTTGTATTCTGTTCTCGAATTTTTGAATCGCTTTCTTAATTTTTTCATGGGCAGCAGAGGACAACTCTAGCTCATCAAAAGAGTAAGTGAAACCACGCAGTGCCATGAAAAGTTTGAGAAGCTGACAAATACGATTCAGAAATTGCCTTCCAGCATAAGTGCCATAATCCTTTATTATTCTATGAAGAAGACTTTCTGACTGCTCAGCACCTATGGAACGTCTATCAATCACCCCACATTTTAGAACACCGTCTTTTATGACTACATAAGCGTCGTATGGACAGTTTTCATGGAGGCAGGTAGTGCAGCCACGGCAAGTTGTGGCCTTCAACACATAATTCAAATCTTTGGGGATAAAGAGACTGAATATCTGTTTTCCAGTCCAAAGAGGCTTAGGGCTTTTTGTTTCAGGTTCAGGAAAAGGCCCATCATATCCCGCAGCCATCAGCAATCTACAAACCTCTTCTTTAGAAAGGAAAGTTGATTTTCGGGTAAGGAGATAAGCTGTAGTGATAAAATCTCGGATTGCCCCTATAATGGGACCTCCAAATCTTGGAGAAAGAATTTGATCTTGCACTTGCATAAGAAGGCGCGATTCTGTTTGCGCTTCCTCACTTTGAGGTACATGGAGGTTCATCTCATCTCCATCAAAGTCAGCATTGTATGGAGGGCAAACACATAGATGTAACCGAAATGTTTTATGAGGTAACACTCGAACGTAATGCGCCATGATGGACATGCGATGAAGAGAAGGTTGCCTATTGAAGATTGCAATATCACCATTTTTAAGATGCCGTTCCACAATAAAACCTGGCTCCAACACCTCTGCAACCTTTTCTCTGTCAACGACGAACTCCAGTCTAACTCGTTTGCCATCAGGCCTTACAACATAAAGTGCACCTGGATATTTTTCTGGACCATTAATAATCAACCTTTGCATTTCCTCAAGGTTCCATTGGGTGACTTTCTCAGGCATTGAAAGCCTTACGGCAACATCCAATGGCACTCCCACTTCATTAATGTCAAGATTTGGATCTGGAGAAATCACAGTGCGGGCTGAGAAATCTACTCTTTTCCCAGAAAGGTTACTTCTAAATCTCCCTTCTTTACCTTTGAGACGTTGGGACAGAGTTTTGAGTGCTCTACCTGAGCGATGTCTAGCAGGAGGAATTCCTGAAGCTTCATTGTTAAAGTAGGTTGTCACATGATACTGCAACAGTTCAGACAAGTCTTGGATAATAAGTGTTGGCGCACCAGCTTCCATATTTTCCTTTAAGCGTTGATTAATGCGGATAATGTCTACAAGTTTATGGGTCAAATCGTCTTCAGAACGAATGCCAGATTCCAGAGTTATTGAAGGCCTTACGTAAACAGGAGGAACTGGGAGAACCTGCAGAACCATCCATTCTGGACGGGCGTTTTCTGGGTTGAAACCAAACAACACAAGATCATCATCAGATATGCGTTCGAGCCGTTCCCTGACCATACTTGGCGTTAATCTTTGCGCACCACCCTCTGGAACATCCTCACTGAATTTTGTTGGTTTTTCGAATATTATCTTATATTGCGATGCTCCACAGTGAGGACATTCTTTTCCTCTCGCCTCCCGTAATACCTTTTTGTGAAGACTGCTAGGAACTTCTCCTAGCAATTTTTGAACACGATTTATTTTTGACCTGATTTTTCCAATTCGATCCGTTGGCAATAAGATGCGCCCGCAATTTCTGCATGTGGCTCCAAGAAGTTCGTTTATTATCTTGTTAAAGATTATGTGAATAATTGGGACTGCAAGTTCGATATGACCGAAGTGTCCAGGGCATCTTATTGCAGTATTGCCACACGTTTTACATCGTTGCCTTGGCTCAAGTGTTCCCAATCGTCCGTCCATAAGCCCAGACGTTATGGGCGCTCCGTCCTCATCATAGGTGTCAGCAGTTCGTATTTCCGCAATAGAAAACCTTCGCACTTCTTGAGGGGATAAAACACCGAAGAAAACTTCGTTTATGACCTTATGAACTGTTTCCTCTATAGACATTTACGCCCTCTCCTTTAATCTAAGACGAGGCACTATACAAAGACTCATTAACTCTTGCAAAAGAAGCTTGAAAGCGTAAGAAACATATACTGGAGAAATATGCGCTTTATCTTCACAAAGTCGACAAATATATCTACGTTGCCTAATGTCATAAAAAGCAATGTATCCACAATTCTCACACACGTAAAGAAGATATTTATCAGATTCTTCGAGCAATCTATCCTGCAACAGCATCGCGGCGCCATGTCCAACCAAACAATCTCTCTCCATTTCTCCAAAACGCAATCCACCGCCCCTTGCCCTTCCTTCAGTAGGTTGTCGCGT
>CAZCYX010000154.1:0-4693 GCA_964503065.1 uncultured Candidatus Bathyarchaeia archaeon
ACTTATAGAACATTCTCACAGAAATCTTAAAATCCTATTTAAAACAAAGTAGAAGTCATGTCAGAATTGAAGACCAGTGATGGATTTTTCTTCCTTGCACCTGTACTTGTTCTTCTCTCCATTTTAATCATCAATGACAATTTAGGGTTCACTACAAATGATCTTCATGCTCTCTTATTTAGTGTCAGAATGGACCTTTTAGGAGCGATAATAATGGCTTTTGGCATCGGTTTTCTATCTTTTGCTCTGGCTGGGCGTTTGAGGATGATTATGCCTAGTGGAATTTTCATGTTTTTTGAAGGCATAGGCTTAGTCATCGCAATAGTAGGTTTCTTTGCTTATGGTTTAGCAATGGAAGAGATAGTAAACCTTCTTGCGGGAACATACATATTATTTATTTCATTTCCACACTTTATCACTGGTTTAATTATTTGGGCAACTGGAATTCTTTTGATAACCTTTGCTGGTGCGTCTACTGAGAAAAATGAAGAAAGGATGATCTTCTTTGTAATCTTGGTTACGCTGGCTGTTTGCTGTTTTGTCTTATCAATGCTTTTTCCGTGGGAAGTAGTCACTATAAGCTAAGTAGATGCCTTTTAGGTTTTCTTCCTGATCCTTTTCCTTAGTTTAATTGACGCTTTAGTGTATGTTTGGTAAACAGTTGAACAATGCAACAGAAATACTTATATCGAATCGTAATATTTAATATATATTAGTGTGTTAGACGGAGAATAAAAAGTGAAGTGCCCAAATCCTAGCTGTGGAAGAGAATTTGACAAACTTGTCATGCTTATTGATGACTTTAACAAAGTGATTCGAGAAACCTATTACGCCTGTCCCCACTGTAAATCAAGAGTAGATATAGTTGTCACCAGCAAAGACGCACTCAAATTTTCACCAAATGGAAAAGATATCCCCCCTTCAACTTCCATTTGTCCATATTATTTTGGATATCTATCCTTATTCTGCAAGGAGTCACCCATTCCAGAAGAATGCCTAACATGCACACGAATTACAAAATGCATGACTAAAAATCTCTAAGAAAATGGACGTATTCGAATCCAATGTACTTTCCAGCATTCTTTTTAGGGAATTTCTTGTCTTCGAATATTGATTCTCAGTTCACAACCTTTTTGTTAAGCAAATCAAAATGATTATTGATGATCAAGCAATAAAAGGTTGAAACAACTTATGAGTCATTTAGGACCACGGCGAAAACAAGAGAATCTCTGAAGTTTTATTGATTAGAAGGGTATCCTAATGTATAAAGAATATATGCGGGAACATGTGGAAGAATTGAGGCACAGGGAGACTTTGGCGTTCTTAATAATGATTATGGGTATGATTTCATTGATGGGGGGGTTGACCATGACGATTATTCTTGCAAACCAATTGAGTTGGTTTTTGTTTTTCCCTTATGAGCCAACTTCTAATCCTTCTAGCTTGTTAGGTATGGCTTTAACTCTTTTGGGGTTTGCGTTGACTTCAGCTGGTTTTGTATTAGCGGTTTACTACGACAGAGAGAAGATGTGGTTCTTAACGCAATTAAGGGAATCTAACGCTGTTGTGGACATCATATTAAAAAAGGGAAAGAAGAAATACTAGACAATGAAAGATGGAAAATTATCCTTTCTTGAAGAAAAGCCAGTTCTTTTTTTCTTTGAACCTTATTAGACAGTAAAGGCCTCTGAGTTTGCTGCCTCTGATTTCCAAAATCAGTTTATTATCGGTTTTTTCTTTTAAAATGTATTTCCCTTTGTCCCAGATTTCTACTGTGCCAGCACCATACTGGCCTTCTGGGATTGTTCCTTCAAAGTTTGCGTAATCCAAGGGATGATCTTCCACCTGGACTGCTAATCTTTTGATGCCACTTTCTGTAGGTGGTGTTTTGGGAACCGCCCAACTTTTCAAGACTCCGTTCATTTCTAATCGCAAGTCATAATGTAAATGCGTAGCGTCATGTCTTTGAATTACATAAATTTTTCCATTTTCGTTTTCCAAGATGTTGCACCTTTTCTGAAAGTAGGAGATTTAAGAACTTGTACCTAAAAAAGATTATATTTCTTGATCTATTTGATGGTTACTATACGTCTTGAGATTTATGGTAAGAAAACAGATAAGCGAATGTGCTGGTGAATTTTTGGTTGATGTATCTGGTAGTTCCGTTAAGAGGGAAAATATTCCCTCTCTATTTGTTGCCAAAATTTTAGTAAATAATAGAAAATGCACGCAGGATGAATGCTTGATTCTGAATCCGACTCTAGAATATGGAGCATTCGTTTTCTGAGTTCATATAGGTTAAATAAAGTAAGTTCTAAGAGTTAAACGCCATGCTTAAGGCGTGTGGACGGAAATATAGGTAAAGGAAAAATGTTGGAGTTACTACTATTGGTTCCGTGGTTTATCTTCGGAGTATACAGTTTTTGGTTTTTCTTTCAAGCCAAAACATTACAACCGTTAACTCTGGACGAACTTGTTATACTCTGGAAACTACACAAACAACAAACAGAATGTGACGCACCAATATCAAAAGTGGAACCAATTATACGCGCGTGCTCGCATGAGAACGAGTTTGTGGGTTTCAGATGTCAATGTGGTTACAAATATTTATCAAAGCGCTTGATCACTCAAAAAGTCCACACACACGGAAGCGAAGAACACCCTTATTATATACTAAAAAGTCACAATTAACCTCTATTAAAGTTGACAAAGAGGGGATTGACATATTTTGGGAAAACTACTCATAATTCTATTTTCCTCGCCTCTACAGTATCAGAATACAAACACTGTTTACAAATTTGCGAAGACCGCGGTAGAAGGAGGACATGAAGTTTCAGTATTTTGCGACGCAGATGCAGTATACAATTTAGTGGCAAGTCAGATTCTACCTGGTCAAATGACACCAGCAAAGAAATTTGTCCAATTAATAGAAAAAGGAGTGCGTGTTCTTGTTTGTCAACAGAGTGCAAGACTTAGGGGCATTGATGTAGAAAAAGAATTGATTAAAAAAGTGATAAAAAGTAGCTTAGGTGAACTAGCCCAATTAATAGAAGAATCAGATAGAGTCGTATCCTTTAACATTTGAGGCAAGTGCGAATGCCAAAGAATGTTCTTTTAGTTATAAGAAGCTCACCCTACGGAAGTTTGAGAGCAACTGAAGGATTCAGAATAGCTACTGCAATGATTGCCATGGACGTTCTTCCTCAACTGCTGTTCATAGACGACGGTGTCTACTGCCTAATTAGGCATCAAAGAGTAGAAACCGCTGGTTTAGAGTCTTATCATGAGCGGTTAAAAACCCTTGCAGACCTTGTTGGACTTCACATTGTAAAAGAGTCAATGATGGAACGAAATTTGGAGATCACAAATCTTGATGAAAACTTTCAATTGAAGATTATCACTTTAGACGAGGCAACTGAACTATTCATTGAAAATGCATCTGTTATAGCCTTCTAGAGAGGAAGGGGCATGCTAGTAATTTTGAGTAAATCTCCATTAATGAGTGACTATGAATCACTTGTTAAATTAATCTCTAAAGCAGCTGAGAAGGGTGAAAGTGTTGCCCTTTTACATATTCAAGATGCATGCATAGCAGTTACATCGGATAGATATCTGAAGAAAATTGTGCCTTCAGGAATTGAAGTATATGCTCTTAAAGAGGACTGTGAGGCTAGAGGTTTACTAGAAAAAATAAAAAATAGAGTCATAACAGTTGACTATAAGGGTTGGGTTAACCTCGTGATGAACAAACATGACAAAATAGTTTCTTGGACCTAATACTACTTTTTGATCCACCAAATCCAACCTCTCCTTTCTCTGGAAAGTTGGCCTTCAACAATTCCTTGGATGCGGAGTCTGTTTAGAAAGACAGGAGTGTTATCTGGGCATGACACAAGAAGTTTTTTGGTTTCCTCCTCTATTTCACGGGTTGTGAGAGGCTCTTCAGCCTTTCTTAAAATCTCTAGAATAATTTCTATTGCTTCTTTTTCACCAAGTTTTCTCAAACTCATGACGCCCTCTTCCAATTATTTATCAAGATATGGGTAATTTCTCCTCCATTTAAATTGGCTTTTCTGTTCTGCTATAAGTGTCCTTTAGATTCTATAGAAAAATGTTCCATAAACTTCAAATCAGGGATTATGAAAATTAAATTCTGGGAATGCGTCAGTAGCTTTTTAAAAAGTGCTGAAAGAGAAAGGAGAGTTTTCTTTTTTACGCATTCCCTTCATCTCAGCGAGAATAAGAAGGTTATTACTTATATATTATTTAAGTTTTATGTAACTGTCTTTTACTTGATGCTGTAGCATATTATGGTAGCATCATGAAACGTTTTGAAAACGACACATAAAGTATCAATTGATTCTATAGGAATAGTTTTCGATGGTGTCTCTTGAAGACTAACTGTTTCATCTACAACATTAGCTCGTAGTTAATAAGTTCTATACTAATACTTTTCCACATTTCTCAAATTTCAAACCTAACTACTAAGACGTTACAGATCTAAATGCTTACCTAGGAAGAGCACCAACTTTTCCTTCAAGCTTTAACAAAATCTCTCTAATTGTCTGTTCAACTTCAGAAATAGTCTTGCCAAGTATCGGGAAGCAGATACCCAAATAACTGAAAAATACCCTACGCCTTTTCATTTCTAAGATTTCCTCAAAATCTTGAGTGTAGACAAGCGGAGGATGCT
>CAZCYX010000155.1:0-4644 GCA_964503065.1 uncultured Candidatus Bathyarchaeia archaeon
TCACTTCAAAAACTATACTATTAAGTTCATTATAAGAGACAGGTGGAAAACGGGGGTCCTGAGTCGCAGAATTAATAGCCGAATCAATTACAGCTCGCACCAAAGGAAGAGTTGGATATGGAAAACCGATGCAACCCCTCAATTCTTTCTTATTATTCCTCACACTGTTTAACGTGACAAAAACTCCACAATGATCCATGAGCTTTGATGAGACATCTTTAGGAGCCGACATCACCTTTCCACCTTCAAGATACTCCTCAACAGCCTTTCGCGCAAGCCTTACAAGAAATTGCCCATCCTTAAGCGTAAACTGAAACGACAAACTAATTCGCCTCAAGTTTCTTGTAATGCAGACCTAGTTCTTCTAAAGCTTTAAGTAAGCCTTATTATTTTATCTACAAAGTCCAACTACACGTGAAACTCGTTGCAAACCTGAAACAACTGGATGCTGAACCCAGAAGAAGTTAAACACTTAGAATTTTATGGATTCTTCTCTGATTCCTTCTTTTGTGATCAGGAGAAAGTCTATGCCGTCGCCACTCATTACGTCTCGGCTTATCGCAGACTTTATGGCTCGTACCGTAAGTTGCTTTGCCTCTTCCATGTTCATGTTTTCTCTGTATTCCTCTTCTAAAACTCCAACGGCAATTTGTGCCCCTGAACCCACGGCAGCATATTTGTCGGGTAAGAGAGATCCGAGCACATCTAATACATAGATTGATGCTCCTTCCTCGTCCATTCCACCCACAATAGTTTGAGTGATCAATGGAAACAGTCGTCTACTGAAAAGAAGATTTGACATGAGCTTTGCAGCCGATTTTACAGGAAGCATTCTCTTAGCGTCAAGCCTAAACAGGTTAGCGTAGGCTTCGACTTCTCTCACCAAAATCTGCATGTCAGAAACCAGTCCTGCACATGCCGCTCCAATCTCGTCAGTGATTTTGAAAACTTTTTTGCCGGCACGGCTGACCACCATATAGCCATAGGAAACTCTCTTTTCAGAGGCTAAAATGACGCCGTCAGAGCAAACAACGCCTAATGTTGTGGCGCCTGGAACATAGAGATATTGGGGTGGTTGTTCATACACGATTGTTTCCCTCAAGTTCATGCACTATTATGCTGACTGACTATTAAGTTTAATCATAAAACTTTTCCGTTCATAGTTAAATTTTGCTATTTACGTTTTCGCACGCCTTCCTTCACTCTTTGGTGTTTGCTGTAGATGACAGACAAAGCATTGTTGAACATCAATTGACGGATCTGAACGTTTACATAGTTCGCACATCAACCTTTTTCTTCGAATGATCTCGCAGACTACACAAAACTTTGCTGCAAGTTCGTATTTAGACATATGCCCATCAGCCAGTGAGACAACAATTTCATTAAGCGTCGGCTGAATTTCTTCTACATCTTCGATTTTAAGGACGATACCTCTAACATGTCGAGTATACTTACTTACAGCTGTTTGAGTGACCCCTAAAAGCAATGCGACTTCCTTTTGCTTTAATCCATGCGACTGTGTCAATTCTCTTGCTATTGCAGACCTAATGGCTGGAATCAGCGACTTCACAGCAACTTCACATGGTAGCAACACGTTTGCTTCACCGACTACTGTATTTGTATCGAAACGTATTTAAGCATGACGTACGTCATATGTATATGACGTACGTCATAAAGAGGGCTTTAACACATGAAACACCTGCTCTCCCTTTCTCCTCCTTTCCCTTTTTCAGCAACATCAGAAGTGTTGATCCACCACCTCTTTATGACATGCGTCATTTTGGGGAGTTCAATATGATTCTTGAAATAGCCTCTCGGCAATGGTTATCGAACAGTAGTGCAGAGTTAGTCCAAATTATCAAAGAAGCAGATGACATTTGCCAACACTGTGAGTCCATTTCTCCTATGATTTGCATTGAACGCTGTGAAATATGGAAGGCGAAAAACGATTTGTTCGAAATGAATGGAGTGTTATGTGAAGATGGTTATATACACAAATTGCTTAACGCTGTGAAAAACGATAGACGACAAAAGGTAATTGAGGGCCTTTCTGAACATCCTCGTAGCATAAAGGGATTACAAGAATACTTGAAAAGCAAAGGATATTATCACAGTCAACAAACCATCGCAGACGCGTATGTTGAACCGCTCGTGAAAACGGGGCTTGTCACAAAAGATGGCAACCGATATAAGTTAACATTGTATTGTCGGAAATTCCTTGACATATTAAACAAATTCAGTGTAGAAAACCTATTACCATCCCATTCGCGTTGCTATGAAGAGAAATTGTTGAAAGAGTTAGAGGATGGACCGAAATCCCACTCGGACCTTGCTAGATCAGTGACTCCAAAAAGTTTGTCGAGGTCTTTAAAGAGATTGATAGAAAATGGACTCGCGACTAGGAGCAAAACTCCAGACTACGTTTTCTATTTTAGAACCAAGAAAGTGCCGAAGAAGGCGTTCTCCCCAACCGAGAAGATCTATGAGATCATTCCAGAGGTTGGCATATCCGCCCGTGAACTTTCTAAGGAAGTTGGCATAAATCTTAGAAGAACCTACAAATACCTACGAAGACTGAGGAAGAGGCGGCTCGTCTTTATTCGAAAGAAGCCCAGAACCTACGAATTGACTGCTTCTGGAATGGAACTCGCTAACTTCCTAGAAGAAACAGCAAAGCTTGTCTCGGATACAGCGAGGGCTTCAACCTTTCTACTTGAACGTTCTGACCAGATCATTGATGCACCTGCGCCTTTACTTAGAGAATTCTTTTTGAAACCACTTCCGCAATCCAACTTATAAAGTCATGAAAAGCCTCTAGTACATCTAGGTCCCTACAGATAGCCAAGCCTACTTGTCTGACGGATTACAGTCTCTTAAGTCATTGTAATAGGTTCATGTCTTATTCGCAGCAAACGTGCGCGTGCATGTTCTTGAAATAGAACACTGCATGTTTGGATGTTCTAATCTCTAGTATTATAAGTGTCGAAATCCATGAACTGGAAGGGGATGTATTTGCAGAAATTTCGTTTAGCCTACATAGTTGCGTTCTTGTTCTTGGTTGCATTGTTTTTTCCTTCTGTTTATGCTGACAGAGGTATGATTCCAGTTGACCCTGAAGTTTCAGTGTACGAGCCTGGACAGAAAGCAATACTTGCATGGAACGGACAAGAGGAAATAATGATACTTTCAACAGACGTAACTTCCACTCAAGAAACCTTGGTTGTCGAGATTCTTCCTCTTCCATCAAAGCCTACGTTAGTAGAGGCTGCAAACTTCCAATCCTTCGAGGAAATTCAACGTCTAATCTGGAATGAAGGCTTAAACATGTTCATGTACGGTACGGAAGGTCAGGCACGCTCTGGAAGTGTTGAAGTTGTTTTCCACGAGGAGATAGGCGCCCACAACATCACAGTTGTCAGGGCAAGTGACACTACTGAACTAGGCAGTTGGATGGACAACTTTCTGGAAGACAGTGGTGTGAATGATGCGGTTTCCTTAGGAAACTTTGAGTCTGTGGTTGAAGACTACATGGATAGAGGATTCCGTTACTACGCTCTAGATTTGATAACTGTCTCCTCGGAGGAAAGAAGCGTTGATCCAATACTCTACAAATTCAACTCAGACTTCCTTTACTACCCTCTGGTTATTACAAGCCCGGTAGGGGGCGAAACAGAGATAACTCTGTTTGTTCTCACTGAGGACAAGGTAGTGGAAGATTATTCTCCATTCCAAAAAGTAGGCTATAGACTTCCTGAAGGAGGTTGGACATCAATAGAGATTGTACTTTCAAAAGGAGACTTGTCCAAGATAGATCTCAGAATAGGAGAAATCTTCCAGTATAAAGCTTGGCTAACAGTACTCAAATACAGTGGAAAGGTGAGTTGGCTAAATAGGGACTTGATGATTTCTGGTGTTAGCCAAACTCCCGAAACAACAATAAACGTTGATGTGTCCTTTCCACCCATTTTAATTATCCTTTCCATTCTCCTTGGAGCAGCGTCTGTCTTAGCAGGGGTAGTAGCAACTCTTCTGGTGACTAGTTCAAAGTTTACAAAAGAAAATTAATGATAACAACCATGTTCAGAGAATGCGCGCACATCGAGCACATTCGCATGTTTATTAGTCTATATATGGCAATCGCAAGGGAGTGCTCTTTTCGGCACATTCGCGATGTTTTTTGACTGCGAATTCTATTCCTTGACGCAGATAATCCTTTGTCAGCATACCTACAATGTCTTGAATAGGTCGTCCTTGACAGAAGAACTTCAAAGTAGGTGTACCCATTATGCCGTATTTGGCAGCAAGCTCTTGGTTTTCAGCGTTTTCCAAGACATTAAATTTTACAAATTTCAACTTGCTCGCATACTCTTTGGATAGTTTAACATAAATTGGCTCAAGGACTCTGCAATAGGGACATTGGGGATGCCAAAACTCAACCACAACTAGCTCCTTTGATTCCAGAACCTCCTCTTTCCAGTTTGCGGCGTTTGTCTCCACTATGTCTTTGGACATTCTCCATCATCTTAGTTTCGTATACTTGATAGACTTTAAGTAATTTACGCGCGCAAAAAGAGGAAATTTGCGGAAGACATCTCCAAAGACTGACTATTAGGTTTAATCATAAAATTTTAAATCTTCGGTAGA
>CAZCYX010000156.1:0-4615 GCA_964503065.1 uncultured Candidatus Bathyarchaeia archaeon
TAACTGAGATGTTGCCTCTTCTTGGCATTAGGTCTCTTTCGAAGGTTGTGTTTAACCCATTTGCTGTGTTTATGACCCCCATTATCGTGTTTGGACCCAATATACGAATGCCATACTCTCCTTTGAGTTTAAGCAACTGTTGACGTTGTTCATCAGTGTACCCGCCAGTAATCAGGACAAGCGCTTTGATGCCTCTCTTCGCGCATCCGTCCGCCTGAACCAGTGACTGCTCTGGCGGAAGCGTTATAACCGCAAGTTCGGGAATTTCAGATAGATCATTTAAATGATCATAACCAAGTTGCCCATCCACATCTAAAACACAAGTGGCTCCACGGAAGAACCTCTTCACATTGTATATGACATCTCTAAAAAGTTGCGGAGAAGCCATACCGACTTTTTCCCGAATCATGCTTGAGCCTATTAGGACGACATTTTGCGGTTCAAAGATGGCCTTCACTTTATCCATCAAGTAACCTTCAAACTTGTTAAGGAAGAAGGAGAAAAGATAGGTTGTTCATATTCATAAATTTAACCTCAAAAAGGCTGAAGAAACCTACTGTTGGATTATCTTGATATAAGCAAAGGCAGCGCTAAGTGTGAAAATTGTCGAGAAAACTAGAACATTAAGAATCATGTTCAAAGAGAAAGGTGGACTACTAAGCAGAAAAGAGCGGATCAGGTCTGCCCCACTACTTAATGGGTTAACCTCAGCCAATGTCACTAATACCATTGGGAATTTGCCCTCTCGTCCTAAGTCTTCAATTAAAGAGAGCGGATAGAAGACGCTGCTGCAGAAGAACAGCGTATAATAAACTAATCCTCTTGCCGTGATGAATTTTTCAAGGCTTGATGTCGAAACTGCGATGGCAATACTTAAGCCAGAGATGCCCATGGCTAAAAAGAACAACACTGTCAAGATAATTAAGAACTGTCCTGGTGTTGGGAATCCTAGAAAGGCGAAACAAGTCAGTAAAAGAGGCGACATATAAACCATGCCACGCAGTCCGCCTGAAAGAACACGTCCAACTGCTAACTCCATCCTAGTCATGGGCAAACTCAACATGTAGTGATGCACTTCCCTTCGACGCTCCATATTTATCTCACGCCCAATCATGAAAGCTGAAGCAAACAAACCTGTAATGGTAAGTCCGGGTGCAAAAAAATTGAAGTAGTTCTTGATTTGATCCCTTACAGCAGTGCTTAGCATGTTGTTGTAAACTATAGCCATTATGAAAAGGTCAGCTAAGTTCATGCTGACCATACCTACAAGCCACCACTTGTACCTGAAGAAATTTCTAAAATCGTGTTCAATTATGTGGAGAACTGCCTTCACTACTGCCAGCCTCCCCCTTCTATGCGCCTCTCGTAGATTACTACACCTACGAAAGTGAAGAACGCGAAGAACGCAATTATGCCAAGTAACGGTATTAATGGATTGTCCAGAGTTATTATGGCTTCTAAGCCTGTGCCCCATCGGAACAAGTCTGCAGCATATGTGATAGGATTGAAGCTTGCGACCCCACCATACAGAGGGTTAGCTGATTGCACGACTGCCAGAGGATACATGGCTGTACTTAGACGCACAATTAAGGCGTTTAGAACACCCATTAATATGTCGTAGCGGTCGCTTGATTTTATTACTACGGCTATGGTGATGCTCATGCCTGCGACTCCGAAGGAGAATAGGAACAATGCAAATAGGGAGACCAAGAAGTTGAGCGGGTTGACGGAGCCTATAACATACAATGATACGCCTATTAATGGTCCAACGTATATAAAGGATCTGAGTCCTCCACCGATTGATCGCCCCAGCACAAGTTGCCTTCGGGAAACTGGTAAGCTGAGCAAGTATTCGAAGACGCCATGTTCTGCTTCTTCGTAGATGTCGAAGCCAATGAATATAGCAGCTGAATAGAGTGTCATCACTGAAAGTCCGCCTACATAGTATTGGAAGTAATCTGGAACGTCAATCATACGTGAAGCGATAAGTCCAAACAAAACTATTTGTGATATGAACCAAATGGCTCGTAGTATGATTAGGAATTTGTATTGGAAGAAAAGACGGATGTCTCGCTCAACGACCAAAAGGAGCCTATTCGTTTACGGTTCACCCCCACCTTTCTGTGCTTCTTCAATAGTCAGCCCCGTATAGTGCGCAAATACATCGTCAAGGCTAGGTTCACTCATGTGTATAGAAGTGATTGGCACATTTTTCTTCATGAATAAATTCATTATTCGTGGGATAACTTCTTCAACTTGGTTTACATGGATGCGCATATTGGAGGGTTTAACTTGCAAAATGTCCGCAACTTCCTTGAAACCTTTAAGCTCTTCCACAATTTTCATCGGGGCGTCTCTTTCAAGTTGAATATCAATGATATCGCCACCCACAATGCTGTCCTTCAACTTCTTAGGTGTATCGCACACAAGCAACTTGCCTTTATGCATTATTCCAACACGGTCTGAAAGCCGATCAGCCTCGTAAAGTTCATTTGTAGCAAGAATGATTGTGCTTCCTTCCTCACGAAGTTCGAGAAGCATGTTCCATATTCTGTGTTTGCCTATTATGTCAATCTGCGCGGTCGGCTCGTCAACAAATGCAATCGTTGGTCTTTGAATCAGAACCTTGGCTATTTCAACCCGCTTCCGCATACCCCCTGAAAGTCCATGGACACTCTTGCGCCGAGGCTCCCACATGTCCACTGCATCTAATACTTCTTTGACCCTTCTTTTACGCTCTTTCGTTGATAGCCCACAAACCTTGGCGTGCCAGTTTACTATATCCCAAGGAGTGCTGACCCACAACATTTTAGGCTCTTGGAAACAAATGCCTAGAAGCCCGCGCACTTTGTCCGGGTTTTTTCTTATATCGTATTCGCCGACGGTAGCCGTACCCTCTGTGGGTTTAATGACTGTTGCGAGCATAAGGACGACAGTTGTTTTGCCTGCACCGTTTGGTCCTAGGAGCCCAAGGATTTCACCTTTTTCAATGTCTAAGTTTAGGTGGTCAACTGCGACCAGGTTTCCAAATTTTTTTGTAAGGTTCTCGATCTGAATTATCGGTGGCATTCATGCACCTACGCTGAAGCAGATACAATAACTAGACGGTTAGATAAGATTTACCTTGACAGCAAATCCGAAGCGGTTTTTTCAGCTTCTTCCATCACAGCCTTTTCATCCAAAGTTTTCACTTGCTGGTTCTCCATCAAGATTTTTCCATCAACGATAACCGTGTCTACGTCGCTTCCGTGGGCAGAATAAACAATGCATGCATAAATGTCATGCAAGGGTTTTAGATGGGGCTTTGAAAGATCGATTAAGATTATATCGGCTCTCTTACCTATTTCAAGAGAACCTATGTTTCTCTCCATTCCTAAGGCTTTAGCTCCATCTACCGTTGCCATCTTTAGGGCTTCGTAAGCTGGCAGAACGGTGGGATTCAGATAGGTGAGTTTTTGAAGTAAAACCGCAATCTTCATGGTTTCGAACATGTCAAGGGTATTGTTGCTGGCTGGTCCATTTGTGCCTAAGCCCACAACTACGCCTAAGTCTCTGAGTTCCTTGATTTTTGCTATTCCTTGGGCGAGTTTCATGTTAGCAACTGGGTTGTGAGCAACCTTAACATTATGCGTAGCCAGCAACCACATTTCTTTTTCAGTGAGATGTATGCAATGGGCGGCAAGAACATCTGGGCCTAAGAAACCAATTTTCTTTAGAAGTTCCACTTCTGTAGAGCCATATTTCTGTTTTATTTGGTTTATCATTTCTTTTGATTCTGCTAAGTGAATGTGGATACCTAAATGGAGTTTGGCGGCTGTCTCACGGACTTTTGTTAGAAGTTCTGGGCTGCATGTGTAGACTGCATGGGGACCGAGGCGGGTTGTAACTCTTCCATCAGCATATCCATGGTATTTCATGGCAAAATTGATGCTATTCCTTAGTGTTTTTTCTCCTATTTTTGGATTGCCAGCTTCGATTGTTCCCTGTGTCAAGACTGCTCTTAAGCCTGCTTTTTCTATGGCTTTTGCGACTTGATTCTCGTGGTAATACATATCGGCAAAGGTTGTTGTGCCGGTCTTTGTCATTTCAAGGCAGCCAAGTAATGCGCCATTATAGACATCTTTGGGTTGGAGTTTTGCTTCTAGAGGCCATATTGTTTCGGTTAGCCACATGTTTAATGGTTGGTCTTCTGCGATTCCTCTGAATAGTGTCATGGCTAGGTGGGTGTGGCAGTTGATTAAGCCAGGTATTGCAACCTTATTTTGGGCGTCTATAATTTTTTCAGCGGTTATTTTTGGCGCTGTTGCTTGTTTTCCAACATAGGTTATTTTGCTTTTTTCTATGGCGATCACACCGTTCTTTATGATGCCTTTATTGGTCATAGGAATGATGGTACAGTTTTGTATGAGGATGTTTGCTTCCATTCAGATTGCCTCTTTTTACCGTAAGTATTGGGGGCTTCTCAGTATTCAATTGTAGATTTTTAGTCACTTATAGGCTTACGGACGACACCTATTGTTTCTCTGATTATAGAAGCAACAATTTCCGTCAACTTGCAGTGCAAGTGTCTCTATTCTCTAAAGAAATAAATCTAACGAGAATGGGGGGCGAAGAA
>CAZCYX010000157.1:0-4578 GCA_964503065.1 uncultured Candidatus Bathyarchaeia archaeon
TCAAAACTTGCTTTTTCAGTTGAAGCTGAACCTCCTGCAGCTGTTGGTGGAGATTCTTCTGTGTATGACTGAACTGGACCAGCACCTTGTAGGACTCTTACTCTTTGTTGATATGCCCTTGCCCGCTGAATGTAAACCTGGTTCAGTCCGTAGTCGGGATATAGTTGAACCAGTGTTAGGAGCGTCTCTATGGCTTTTTGATACATTGCTATCGCCATTCCTCTGGCTCCTTGTTTATCTAGTCGCACAGCTTCTAACGCGTGGTTTGTTGCTGACATTTCAAGTTCTTGGGATGCACTCACAATGGGTCACCTTTTAAGTTGTATTTTGCCTTGAGCACCCAACTTTTCCAATGTTTCCTCGATCTCTTCAGGTGAGACGTTCAAATCAAATGCGCATTGAGCAACATCAAAGTGGCCATTACATTTCTTAATATAGTCTAGAATCGTGTTTTCTATAGAAGAAGATTTTTGTAACGTGAAAGAGACGCGCTGCAATTCTAAGTAAGTTTGAGGTTCTTCATTTCCATTTGTTTCTGAAGAACAACTGGCCGCAAGGGCAACCATCTGTTTTATATTCTTTGTCGGAGTTTTCTGAGGAACAGCAACCGGAACAGAAGGTGGCGGTTCCGGAAGTCTTTCCATTATTTTGTCCTCAAGGACTCCAGAGACCTCTTTAAGTATTTCTTCGGCACCTGGAGTCGTAGCATTGAGTGAAACTATTGGTTGCGGAGAGCCTATTTTAGTTATATCTAATGTTTCAGTGATACTGTCATTCACTGTTTCTAATTCATAAGCCATCTCTGGCATAACTCTGTTTATGCATTGTGCTACGCTTTGAAGAGCCTTTAGAGCGGGCCTCAGTTCAACGACGACATTGCTCAGTTCTTTGATTGTTTCGAGTCTCAGTATTATGCGTTCTATTGTGATCTCAGTTTTAGAAACTGTTTCGATTAATTTTCTAA
Organism: uncultured Candidatus Bathyarchaeia archaeon; assembly: GCA_964503065.1. GTDB lineage: Archaea > Thermoproteota > Bathyarchaeia > Bathyarchaeales > Bathyarchaeaceae > JAOUKN01. The sequence goes on from CAZCYX010000157.1 coordinate 965, forward strand.
CTTCAGCTAGTTCAGTGGCAAAAATGGTGGCTCGTTCTTTGTTTTGGTTTTTCACTGATGTAACACAGGATTCAAACAGGATTTTGTCTCGTTCTTTTAATCTAACGATTATTCGCTCTAGTTTAAATCGTTGAATTCTTAATTTTTGTATTGCTTGAAAGATTGCATCTCCAACTGGTGGAGGGGAGCGAAAGAATTTTTTGATCAAGATCCGTTCGCCATGGGCTTTCAGGAACTCGTTTTGCTAGGGCCTTTTACATGGACTACCACGGGTGGTTCAGGAAGTGGTGGAGCTGAGGGAGTTTCCTTTTGTGATTCAGTCTGCTTTTCAGTGGTTGATTTCTCGCCCAAAAGCATGTTAGACAAATTATTTCTCATGGCTTGAAGATCATTCTTTTCAATATTGACTTGCTTCAAACCCTCAAGTATTATATCCATAGATTTTTTATAAGACTCAGCGTCAATTCTGCCGATTTCATGTTCAATCTCCAAGTTTATCAGAGCTGAATTAAGGTCCTTGATTTGCATGTTGCACTTCTCGATCTCTGCATCGATTTCCTCTAAAGTTGCATTGGCATCTGCCTTTAACTGATTCAATGCTCCTTCAAAATTCTTGTGAAGAATTTCAACCATATCTGAAGGAACTTTTTTCTTGCCTTTAAGTTCGTTTAATGCTTGATCTTTTCGCCAGATTAACGGTATCTCATCGCATAGCGATTTTACTTTCAGCTTTATTGGTAATAAAAGAATGATGCCATCATTGTATAATTTGAAGTGATCACTTGAATAGCATAAAAATTCTCCATCTCCATGTCTAACCAAAACCCCGTCTATGCGACCGTTCGGACTTACCAGAAAAGAAGCTATCTCACCGATTTGGCGTCCATACTCATCTTTTAATGGCTTGCCGATAAATAGAAGGGGATTAGAAGAAGGTTTTGACGTAAAGTCACCTCCTTTGAAATCTCTGGTATGGTTTTGAACGACTATGTCTCAGTTGCAGCTGCCTCGCCTATACTGGGTAAGCCCGCAGGTAGCTCTGGGAACTTGTCTTTGATCTTCTGTTCTGCCACTGTAGATGCTTCATTTAGGATCTTCTGGGCATCTTCGTTTGCACTTTCGAAGTTAATTGATAACCCTGTGCTTTGTCCAGCGTCGATCATTATTCCACTGAGCATGTTGCCAATTTGTCCAAGTTCTCTCTCAGCCTCTGGGAAAACGGTGGACATTCCATTTCTGACACTGCGTAGTACGCTTACTGCTGGAGCAAGTGTTGTAACAACGTCGCCAAGTTCAGAAACTGTTTTCAACCTAAGAACTATTTGTTCTAAGGCAAGTCGTGCGTGCATTAGCATTTTTTCCATTTTCCGTATCTCGGCTAGTTCGTTGGCGAATACGTTGGCTCTGGGCATGTCATGCTTTGAGTATGCGTTCACAATTCTTGCGAAGATTGACTTGTCACGTTCCGAAAAGCGGTCACTAGCTTTGTCTAATCGTTGAATTTGCAGTTCCATGCGTCTCACTGCAAAGTCGAGGCGGGGTTTTAATGGTCCCGGAGGGCGAATAGCTTCTTTTACTCTTTTAGTGAAAGGGTCCTGATCGTAGCCTTCTCCCCATTTTTTAGCGAATTTCTCTGACAAATTAGATTCCTCCGAAGGGAGAGGTGCTTTAAGCCTATTATTACATTTTTAATATGCTGAGAACATTCACGTATATATCTGGCTCTATATTCCCCTTTAATCTGTGCTTTGAACTTTAAATTCCATATGCAAATAGAGAAACAGCGGAACTGGTCTAATAGACATAATTGTGTAAGTTAGACTAAAAAAGCACAAATTTAGAAAGCATAGAGAGCAAATCAACTAGAAGGAAACAGCAATGAGTGAAAGAATAAAAATACTCGGGATATTTGCCATATTAGGCTTTGTAGCTGGGATTTTAGCGAACTTCGCCTACCATACGGTATTGCCTACAATCTTAGCAATCTTTCCTGAGATGCTTCAGGCTGAATGGATGTTGTCAGGGATTGCTGGCGCCATATTAACTATGCTAGTGTTAGTGCTTTGGGCTTATCTTAGCGGATCTCGAAAACAAGTATAGACAAATTACAATTCCAGCGCATTCCTTTTTCTTTTGATAGTTGTACCCCTTACTGTTTTCACGTTGTTTTAGAAAGGATTATGAGACCGTGAGAAATAGATTAGATGAAAACGGTCTTAGAAATGAAGGAGAAACTCGTACGCTCAAACGTTTTCAGTTTACTAGCTAAACCAGTCTCGAAAGCATTGTTTAAAATGGGAATCTTAGAACTCACTGTTCCGCAGGTTAAGGCTATCCCATCTATTCTTAAGGGAGAGAATGTTCTTTTAATCGCACCGACTGGAAGTGGGAAAACCGAGGCGGTTCTTCTTCCTATATTCTCTAATTTTGTTCAGCAACCTGACAGACGGGGGATTCAGATTCTGTATATTACACCGCTTCGTGCACTCAACCGTGATTTGATAAAGCGCCTATCGTTTTGGTCACAGAATTTGGACATTTCGATTGAGGTTCGACATGGAGACACTGAAGTTAAGATCCGTCGAAGGCAAGCGATTCATCCACCTCACATGTTAGTGACCACACCTGAGACATTACAAGCTATCTTGCCCGGGACTCGCATGCAGCAACATCTCAGTCACGTTCGTTATGTGATAATTGATGAGGTGCACGAGCTCGCAGAGGATAAACGTGGTATTCAACTTACAGTCGCTCTGGAGCGATTAGTGGAAATCGTTAAAGGTGAATTTCAAAGAGTGGGCTTATCTGCCACTATTGGTGATCCTGAAAAGGTGGCGAAGTTCATCTCTGGTGCACATCGTGTTATGAAGATAATTGTGGTGCCTTTGCCCAAGAGCTATCAGTATAGCGTGGAATACCCAGTGCCGGGGGATCAAGATTATGATCTCGCTCAAAAATTAAGGACAACTCCTGAGGCAGCAGCAAGAATAAGACGAATGTCAGATTTAGTGAATCAACATACGTCTACCTTAATCTTTGTGAACAGTAGGACTAATGCCGAAATGTTGGGGCACAAGTTCAATCAACTTACATCAAACATTGCAGTTCATCATGGGTCCTTATCAAGGGAGGAAAGAAGCCTTATTGAAGATGAGTTCAAGACCAAGGTTCTGAAGGCAATCGTGTGTACTAGCACTCTCGAATTGGGAATCGATATTGGACATGTTGACCTTGTTATTCAATATCTTTCACCTCGGCAGGTAGGTAGCCTAATTCAACGAGTGGGAAGAAGTGGACACAGGTTGGACTTGGTTTCAAAGGGAATTGTTGTCACCGCATTTCCAGACGACATACTAGAAGGTATAGTTGCTACACAGCAAGCCTACAAGAACCGTTTAGAACCCCTTCGCATGCATGAAAACGCCTTAGATGTCTTGGCACATCAAGTTGCAGGAATTGTATTGGATAAGAAACAGGTGCCTGTCAGAGAAGTTCTTGAGATTTTGCATCGATCGTATCCTTATCGTGATATTTCTGAAACTAAACTTTTAGATGTTATAAGCTATTTACGTAGGTTGGGAGAAGTCTGGGTAGAAGGAGATTTATTGAAGAAG
>CAZCYX010000158.1:0-4551 GCA_964503065.1 uncultured Candidatus Bathyarchaeia archaeon
TATATTTTTCTTCTGAGTCTCTCAGCGCCTCATCTACCCTTTTGCTTTCCACAACTTGGCGTATGCCATGCGCTAATTCACCGTAAACTGTCCCTGGATCGCCAACTTTGTTGAAGTATCGATCAGCACCAAGGTTCAATGCGTTAATTACTACTTCTTCCCTGCCCTTTCCAGTGAATAGGACAAACGGAATCTTGTTCCCACCATCTCTCAGATCCTTTAAAAATTCCAGACCGCTTTTCCCAGGCATCACGTAGTCAGAAACGATTACATCAAAAGTTTTCTTCTTCATTTTTTCTGTGGCTTCTGCAACGGACGAGGCAGTTTCCACTTGGAATGGACCTTGCATTTCTAGGCATTGTTTCGCAGCTTTCAAGAAGCCATCTTCATCGTCTACATGCAACACCCGTACCGGTGCTTTCTCGGTTAAGTCTACAACTACCCCGGATAATGGCTCAACAGTAGATTTAATCAGCTAAATCAACTTCCTTTATGGCTTCATGCATGAACTTGGACTTTCAATTCCAAAGTTCTACGCCTAAAGGCTAAAAACAGTTATGGAATCAGTATATGAATCAACAATTTCTATAATTCAGATTCGGAATTTAACATATTTTTTGTTTGCACATACTTCAATCTCTTTTCAGCCTTGTGTGTAAACTTGACATTTCCATATGGGCTCTTCTTATAAGATCAACTATTGTTTCATTGTTAGGAATGGCTTCGCCGAAAGCAAGCGAATAAGCGTCACGGTGAGCCTTCTGAAGAAGCAGAACAATGTTCTCTGGAAGAGGAAGAGCAGCGTTTAAAGACAAGTTAAGAGCACTGATATGGGCTTGTCCGAAATTTCTTCTAGTTTCTTCCAAATCTAGTCGCAGCTGCTCCTCCGTCATAATTAACCCATCGTCATACATAGTCTTTAGACTAAGACCAATCTCCACTGATTTTATGCCAAGTTTCGACAACACACCAGCCAATCTTGTATCTATAACATCTCCCTTCTTAGCCACTAAGGCGTCATGAGACACCCAAACGCTTCCAGCCTCTATCCGAGTACGCAGACCAACCGCACCCAGTAGACTGATTATTGGGCCTGGAGGCAACCCAGTATTTCCTGCCGAAACAACAACATCTTCAGCGGCTATGTCTCCAGCCCTTGCAGTAGCCTTAACCTTGCTCTTCTCCAAAAGCAACCCAAGCTTAAAGGGATTCAAGCTGGTGAACAAGTATATGTTTGATCCACTAAGGTGTTCTTCAAGTTTTTCTAATTCAGGTTTATCTTTGCATTGGGCAACCGCCCTTCTTATCAGAGTATTTTTGACGACACGTAAATATGCGTTATTTTCTAGTTTTCTTTTCAGTTCTTGAAGTTGAGCAGTTCTCACCTTTTCGAGACTGGCAACTCCTACAGCCCTATATTTCTGCAGTAGGTTTCTTATTTGCTCGACTTCTTCTGTTTTTTCCACTGCTACTTGATGTGACATTCTGTGTTCCCTACGGACTTATTTTGATTGGTGGGCCCATCGCGGTTTTCAGGTTGATCGACCTAATGTTTTGAACTCCTTTCTTAAGTTTTCCTTCGATCCTTCTAGTCACAGCTTGAATGTTTTCGGCGATTTCCTCGTTAGACATGTTTTCAGTTCCAACACGGCATTGAAGCACTGGTTGACCCCGCAACCTCACTGTTACCGTCTTCCTATTTTTTTCAATTTGTTCTGTTATGTTAGCTGTCGGAGGAACTGGAGTTGGCATTTTGCCCTTCGGTCCTAAAGTTGCACCTAAAATTCTTCCAACCAACGGCATCAGAGGAGCTTCTGCAATAAATGAGTCATAAGTCCTTACAAGCTCCTTCTGTTCCTTCTTATTACCAGTTAGAGCTTCAAGTTCATTTCTTTCAATAACTAGTTCTGCGCCAGCTCTCTTGGCTTTTAGAGCTAGTTCACCAGAAGCAATTATACATATCTTATTTCCTTTTCCAATCCCATGTGGTAGCTCTATTACCTCTTGGATCTTGCCCTCAGGTTTTTTGGGATCAATATCTCGCAGGTTTATGATGAGTTCAATAGATTGAACAAAGTTTCTTTTTTTAGATTTTTCTTTAACTTCTTTGATTGATTGAAGAATGTTTTTGGTGTCTAAGGACATCTTTGGAACCTCGTGCCAATGAAGGATATAGGGTGAATTATAAAAAGATTTAGGAGTACACGAAGGTGTTCGTTGAATGAGTTATAAGACATCTATTAGTATGATTGTGAGGAGAAATTTTTGTGTGGAGAGTTGTGTTTTTCTGTTTGTGTTTTGGGTTCTGTTTTTGTTTTTGAATGGTGTTTTTGGTTGTGTTTGGGTGGGTTTAGGGTGATTTATAACATGCTTATCTGGTGATTTTAATGTTGGTTAACGTGATTTATTGTGTATTTTCATGTTGACTCTGTGTGAAGGGTTAAGCTCTTAAGACGTTTGGATAAATTAGTGTTTCCTTTTGAATTGAGAGGGTTTGGGCTTGGTTGAAGGGAAGACAATTGCTGTTGTAAGGTCGAGGAGTGGTGCTCGGGTTAGGTTGACTGCGAAGCAGTGGGAGCACATTGTGACGGCTCGACCTGAGCTTGAAGATTTTAAACATGAAATTCTGGGGGTTGTGGAGCATCCTGACGAGGTTTTTGAGCCTCCTCCGAGGGTTAAGCCTCAGTTGCATGCTGTTAAGAGGTTTGAGCGATTGGCTGATTTTGGGTTGAGTGAGAATCTTGTGGTTGTTTTTAGGGAGTTGACTCGGCAAGAAGGGTTTATTATTACGGCTTTTCCTATTAGTGATAGAAGGAAGCGGAGGATGTATCGTCTTTGGCGAAGACTGTGAGTTTAGCAGTTGATGTTGCTGGTGTTGTTAGCCGAATTGCTAAGCATTATGACCTAGATTTGCCTTCGAAGATTGTAATGTTCCATTATGATGACGAAGCTGACACTCTTTATGTACATTTTGAGTATCCGTCGAAGAGTGTTGACAGCAAGATTGTGGATAAGCACGGTGAAATCATACTGGGTTTGGATCAGAACGGCAAGACAGTCAATATGACGGTAATAAACGCACTAACACACAAACACAAGTAAACAATATCATTAGTAGGCTCATTCTTATTCTGTGAGATGGAAGCGGATGGCGTATAAGGTAAAGTATGATACCGAAGCGGACGTTCTCACTGTTGTGGTTGCCGAGAAGGGCAAGCTTGCATATGCGGAAGAGGTAGGCGACATAATAGTTCATTTTGACGAGAATGGGAAACCGCTCTTCATGGAGATACTCAATGCAAGCAAGATAATTCCGTTAATGGTTCAAGGCTTAGCCAAAAAAGAAGTAACAATAACATAACCTGCTATAACTTTTTTCGTAGAATCACTTTTTGCTCTTGTAAGATTCTGTCTTTGGGGTGTTGTGGTCATTATGCATGTGTACCTGTGATTAATTTCAGAAGAGGGTTGTCAACTGCGCCTTGCACCTTCTTCTAATGTCATTATGACGTTCATCATTATTCTTCCACGGCGTGAAAGTCGAAACAATCAACATTGTCGCCTTCGTTTAGTCGGTCTTTGGCTTTTTCAATAGCTCGCAGCTCGTTTTCAGCTTTGACTACCAACTCGAACTGTGCAAGCCATCTAACGGTGAATTCTCGTTTAGCCAATCATGCCTCCTCCATCGCTACAGAATGCTAGTTCTGATATGGGTTGGTTTATCGAGTTACTTTAAAGTTGCTATCTGTGTGCAGGTTATTGTTACGCTCTAGATGTGTCGCCTTTGGCGAAGACTATCGGTTTAGCTGTTGATGTTGTTGGTGTTGTTAATGAGAGTGCTGAGTAGTTTGATTTTGATGTTGGCTAAGATGATTTATGGGTATTTGTGGCGTCTATAAGAAGCCTTATATACTTATATCTATTATAGAATTATAACAGTGGTTTATATATGCCTGAAGAAGTGTTAACTCTGGTCAAAATACCCATAACAGAGATTGAGGAATGGATACGGGCTAAACATGTTCTGCCGAAGTTTCTCACTAATTTCTCAATTGAGGGAAATGCATTAGTTCTTTACTTTAGAAAAGAACTAGATTCAGAAAAGCAATCGGACTCCCCTCCCGCCAATAACCTGTTCCCAAGAAAGCGAAGAGCTCATCGAAGGCGTAATCGAATGAAAACTAGAGGGTGGCAAGTTGTGGCGAGTATGACCAACTCTAAGGGTCAAAAATGTGCTATATACAAACCCTTCGTAGATGCATTACAAGACAGAACACTCACTCTTGAAGAGCAAAGAAAGCTTGTGGAAAAAATACTCAGATCAAATAGGAATAGACCATCTGAAACGTCAATCCAATACTTCCTTGAAAATACGATAGAGTATCTTCGAAATCAAGAAAGTTTGTCCATGCCCCAAGAAAGTAAGACTGAATCGGGTAACTCGGCTTGAATTCCGTTTAGAGCAAGAGTTTGAGGTGTAAGAGTGGAAACATCAGCTCGCGAAAGAGATGAGGATGTTATCAGAAGGATTACCGAGTTTCAAGGAGACTA
>CAZCYX010000159.1:0-4497 GCA_964503065.1 uncultured Candidatus Bathyarchaeia archaeon
ACATTTTTTACCATAATCTATTTATAAAGTATTCTAACAAGGCATGAGAATTGTATTAATACGGTTTACATGAAAGAAAACTCTATAAGTCGATGTTGTGTTAAGGCTAAAGGCGAAATCTTAGCAAGTTTAAACGAAATATGGGACATAGGGAGTTACTATGGCTTCTACATGGTACAGCATGAGTATCAAAGACGTCATGGATACCTTGAAAGTTGATGAAGAGGGATTAAGTCAAGAAGAGGCTAATCGTCGACTACAAGAGTTTGGGTATAATGAACTCATCGAAAGAAAAAGAGTAACTCCGCTACAGATTTTTCTCGGGCAGTTTAAGGATATCTTCGTGATTATGCTTCTGATAGCCACGGCGATATCGTTCTTAATTGGAGAAACCATCGACGCTGCCACTATCGCTGCCATTGTTGTCCTCAACTCCGTTGTTGGCTTTGTTCAAGAATATCGGTCAGAAAAAGCCTTGGAAGCGATGAAGAAACTGACAGCTCCCAAAGCTCGTGTGCTTCGAGACGGAAGTGAAGCAATAATACAAGCACGTGAAGCCGTGCCTGGAGACATAGTTCTTCTCGAAATGGGTGACCGCATTCCTGCGGACGGGCGACTCTTAGAAACCATAGATTTTAAAACTGACGAAGCGGTTTTGACAGGCGAATCAACACCAGTTAACAAGAATACAAGCACCTTGAACGAAAAAACACCTGTGGCTGACAGAAAAAACTCGGTTTTCATGGCCACTCACATAACTTATGGTAGAGGAAAAGCCGTAATCACATCCACAGGTATGAACACAGAGTTCGGAAAGATTGCAGAAATGGTTCAGACCATGGAGGAAGAGAAAACTCCTTTGGAGCAGAAGCTAGAACGTTTCGCCAAAAAACTGGGAATAATAATTATTGCTTTGTGCGCTGTCATTTTTGCTCTTGAATTATACGAAATTTTTGTTCTCGGAATAGCCCATACAACCGAAGCTCTAAAGAATATCATAGACGCCTTTGAGACGGCGGTTGCGCTCGCTGTTTCAGCTGTTCCTGAGGGCTTGCCTGCCGTCGTGACTGTTTCGCTTGCTCTAGGTGCACGAGAACTTGCTAAACGCAAAGCGATTATTAGGAAACTTTCATCAGCTGAAACCTTGGGAGCCACGACTGTTATTTGCTCTGACAAAACTGGCACATTGACCAAGGGTGAAATGACCGTCCGCAAAATCTACGTTAACGGCAGAATACTCGATGTGACAGGTGTAGGCTACGAATCCAAAGGCGAATTTTTAGAAAATGGTGCCGCCATCAACCTGAAAGAAGATGATGACCTCACTTTATTGCTGAGGGCAGGCATGCTGTGCACAAACGCGCACTATGATGGAAAAAGTGTGCTGGGAGACACAACTGAAGGAGCTCTCATAATCGCAGCTGCTAAAGTGGGAATGACCAAGAAGGACACTGAAGTCTTGTATCCTCGTGTCCACGAAGTGCCGTTCACATCGGAGAGAAAACGCATGACAACCGTCCACAAGACACCAGAAAGAACACTTGTTGCTTATGTAAAAGGAGCTCCCGAAATCATCTTAGAGCGCAGCACCCATGTTCTTCAAGATGGTCAAGTTAATAGGCTTCCAGCCGCAAAGAGAAAAGATATTTTAGAAATCAATGAAAAAATGGCAAGCGATGCCCTTCGAGTGCTCGGCATAGCCTACAAAAACTTGCCTGATAACGCGCTAGAAAAAGTTGAAGAAGAAAGCGTAGAGAATGGCTTAAGTTTCTTGGGGTTAATGGGTATGATAGACCCACCAAGGGAAGAAGCGAAGGAAGCCAACTTGAAATGCCAGCAAGCAGGCATAAAAACGGTTATGATAACAGGAGACCACAAACTCACGGCAGTTGCTGTAGCTAAAGAAATTGACATGATGAGAAGTGACACGTCCCTTACAGGAGCCGAACTCGACAACATGAGTGACGAACACTTTGAAAAAATTGTTGGAGACATATCAGTCTATGCTCGGGTTTCCCCAGAACACAAACTTCGAATAGTCAGGGCACTGAAAAAGAAGGGACACATAGTCGCCATGACTGGGGACGGAGTAAACGATGCGCCTGCATTAAAGCAAGCAGACATAGGAGTGGCAATGGGCATAACTGGCACTGATGTAACCCGAGAGGCTGCGGACATGGTCCTTGCAGACGACAACTTCGCCACGATAGTCAACGCTGTTGAGGGAGGACGTACAATATACGGCAACATTAGAAAATTCGCATTCTTTCTTCTACGCTGTAATTTTGATGAGTTGGGAATCATAGGTCTTTTCGCCTTGATGGGCTTGGAACTTCCACTTCTTCCAGGTATGATACTTTGGCTAAACTTAGTCACGGATGGAGGACCCGCACTAGCGTTAACGATGGATCCTCCAGAAGAAGACGTAATGGGGAGACCCCCACGCAACCCTAACGAAGGTGTGCTTCATGGAAGATTTGCCTCAATAATCGTAACTTTTATCTCTCAATTTGTTCTTACAGGAGGGTTGTTCTACTGGCAATTCTACATATTAGGCCAACCTGTTGAATATGCAAGAACTATGGCTTTCATGCGGGCAACCTTACAAGAACTGTTTGTCGTATGGAATTGTCGATCTGAGAAACGTAATGCATTCAGAGTAGGGTTCTTATCCAATAAATTTCTGCTGGTCTCTGTTATTGTGTCAGCGGGAATAACATTGCTCATACCATTTATAGGGTTGTTCGAGGCAGTCCCGATAGTCGACCCCTTCGATTGGATAATTGTCATAGTGGCATCTCTTTCAGGTTTCCTAATACTTCCGGAAGTCTTCTATGGGAGAAAAGTACTGCGTTGGACGTAGGAACAGAATTCTCACTTATGTGGCTGCGAAGTGTTAGGATGTCATAATAGAGAAGTATGAAAGAGGAGCATTCATGAGTAAGAAACCAGAAATGCTTGATCAGAGCAAATTAGATAACTGATAGATTGGGCATTTCAAACGGTTATCTCATGATCTGTGATTTGGCTCACCTGTTTTGTTGGTTAATAGAATTACTATCAAACCTAGACAGACACCACAACATTTTTCACCTCAAACACAAAGCCTAACTAGGATTCAACAATGCAACAATCCACCATCAAAAACATCCTCAACGGAAAACTAGAAGGAAAAGACATTCTGATAAAGGGATGGTTAGTAACGAAGAGGTCCAGTGGTGGCGTCCAATTCCTAATGATAAGAGACGGAACAGGCGTCATTCAATCCACGATTCACAAGGAGAAGACTAGCGAAACAGTGTTCCATGACGCTGAGAGGCTAACCCAAGAATCTTCAGTTGAGGTGAACGGCACAGTTCTAAGGGACGAGAGGGCTCCAAGCGGTTACGAGCTCAGGATCAAAGATTTACAGATCATCCATCTGGCTGAACAATATCCTTTGGCCAAGAAGGAACATGGAGTAGAATTTCTAATGGACCATAGACACTTATGGATCAGAAGCCCCAAACAACGAGCGATCCTAAAAGTCCGATCAGAAGTGATAAAAGCATGCAGAGATTTCTTTGATGAGAGAGATTACGTCTTAATCGACTCCCCAGTCTTCACTCCTTCAGCATGCGAAGAAACATCAACCCTATTCAATACAGAATACTTTGGAAAAAGAGCATACCTCACTCAGAGTGGTCAACTATACGTAGAAGCTGCAATCTCAGCTTTCGGCAAGGTCTACTGTCTTGGTCCAACTTTCCGAGCTGAAAAGTCTAGAACAAGGAGGCACTTGACGGAATTTTGGCAGGTTGAACCAGAAATGGCCTTCATGAACCTAAACGATTGTATGAAAGTGCAAGAAGAGTTAGTTAGTTATGTGGTAGAGAGCGTATTAGAAAGGTGCAAGAAAGAACTGGAAACTTTGAAGAGAAATGTAACCCCACTCAAGAGAGTTAAGCCACCCTTCCCAAGGTTAAGTTACACAAGGGCTGTTGATATTTTAAAGAAAGGAGGAATAGAAATAGAGTGGGGCGAAGATTTTGGAACTCCCCATGAGAAGTTTCTTTCAAAAATGTTTGACAAGCCATTTATTGTTCACAGGTATCCTGCGCACGCAAAGGCCTTCTATATGCAGCCAGATCCAGAAGACCCAAAAGTTGTTTTGTGTGATGACATGCTTGCTCCAGAGGGATATGGCGAGATCATTGGGGGAAGTGAAAGGATCTGGAGTTTAAAAGTGTTGAAGCAAAAGATTGAGGAGTTCAACCTTCCAAAAGAAGCCTATGAATGGTACATGGACCTAAGGAAATATGGTTCTGTTCCTCATTCTGGATTTGGCATGGGAATAGAACGTGTGGTTATGTGGATCTGTAAACTGAAGCACATTAGGGAGGCTATTCCCTTTCCAAGGACCACGAGAAGATTGTATCCTTAGAAATAGTGGAAGATCCTCAATTTCTCATAACGCATCTATACTAATCTCATACGTAATACTTGATCCCACAAACC
>CAZCYX010000160.1:0-4470 GCA_964503065.1 uncultured Candidatus Bathyarchaeia archaeon
GGTTCCAGGTGCAAAAGATACGTTACAGTTTGTAAGAGGCATTATGCCATCTTTTATGGTTAGCACCAGTTACGAACAGTATATTCGAGCCTTATGTGATGTAGTTGGCTTTCCTTTCAAGAATGTTTACTGCACTGAACTAAACCTAGACAAATACCAGATTAGCAGAAAGGAAATGGAAGAACTGAAACGCCTCAAGGAAGAAATAGTCACTATGCCCATGATAAAAATTCCAGCAAATGCCATCTCCATCAACAATTTTTCTGAAAGAGACAAAAAAACAATTCACAGATTGGATGAGATTTTTTGGAAAAAAATTTCTGACATGGAGTCGGGCAGAATGCTGAAGGAGGTTAATCCTATTGGTGGCTTTGAAAAGGCAAATGCTGTTAAAGACGTTATGAAGAGAACAGGTTGCAAACTGTCCAATATTATGTATGTAGGCGACAGTATCACAGATGTACAGTCATTTCAATTAGTAAGAGAGAATGAAGGATTAACCGTTTCTTTTAATGGCAATAGTTATGCCATAAGAGAAGCTGAAGTTGCTGTTCTATCAGAGAACACATTAGTAGTTTATGTTTTAGCAGATGTTTTTAACAGATTGGGAAAGAACATGGTTATTCAATTAGTTAAAAATTGGGGGCGTTCAGCGTTGAAAGAAGGTGTCAACCCAGCCTTATATGAGCGTATGTTGAAATTGTACCCCACAAGTTTGCCTAAAGTTGAAGTAATAACCCCTAACAATAAGGAAAGGTTGATGAAGGAAAGCACGGCTTTTAGAAAAGCTGTAAGGGGTGAGGCGATAGGAGGATTGGGATGAGCGCTGAAATTGAGGACACTTTTGCAGAGGCTTTTGAAGGTCTTTATTGTCGAATTATGGTGACTGCAGATGACAAAGAAGTGTTAAGACAAGCAGCTGAAGACGCCACTGCTACGCCTTCCATAGTCATAGGCAGAATCGAAGGAGGAATCGAGAGATGGCTAAGCAGAGAAGAGACACCAGATAAACGAGAAGGCGTAATCGTACAGTTTTGGGGGGGCATCGACCAAAAGAAACCCATTAAAGATTCGGTAAAAAAGTTTGAAGTTGAAATGTCTTATCGTATACGTCAGGACATTCTTGTTAAGCCCTTTACCACTATTTTCAACGCAACTTCTGGTGCGGAAGGAAAGATTGACACTATGGAACGGATAGGGCATTGTGGGGATGGATATGAATGGGAAGAAAGGCGTTACGGTCGTGACATGATTACTGTTCCTCTCATGGTGCCTGACTTTCTGATTGAGCGATATTTAGGTTATGGACGAGGGGTGATGGGGGGCAACTTTTGGTACATGTGTAAAACCAAAAAGGCAGTGATGGAAGCTGGTAAAAAGGCGCTTAAGTCAATGAGGAAAGTGGAAGGGGTAGTTACGCCATTCGACATTTGTTCAGCAGGGTCAAAACCTGAAACCAACTTTCCATGGATAGGCCCAACCACCAATCATCCTTATTGCCCAACACTGAAGAAAAAACTAGGAAAGGAATCGAAAGTTCCAGAAGACGTCAAATATATTCCAGAGATCGTGATTAACGGCGTGTCTCTTAATGCCGTGAAAGAAGCAATGAAAATTGGCATCTCTACAACCATGAATGTAGAAGGTGTAGTTAAGATATCTGCAGGTAATTATGGAGGAAAGCTTGGCAAGTATAAGATTTACCTTCGAGAGCTGTTTCCATGAGATTTGACGTCGTCTGCTTCGGAGCACTAAACGTAGATAGACTCTATAAAGTAAATAGAATAGCGAGAGAAGACGAGGAAAGTTACATCAAAGACTTTAAAGAGGCACCAGGAGGCTCCGCAGCAAACACAGCCGTAGGTTTAGCAAGACTAGGATTGAAAATTGGGTTTATAGGAAAAGTTTCTGATGACCGTGAAGGCAAACTACTCATGAGAGATTTTGAAAAAGAAGATGTTGATGCCAATGGTGTGGTAGTTTTGCGAGAGGGCAGAAGCGGAGTTGCTATAGGATTCGTAAACAGAAAAGGCGAGAGAGCCTTATACGTCGACCCTGGTGTTAACGACTTACTTCAGTTTGAAGATATTGACATGACGTATGCACAGGACACCAAGTTTTTACATTTAACATCCTTTGTTGGAGAAAAACCTTTCAGAGCCCAGAAAAAACTGATTAGCGCCCTCCCTAACGTTAGAATAAGTTTTGACCCTGGAGAATTGTACACACGAAAGGGATTAGTATCTCTACAGCCCTTAATAGAAAGAAGCACTGCTCTTTTCCTCAACAGAAATGAAGTGAGAATGCTCACTGGAGAGGGATACCAGAAAGGTTCAAAAATTCTGATAAAGAAAGGTGCTGACATAGTAACGGTTAAGCTTGGCAATAAAGGATGTTATGTTACAGATGGTAAAGAGAGCCACTTGATTGAACCGTATAAAGTGAAAGTTGTAGACACAACAGGTGCAGGCGACGCCTTCTGCGCAGGTTTTCTGTACGGTCTGATGAAAAACAAGGATTTAGATGAATGTGGAAGACTTGGAAATTTTGTTGCGTCTAGGTGTATTACAAAGACAGGCGCAAGAGAAGGATTACCTAAAGTTTCTGATTTACGTGAAATGAAGAAAAGTATGTAGACAAATTCTTTATGAGAAAGTTTCCTCACGTGAAGGTCTTTTTCAGATACTCAACCATGGATTGGAAAATTAGTTTTCCATCACCATATTTCAGTATTTTTTCCTCTTTTGTCCAGTTTGGCAGTTGCCAACCGTAGAACGCCCTTTCTGGATGTGGCATCAATCCAAAGATTCTGCCAGTGGGGTCACATATGCCTGCTATGTCATAGAAGGCTCCATTTGGATTTATTGGGTATACGCGATTAGCATGTTCACCGTTTTCGTCACAATATCTGAAAACTAGCTGGTCGTTTTCATAAAACTTTTCTAGATAATTCTTTTCCGTTTCTCTTGAAAAGATAAATCTTCCTTCGGCGTGTGCAACAGGTATCTCTAACGTCTTTCCTTTGGGAATTTTTTGGGTAAAGATGCACTTGCCAGAATTTTCATGTTTGATATGGACCCAGGTGCAGTGGTATCCGATGGGAATATTTGTGGCTAAAGCTGCCTCAGGATTCTCGCTTACCCTTCTTAACCCGGGTAACAAACCAGTTTCAACAAGAACTTGAAATCCATTACAAATTCCCAAAATCAGTCTTTCTCCTTCAATGAATCGCTTCATATCTGAGCCCAGTTTCGCTAAAGTTCTTTTCGCCAAAATGGCTCCAGCCCTCACATAATCTCCGTAAGAGAACCCGCCTGGAAACACCAAGGCACCGTATTCAAAGAGACTTTTTTCTTTAACTAATCTATTGAGATGAACAACATCAGCGTTCACTCCCAAATCTTCAAAGGCTCTTTTGGTTTCAGCGTCACAATTGGTTCCGGCAACCCTTAATATGCAAACCTTGACTGTCGTCTCTCTCATTTTATCCCTCCAATGTGCCTTTCCAAGTCTGTCTTAGCTTATCCATGCTAGTGTCAACCACAACTTTACCATCTAAGCCATACACAAGAAAACGAGTTTCCCTCTGAGTTTTGCCAATGAGGGCATAATCAACGTTTTTCATCAACGCTTCAAAATCTTCTTTTTGTTTTTCTGAAACTTCCACCAGAAACCTACTGTTTGATTCCGAGAAGAGAACATAATCATTTCTCATTGTATTTGTGGTTCGAGGAACCTTTCTCAGAAAGAGTTCTATTCCACAGCCCCCTGCGAATCCCATCTCTGCAGCTGCCACTGCTAGTCCTCCTTCAGAAAGGTCGTGGCAAGACTTGATGAGACTGGAATCTATGGCCTTTGTAATGGAATTCATGATAATTTTTGCTTCATTCACCTTAACTTTCGGAACTGTTCTTCCCACAAAACCTTTCATTCTGTAGTATTCAGAGCCACCTAATTCAGGATAAGTCTTGCCCACTAAATAGAGCGGATTGCCTGGTCCTTTCAAGTCAACTGAAACTGCCTTCCTTACGTCAGGGATTATTCCAATGGCTGTGATTAGAAGAGTCGGGGTCACCGAGCCTAAAGGTGATTCGTTATAAAGACTGTCTTTGCCAGAAATAAACGGCGTTCCATAAGCTTTAGCAAAATCATAACAAGCCTTGCACGCTCTTACGAGTCCACCAAGTCGGTCTGGTTTTTCAGGGCTTCCCCAAGTAAAATTGTCGAGTAAAGCAATTCTTCTTCCGCCCACAGAGATGTTGTTTCTTATGGCCTCATCTATGGCGGAAGCTGCCATCCAATAGGGATCGATCTTGCCGTAGTTGGGGTTCATTCCACAAGAGATGACGATTCCTTTCCAAGACTCATCCAAAGGTTTAATGACAGCACTGTCATTTGGTCCACCAAATTTTCCTTGCAAAGGTTTCAAAACAGTGTTTCCCTTAACTTCGTGGTCATAAGTTCTTATGA
>CAZCYX010000161.1:0-4470 GCA_964503065.1 uncultured Candidatus Bathyarchaeia archaeon
TCTGATTTTAGAACAGACGCCTCCAGAGGTTCTGTTAGAGTTCACTGCTGTGATAGCAGTTGAAAACCCATTTTTCAAGATAAAGATGTTGTTTTTAGTCTGGTTTATGGCAAATTCTAAATGTTATTGTGGCAGTATTTTGGTTTGTTAAGAGGGTTTGAATTTGGCGAGGATTAGTGTGCGTGTTAAGGCTGGTTTTGGTGAGGTTGTTTTGGAGGGTGATTCGCCTCAGGAGGTTCTTGATTTGTTGAAGCGGATGCCGGAGGATTTTGTGAGTCAGGTGGAGGGTTTGGTTTCTGCTCGGTTGGTTGCGCCGATGAAGATGCAGTTGGAGGGGGTTGTTGAGTTGACGACTGAGGGTCCGATTATCACTACTCGAGAGAAGTTGACTCATTATGAGGCGATTGGGTTGACGTTGTATGCTTCTGAGGGAAAGACTAGCTCGGCTACTCAGATTGCGCGGTTGTTGGCGTCTGGTGGGATTAAGTCTATGGTGCCGGCGAGACTGAACGAGATGACAAAGAGAGGGTTGGTTTTTAAGCCTGATCCGGCGAAGCCTGATTGGAGGTTGACGACGCAGGGTGAGAAGTGGGTTGAGGAGGAGGTTTTGGTGAGGGTGAGGGGTGCTGGTGGTTAGGGGGTGTCTCACATACGCAGAGGGTTTAGACTAGGTTTGCTATATGATGCAGATATGGTTTGAATAGGCTCTAAGGGAGATGTAGTGGTTGAGTCGTGTTGAGCGGGATAAGGTTATGGTGCATGTCAAGTATGGGGATGTGGAACAGACTTTCACTGGTAACGTGGATGATGTTTGGGTTAGCGTGAACAAGTTTTTTGGAGAGATGATTCCTGCGTTAGAAGTGGCAAGCAAAGTGGTGCTCACTGTTGATTTTCAAAGTCTCATCGAAGACTGTAAAGATATTATCGCTGTGGCTCCTGAGGGAGCGGTTTTGCTTGTTTCCAAGGCAAAACTTACTGATAGTGAGACTTTGTGTTTGCATCTTTTGGCTACTTATGTTGGTTATAAACTTGGATTGTTGGATAGTGACGCTGTTTCTAAGGAGGAGTTGCGAGTTAGACTTGGGAAGAGTGGAAAGATAACGAGCACACGGCTGGGTGAGTTGTGTCGAGAAGGATGGGCAACAAAGACTGGTGATGACAGTTACAAAATAACCACCATTGGGATTAAGAATCTGCAGAGGGAAGTGTTGCCGAGAATTAGAGCAAAAAGTGAAGTGTGAATTAGACTATGCCCGAGTTACCAGAAATTACCGTTTTGAGCAAGCAGATGGCAAAAAAAATCACTGGAAAACAAATACACAAGGTTGAGCCATATCAGCCAAAATGCTTGAACATTCCACCTGAACAATTCGTTGAAACTGCCGTAGGCAAAACCATTGGCCAAATATACGGTAGGGGTAAGTGGCTCTTCATAAAACTGGAGTCAGATCACTACTTGTTAATCAATTTGGGAATGGGTGCCGATCTCCTCTACTTCAAACCAAAGAGCAAACTTCCAGAAAAATATCAATTCAAACTCATCTTCGCAGATCACTCTGGCTTCACTATACGCTTTTACTGGTTTGGCTACATCCACCTCGTATCTGAAAAGGAACTAAGCCAACACAAACTAACGGCAAAATTAGGAATTTCTCCGTTAGACAAAGAGTTCACAAAAGAATACCTACAGAAACTCTCAGCAAAGCGAAAAACCCGCATAAAGTCTCTTCTTCTCGATCAGAAGAACATCGCTGGAATAGGCAACGTGTACATTCAAGACATCCTCTTCAACGCCCGACTACACCCAAACCGAAAGGCTAACAGTCTTTCAGAACAAGAAATCAACAAACTCTATGATGCAATCAAAACTATCCTTAACAGCAGCATCGAAAAAGGAGGACTCGCCTACGAAAAGAACTTTTACGGCCAGAAAGGCAACTTTGGGGGAGAAGACTTTCAGGTAGGATACAAGACGGGGAAGCCTTGTCCAGTCTGCTCCACACCGATAGAAAAAATCAGGACGGGAAGCACCGCATCTTACATCTGCCCAAAATGCCAAAAACCGTAAATGTAGCATGACTCCGCATAGTTCTAAAACCTTATCATCTTCAGGAATAGCAATCATTTTATAGTGTGCCTAAAGAAAATAAGCGAAGGAGGGAAAAACATTAATTGGAAATTAAAAAAGTCTTAGAAATTCTTGATATGGAAGTCGACAAACGCCTCTACGGACTGACCCAAAAAGAACTAGTTAAGCTATTGATGACCTTGACTAAATACAAAAACAAGAAAGACCTTGCAAAGTTAATTAGTGATGACCAATATTTCAAGTTGAATGACCTATTGAAATCTTTAGAGAAAGGCGAAAAGAAACTTCTTTTCAGAATCGTAAATGAACCAAAAGACGAAATGGAATTGCGGCAACCGATTGCTAACTGGTTGAAAGCACAAAAACTGAACTATGATTTTGAAGTTTCCTTACCCGACACTCGTAGAAAAATAGATGTTGTCGGATGCACCTATTCCAAATATGGTGGTGTTGTAGGCGAGGATAAAATCGTTGCTGTCGAAATAAAAACAGCACCTACTAGAACAGGAATAGATTCAGCTTTTTCACAAGCTAAAGACTATGTCGAGTGTTCCGATTACTCTTACGTGGCAGTTTCACCTTATGTATTTCTTAAATATTCAGATGTTCTCTTGGATAAAGTGAAGAAACACAAAAGAGAAATCGGTCTTCTGCTTGTTGATAAATTTAGAGTAATTACAGAAGTAGAAGAAGCAAAAGATACCGAATACAACGATAAAAAATACGAAGAAATAAAAAACTACTTTAAAAAGAAATAAGTTTGTGGGGGGATCATAGTTTTTTACACTCTCCTCTTTCTCTAACTCGTGATATCTCACAAAAACAAGACTTAAAAGTATAGCCATCAAAAATCATAGTGAGATAGGTTGTCAAAGAGAAAAGTTGTCCCATTAATTCTGATCTCCATAGTGGCTGTTAGCTTCCTCATAGGTTGGTGGTATCTGAATTATTCAAGAATACCTGGACATTATTCTTCTGAGACAACAAATGAACCCATAGAAGAACAGCCATTACAATATGTTACAATATCTGTAAGCCTATACGAACAAAGTCATCAATGGATCAGAGATTATGCAACGGACTTACCCTATTATTCAAGTACAATAAGCTACAGTATCTCCAATTATGGAACAGCCACTGCTACTAATATCCAATACACAATCCATATGGATGGAAGCCTATATTTAGAAGATACGATTTCAACGTTATCTTCTCATGCATCCTACAGTGACCAATTCTCTATTCAGGTGAAATATGACAACCAACGTCAAATCTCTTTAACAGCTTCATGTAGTGACTCCAGTGACACCAGTAGCTTCATCTTACATGCTATCTTTCCTCGTTCTCCATCTTCTGAAATCATGAAACTCTATATCACACCTAATGATCCAATCATCAAAAGTCTTGTTAGGGACATACAGCAAGACAAGTTCCCTCTAATACCTGATTGGATTGCAATTAGAGACTGGGTTGGAAACAACATTGAATATCCCCCTGATGACGCAGATGATGATGGAGAACCTGACTATGACTATATAAAACATGGGCAATGGGAATATTGGCAATTACCCAGAGAAACTCTCTTTCTAGGTACAGGAGATTGTGAAGATTATGCTATCCTGTTGTGTTCCCTCTATAGAGCTATTGGATTCAAGACAAATGAAGTATACGTTGTTCTAGGAAACAAAGGTGAATCATATCATGGATGGGTTAAGGTCTACATAGAAGTTATTGGATGGCAAAATATAGAATCTCAAGAAAATGGGTTATCCACTTTTATTGGTGATTTCCTCTGGTTGTCTGGATACAATGCAAAATACAATTTCAATGACGTCTATTTTACCAGTGTTTCACCTTAAGCTTCCTTTTAGGTATAAAAAATGTAGATTTATTGACTATTTCCTATCTGAAAACAGGTATTGGCGTCTTACATATAAGTTGAAATAAACAAGTTTCAAGGTTACTTGATGGTTGGTGGTCTTTTCTGTGCGTATCTATATCTTCTCGGCTTCCCATCTCTAGTAAGTATGTTATCCTTAACAAGGTCTATCAGTGCATGTGCCACCGCCGTTCGATCATAATGAAAACCTCTCCGAGCCATCTCACTATGCACATCACCCAAACTGCGGCGAGTTGCAAACCACCCCTCTTGCCACAACCTCGTTATCACACCCTTGCAGGTCTCTGCTCTAGCCGACGGCACAGCTCGCTCAGAAATCACCACCGCCTCCTTCGCATGCTCCCTAACAGACGACAAAATCTTTGCCACCGCATCTTCTAGCTGGTCTTCTCTGCAGTCTATCTCGAACTCTACATTTCCTACCTTCATCTTTAGGTGAATTGGTGGTTTTTCCTCTTCTTCTGTCATGGTAGGCCCTTAT
>CAZCYX010000162.1:0-4438 GCA_964503065.1 uncultured Candidatus Bathyarchaeia archaeon
GGACCAGCTCTCAGTGGGCCCTTCATATGGTCTGGAGGAACACATTACATGTATAGTGTTCCAGGAAACTACTTCGTAATACTTTGTGGTATAGGAGCCAATGGAATTAGTTTCACCGTTGAATCATATCACTGAAGAACAGTTTCATTGAATAAAACATAAGACGAAGTAAATCAAATCTTAATATGATACAGTATCTACACTGTAATCACAGTTTTAGGCTTTAGCAGATTAAAGGTAAAGAAGATACATTGTGAACTTGATTACATTTTATTTACTGGAAAAACTTCATATCTAATGTATCATTAGTATTCATCAGCTAAGGGATTAGTGTGCGATTCCATCCTCCAAAAGAAGGATTACTTCCCACAGAGAATGTTGTATGGGCTAGACAGAAGGGAACAAGTTTTTGGGTTATATGGTGTAGTGGGATGCTAGGCATCGGTGGAGGCTTATGTACGCTGATGGCTTTTATTTTCATTGGACCAATCTTAGGGATACCATTGTTGATCTTAATGATTATTGGATTTTTCTTTATAGTTCGAGCCTTTATCCGAGGAAGACACACTAGGTATTTTCTAACCAACAGGAGGCTCATCGAAACCAGAAAAGGAATAATCACTAAGGAAGTTTCTCTAGACAAGTTTAAGGATAAGCCATTGAGCCAGTTCGTTGAAAAGAAAGCCATAGGGACAGTTAATAACCAGCCAGTTTACAAAATACGAATTTATGACCCAGTGTCAGCTGACCTACTTATGGAATTAAAAGATTTAGATGAAAGCTCAATAATGGCATTGGAGAGATTTGTGCAAACGGTCAAGTGTCCATATTGTGGTGCTAAAAACCCAGCAAACAGCTTAGATTGTAGAAATTGTGGAGCATCTATATAATCGCTGATACACAGTTTGTAAAATCCAATGTCCATGTATATGTAGCATGTCGTGTTTTCAGGTTTGATTCAGAATCTAAGAAATCAATTATTGCTAAAAGCCTCAGAAGAACTGTTAGGGAGAAATAAGGCATGTTAAATGACTAAACGACTGCGATTCGTCAAGATCAAGTGTGAGTGTGGATACGTAAATCTAATTCCAGTCTACAAGACTCTTCAAATCAACACCAAAATAAAATGCGAGCGCTGTGGAAAAGTAATTGTCCAGCCAAAGCAAAAGAAGAAACGGTCTAAAGAAGTTTTGCTAAAAGGGAAAGATTATTCCGCACATGCTAGTCATCGGGACATATACAACCTTTGAAAAGGCTTATCAAGTGACATCAAAGCAGAGTCATTAAACAGAACCCTCAGTGACATCTATTCCAAAATCAGACAGCCAAAATCAAATATCTCCCCAGCAGTTGATAATGATAACCAAATTTTCCTAAGCGTTATCAAACAGAGAAAAGAGATAATGAAGAACATCCTGCAAACTGAAAAATTTTTTCCGCTATCCCCCCTCTCTAGAGAGAGGTTCTTACACACACAAAAACTCCAACTTACATAATTATTTTAACTGCAAACAAACATGCTATAAATAGTGAACACCATTGACCAAAATCCGAACCCCCATAATCCTCGTAAACTTCAAAACATACCTAGAAAGCACCGGAAAGAAAGCGTTAGAACTCGCAAAAATAGCAGAAAAAGTAAGCCTAGAAACAGATGTCTGCATAGCAGTAGCCCCTCAATTCACTGACATCTCCTCAATTGCCAGTTCTGCATCTATCCCCGTCTTCGCACAACACATCGACCCAATCAAATATGGCAGCTTCACAGGCCACATACTCGCCGAATCAATCAAAGAAGCAGGAGCCATAGGAACCTTAATCAACCACTCAGAACGACAACTAAAACTCATAGACATCGACGCAATCATCAAAAGAACCCAAGAACTAGACTTAATCTCAATAGTCTGTGCCAATAATCCTCCAGTAAGTGCTGCCATCGCTGCCCTCAAACCCAATATGACAGCCGTAGAGCCACCTGAATTAATCGGAACAGGCATACCCGTATCAAAAGCTAAACCCGAAGTTGTAACAAGCACTGTAGAACTCATAAAACAAATTAACCCCGACGTGGTAGTTCTCTGCGGAGCGGGCATAACTACTGGTAAAGATGTGGCTGCTGCTTTGAGACTAGGCACTGAAGGCGTGTTGGTTGCTAGTGGCGTTGTGAAGGCAAAAGACACTTATAAGGTGTTATTAGAGTTTGCAGAAGCGATAACAAAAACGTGACCGAGGCATTTTTATTGAAAGTTGAGGTTGAATGTGCCTCTTGTATCCTTCATCGAGGTTATTTGCAAATTATTGAGGCAACGAAGGATTCATCTATTCAATTCAATGCTACGTCAGCTCTTATCCGCTTTTTGGCAAAAGAGTTCAAACCAAGTGCAACTCCAGCTATACTAGGCACCGAAAGGGATCGACTGATAAAGAAGATAACAGGTATTTCAGATCCCTATGCTAAACGGAAGCGACTGAGTAACCAAAAGGCTTTGGAGATGCTTCCACAAGTTGAAAAGTTAATTTTGAATGAGAAAACAACCAAGTCACGGTTTAGAAAAGCCTGCTTGTGCTCCATAGTTGGTAACATCATGGAATTCGACATCCCAGGTCACCTGTTTAACTACAACGATATGGAAGGATTAATTAAAAGAGCAGAAAACGACCTAGTTATCGATGAGATTCCTAAAATCTTCAATTTGACTAAGAAAACGAGGAAAATCCTGTTTCTGACAGATAATGCTGGAGAAATAGCCCTTGATACACTATTAGTTCGTGAGCTGAAAAAGCTTGGAGCAAATGTTATAGTTGGGGTGAAGGGTGGGCCAGTCCTCAACGACGCTACTATAGAAGATGCCAAATATGTAGGGATGAACGAAGTTGCAGACGATGTGGTTACAACTGGAACAGACGCCGTTGGATTGATTCCCGAAGAATGTTCTAAAGAGTTTCTAACTCTTTATAATTCATCTGACATGATTATAGCAAAGGGCATGGGGCATGTCGAAACCTTAACGGAGTTCAATTTAACCTCTCCACATGCTTTACTGTTGCGAACAAAATGCAACCCAGTTGCCAACTTCTTCAACGTAAAAAGAGACAGAAATATCGCCAAATTGATCCCCTAACAAAATCTCTGAAAGTATACCCTAGAGACGTGAAAAACATTGCAAATCGATCTCCCAAAGATCAACATTCAGCCTAACATTCTCTCAAACATTAACAAAGCAATTCAGATGGAATGGCTAGTAACAAATGGGCTGGGAGGCTATGCCTCTTCCACTATTTTGGGAATCAACACTCGGAAGTATCACGGGCTTCTTGTCGCAGCTTTCAACCCACCCACAGATCGCAGAGTTCTCCTTGCAAAACTTGATGAAGAAATCGAAATTGAAAGCAAAGGGTACTCACTGGGGTCAAATGAATTTAGAAAGGGTATCCAACCACTGGGATATCAATTTCTCTCAAGCTTCTCTTTGAGCCCCTTCCCAACGTACAGATACGATGTACACGGAATCCATCTTCTAAAAAGCATCTTTATGCCTCATGAAAAAAACGCTACGGTAATTTTTTATGAAGTTTTAAATTCAAATGAAAGCGAAGTGTTGATTCACGTCTTTCCACTTGTCAATTCAAGGCACTTTCATTCCTTAACTAATAAAGATGAGTTAACATGGGATTTCAATCAAGAAATCTCTAAGCAAACAGTAATTATACAGCCGTCTACACAACTTTCTACCTTGCTTCTCTTTTCAAGTGATGAACAATATGCCATGAGTGAAGGGGAATGGATTAGAGAAATATATTTTAGAATTGACAAGGCTCGAGGAGACAGTCACTTGGATGACGTTTTTCTACCTGGACAATTCGATATCTACATTGCACCTAAAGAAAAAAAGAAGTTTTATCTCCTTGCGGTTGCCGGGAAAAACCTCGATGAAGCTAAAGATGTTTTTTCGTCCATTCACAACAGATCGATGAAAATCGAAGATTTGTGTCAATTGGAGTTGAATCGTCAGATAGGTTTGCTAACACAGTTTAATGATAGATATTCTGATGTCGTAATGAAAGATTGGTTGAAATGGCTTATTTTGGCGGCAGACTCTTTCATAGTTAAACGACTATCAACTCAGATGAAGTCTGTTATCGCTGGATATCACTGGTTTGAAGACTGGGGGAGAGACTCGTTAATCTCTTTGCCGGGCTTAACACTTGTTACAGGACGATTCGAGGACGCCAAAGAAATTCTATTAACTTTTAAACAATGTTGTCAAAAGGGCATAATACCCAATCGATTTTCAGACCATGCTGGAGACAAGCCAGACTATAACACAGTTGATGCAACACTCTGGTATTTCAATGCAGTTCTTCAATATCTTAAATACACAGGAGACTTCGACTTTGTTAAAGAACAACTCTGGGACACATTACAATCTGTGATAGA
>CAZCYX010000163.1:0-4437 GCA_964503065.1 uncultured Candidatus Bathyarchaeia archaeon
AGCAAGCCTAACCCGATGCCGGAAAAACTTGGTGAAATAGAATAGTGCTTTTATTTCATTAAACGTTGTATTAATGCCTTTTCCTCCATAGCCCCAAAAAACAAGAAAGGTGAGTCTAGTTCTTTAGAGACCCGACGACAACACCTTCCTGAAATGAAGGTTTGGTTCTGTTGGAAAGTAGGCAGCTAAAACTGTGAATCCTTACATTGGATAAAGTAGACGGCACATACGTAGAACAAAGGGGAGAGGCTGAGAAGAGAGAGTTAGAGTAATTTTGTTGATGCTTTTGTATCCACACCTGCCTTATGCAGGTTGGAGGTTTTTTACTTCACTGTCAAAAAGAAGCGTTTTTCTCGCCTTTCTTGAGAGAGCTAGTATTTGTGGATTTGTTTATGTAGACAAAACTAAGCATTTTTCTCGTTTTCTAACGTTAAGATTGGAACATTTAGTGGTTCTGGTTGCATTGGTAAACTATGACACTTAAACGTCACCAGGTCCAACTATAGTCTCTCCCAGAAATCTCTGTATACAAATGCATCGACGAGAATTGCTCTGGGACATATACTAGACACTGCCATTTTTCTGTCTAAGCCAACTTTTTATAGCATATATGCATAAAAAAGGCACTGCACATTGGGAGGAATGATTATGAGGAATAATGAGATGCCGTCACATCACGGAGTAGGGGTATCCCTTAATGATAAATATCCAAATCAAACTTTAAAACTACTTACTGAGCGAGCCAGTTGCCGAAGTTTTTCCAATAAAAAAATCTCCCAAGATGTTTTGCAACTTATTCTTGCGGCAGGAGTCCACGCACCTACTGGGGGAAACCTGCAACCTTATTCCATTATAAAAATCGAAAAAGATGAAACAAAAATTGGCGGGACTTTGTGGACAGAGTTTCATGGGTGAGGCTGCCATTCATCTACTATTTTGCATTGATTTGCATCGTGTTGAAAGGTGGGCAAAACTTGAAGTTGCTCCGTTCACCGCTACAAGTTCTTTTCGGCATTTTTGGATATCTTTTATAGATACAATTATCTGTGCTCAGAATATTTGTACCGCCGCAGATTCCTTAGGATTAGGTTCGGTTTATATTGGTACAATCTTGGAATTTTTAACTGATATTCAGGACATGTTTCAATTGCCGAAGGGAGTATTTCCTGTCGTTCTACTTTGCTTGGGGTACCCCAAAGTTAAGCCTCTTCCTAAAAAGAAGCTTGATGTTCAAGTAATCGTCCATGCTGAAAGATACCATGAAATGGAAAATCAAAAGATTATAGATGCATTTAATGAGAGAAATATCAAGGTTTAAAAGTAGAAATAACTGAAGAACGGCTCAAAACGATCTCGGAAGTTTGCCGGAAGGTTCATGGAAAAGAATTTGCTAAGAGGTGCGTCGAGAGAATTAAAAAAGAATGGATACATAAACTCAGTGCAACGGTATTTTGGTCTTCACTATCGTGCCGATCTTATGCCGAAAGACAATGATACCTTTCTGAAGCTCATGGAGAAATTCGGATTCAATTGGTTCAAGAAATATCATCTATATGAGGATAAGGCAACATAACTAAGCGCAGCATCTTCTTCACATCTTCACAGTCCTAATGAGTTAAAACAGCGCAACAAAGAACCTTGCTATAGCTTTTCCTTTTGCAGTAACCCACAACCTTTTTTATTTTTAAAGAACGTAAGTTTTCTCACTAAAAAAGGAGCATGACAGAATGAAAGTTATTAACGAAAGCCTTACGTTTTCTACGAGAGGTGAAATCGATTTCTTTGACCTTACGAACAAAGTTGAGGAAGTTGTTCGAAAATCAGGAATTAAGAACGGTCTTGCACACGTATTTGCTCCCCACGCCACTGGTATCTTAATCCTAACCGAGTATGAGCCAAGTCTGGCAAATGACATCAAAAACATTCTAGAAAAATTAATTCCAAAACGAGCTTCTTATCATCATCCAAGCAACGCCCACTCCCATCTCAGATCTATGCTTCTGTGTCCAGACAGAACATTACCCGTGATCGATGGAAGAGTGGTTCTAGGCACTTGGCAGTCCCTGGTCTTTGTGGAAACCGATGTACATCCAAGACACAGAACTGTGGTTGTACAAGTTATTGGCGAATAGAAAGTATAGTACCCTAGAATCTCTACGAACACAGTTCTTTTATCAGAATTTGAGCAGATACGATAATTCTTCGATGTCTCTGGATGTCTGATAAAAATGACGTTTGTAGTAAAACTGTCTAAGTGAGATGTTGTTTCTCATCGGCTGTCTTATTTTTTGCGTCATTTATGATAAAAAGTAAAACGTCGATTTAATTCGAGAATTTATAGGGAGCGTCACACGTTTCTTTCCTTTTATAATTCAATATTAAACAACTTTTCTTCACGAGGAAAAACGTTTGTAATTTGAGTTTTTCAAGGACAAACAAGCATTGGGATGTCGTTTATATAAAATTCGGGTAGCTTCGCTTTTCTAATTCTGTTTTTGAGATAGGTTTTAGGAACTCTCTTTGGATTTTCGGGCGTTTTCTACTGCGCGTGCAAAGTCAATGCACACGATTGATTTTGTCATGTGTGCATGTTTTAATCGATTAGTTCTGCTTTAATTATTATGACGTCTTGTAGTGGTCTGTCGTTTTCGTCTGTCTCTACTTTTCCAATGTTGTCAACTACATCCATTCCTTCTATCACTTTCCCAAAAACTGGATGTAGTGAGTCCAAGTAGTTGTTGTCTACAAGATTGATGAAGAACTGGCTGCTTCCCGTGTTTGGACCTGCATTTGCCATAGCTATTGTGCCCCTATCATTGCGATTGTGATCCGTAAATTCATCCGGTATTGTGGGTATTGAAGGATCTCCATATCCTGTCCCAGTGGGATCTCCCCCTTGAATCATAAAGCCATCGATTACTCTGTGAAAAATGGTGCCATCATACACGCCTTGTTGGACCAAGTTCTTGAAATTTCCAATTGTAATCGGCATATCATCATATAACTGAATAGTGACATCTCCCATATTCGTCCTAAGCAAAACCCTAATTGCGCTACCAAGTATATTGGATTGATAAGTCTCGCCTCTTACCATTCGCCACTCTGTCATGTACGAATTTATATTTTCAGTCCAACCATTCGTCTGACTATATAAAATGTCAACCTGAGAATGATTCATGTAGTACCCAAGATATGTAAAGTTCTTCCATGCCAAAGTTTCATTCGCTTCCTTTATTTTCGCCCATACCTCTCTCAGTTGCTGGTGATTTTCAGTCATCCATACTTTATGGTAGTCTTGTAAAATGTTTCTCCCTATTTCTGAAAATGTTTTGTTGTAGTCCTGGATGAAGGGAAGTTCCGTGAAAGGATTAATTCGTGGTGAAGTAGCTGATGTGTCTTGGCGTACTGACAAGAGATATTTACTGATTATATTTTGTGCTTGTTGGGTAAGTATGTAATCTATGAACGCTTTCGCTTCGCCAAGATATGTGCCTTTCCTATAGATGGCAACTGGATCTGGTTGCAGTAGTGTGACATCCATGTATGAAAAGCTCACATTGGGATAATATGTTATCTTGTCGTATGCATAGAAATCTGGAAGAATCGTCAAAGGTTTGTAACCAGAAGCAACTTTTAGGGCGCTTTCCGTTTCAGTACTGTCGTAGGCTTTGATAAGAGCTGAAAGCCTGACTAAATATTCCCATCCTTCAGTCCAGTTCTTGCTCTGTAACATCAGGTCGATGAAGGGAGATGTAAATTCTGAGCTTGATGGAGCGACCATCGTCAGTTTTCCTTCATATTCGTCTTCAAGGAGGTCTATCCAATTTAGAGGTATAGACAAACCAAGCATGTTTACGGTATGCTCATTGTACATCACTCCTAAGCCGTTGAGACTTGCCGCATACCATGAGGGCATACTGTGATTTATGTCCATTAGTGGACAGGAGTTCATTCTATCTCTGTATGTTGCTTCTCTCTCAAGCACTTGGCTTTTATGTGTGGAGTTGTATATGAGTAAGCCACTGCGAGCGTTTTCGAAGAGGGATAATGGTCCTCCCCACCAGATTTCTGCTTCAGGATCTCTATAAGGGGTTATTGCCTTCAGGTATGCAGTTTGTGGATTGACCAGAGTCGTTGTCACCTCTATTGGGGATCCATATTTTTCTTCATACCAAGTTGTAAAGTTTGCAGCTATTTCGTTCATCATTTGGGAAGAATGAGTGTACAATATGCGAAGGTATGTGGAGTGGGGAACGACGTAATAATAGTAGCCTGCAACAGCTATACTTACTCCAAAGAATAAAGTTACAAAGACTACGACCCAAGCATAGGTGGATAACTTTAACATTGTAGTTTCCTCGAACGCAACCAATTAACAATCGAGTAACGTTAAAATTTATCGGTTATAAAGAGAATTATAGAATGCCATTTATTATC
>CAZCYX010000164.1:0-4421 GCA_964503065.1 uncultured Candidatus Bathyarchaeia archaeon
ACTGGCGTAATCAAGCCAAATGAAGGTACAGCCTCCATCTTTGGTTATGACATTCTAAGAGAAGGCCTCAAGACTAAGCAGTTGATGGGGATCGTTCCTGAAATGGCGAACGCATACGTGGACCTTTCAGCTTGGAACAATCTCATGCTAATTGGAGAGTTGTATGGAGTCCATAAGAAGCAGAGGCAAGAAAGAGCCAGGAGGCTTCTGAAAGAATTTGGACTATACGAGCGAAGGAAACACCTTGTCAGAGGCTTCTCAAGAGGAATGAAACAGAAACTACTGCTTTGTATGGCGTTGATAAATGAGCCACAAATCCTCTTCTTAGATGAGCCAACCTCAGGCCTAGACGTGGAGAGCCAGCGACTAATAAAAGACATGATACGAGAATTCAATAAAAACAGCACAACAGTCTTCTTAACAACACACAACATAGAAGAAGCCAACCAGCTATGCGACAGAATTGCAATTATTAACCACGGCAGAATCGCGGCGATTGACAACCCTGAGAAGCTAAGA
Source organism: uncultured Candidatus Bathyarchaeia archaeon (assembly GCA_964503065.1). Taxonomy (GTDB): domain Archaea; phylum Thermoproteota; class Bathyarchaeia; order Bathyarchaeales; family Bathyarchaeaceae; genus JAOUKN01. The sequence goes on from CAZCYX010000164.1 coordinate 520, forward strand.
ATGCGAAGCAGTGGATTGCAGTCAATTGAGGTGAGTTTTGACAAAACAATCGGCACGGATGAGTTGTCCAAGATTCACGGCGTTGGAAAGGTGAGAAAGATGGGAGACAAAGTGAGACTGTACGTGGATGAGCCAAGCGTAGTTTTAGATCGGTTGGTTGATTTAGCGCGCTCAAAAGAACTTAGGATAGTTACCCTCAACACGCTTGCACCCACTTTGGAAGACGTGTTCCTTAAACTTGTGAAAGAAAGTTAGGATGGTGATACCTCTTATGAAGGGTTATCTATATCTGGAGCAGTTTAGGCGGTCTTTCGCAATCGTCAAAAAGAACATACGCATCTACTATTCTAAAGGACCAGTAGTTATTTTCGGACTTATTACCCCATTCTTTCTTTTTCTGTCATTCTACATTGGGCGAAACATGCCTGCCGAAGCTCTCGTACCTGGGCTTCTTGGAATGACTGCTTTTTTCACAGCCACTTCAGTTGGCCCAGCCATTGTTCCATGGGAAGCAAGAGCCAAAACTCTAGAGAGACTCATATCTTCTCCTATTTCTATTTGGGCAATCTTCCTCGGCGATGTGCTTTCTTCATTTCTTTTCGGAGTCGTTGTTTCTGTGTTTCCAGTAATGGTTGGTTGGTTCATCGGTGCAGAAATAGTTGAGCCTTTGATTCTGGGATTTGCGATTATTCTTGCAACCTTCTGTTTCGCATCTTTCAGCATACTGCTATCTGCCTATCCCCCAACAGATACTCCAGCAAGTGTAATGATGTTATCTTCCATGATCAAATTTCCACTAGTTTTCATAAGCGGAATTTTTATTCCAATAGAAGACATGCCCCTCTGGGGAAAGACTGTCTCTTCAATCTCTCCGTTAACGTATTTTACAGATCTAGCGAGGTATTCTATACAAGGCAACAGCTGTTACCCAATTGCGCTAGACTTTACAGTTCTTGTAGCGTTTACAGTCATCTTTTTAGTTACGGCCATAAAGATTCATGAACGTACCATGCAGAAAAGGCTTTGACGATTACAAAAAGAACATTTACACGGAAATCGTAGCCTCCGCACACAACTCCTCAAGTCAAGCTTTTCTAACTGACATCTTCCAGAAATATACATGAATTTGTGGTGCGGCGGGCAGGATTCGAACCGGCGAACCCCTACGGGAAAGGATCTTGAGCCCAAATTTTGCGTCGAAGCCTTACAGAATTAGACATGACTGTCTGAGCAATTTATTTAACTTTGACCCTGCAGCCTCGCTCAGCATTGAATTATTAACAAGGCTCAGAAAATTTTCTTTCTCAATCTTCTCTTTTAATTGCAAATACATAACTATGGAGGTACGGGCATATTCAAGCGTCTTCTCCGTAAGCCTTGTTGCGTTTTGCAATTCTTCTTTTTCTATTTTGGAACCGTGAATGAACTTGCTTCTTATTTTATATGCTTGTTTGAGGGTATTGTATACTTCAAGTGGTTGGTAACCAAAGGAAGCAAGAACCTTGCCAACTCTTTGACCTAATCTATGCGCAAGTTCTTCTCGCTCAGTGGCTTTGAGATAGAGTGCCTCTAAACTCATTATTCCATAAGTTAATCTGCTTTCTACAATCTCAGGTTTTAATACAGCATCATTATAGCGAAGTAATGAAATGACCACATGATCAACGGTCCCCGTGCCTGGTTCTGTTACCTCTTTGGGTATCAGCGGCATGATTCGAGCAATGAATTTTGAAAGCGCCTCAGCGTTAGATTCACCGATTGAATATTTATAGGCTGTCGAGATTGGTTCGTGACGAAAATGTGTGCCTCCAAATTGGAGTAAGGATCTGGATATCCATTGAGTCCTTATGTTGACCACAGAGCCTAATTTGAATAACCGTAAAGTCGTGACAAACTTTTCTAACCACCCATGTATTTCAGGCTGATTTTTTGCTCGATGTTTCACCTCTACAATAGTCATTGGGTGTTCATGTGTAATTGTAGTGTCAAAGAGTGGATACAAATCTAGTGATTGCTCAAATTCGAGATCTTCTCGTCTTGGTTTTCTTAGTTTGATTTCGTCATTTACCTTCACTACTTCGTCTTTCATCCAAATTCCTTTAAGCCAAACTATGGGGCTCCACTCACAAGGACTGCCTTCGAGGTCTCCAATAAATGAGACAATGAGTTCGAGTAGACGTTCATCAGTTAGACTGTTCAAAGCGTTCCTAGCTATAACATGACAAAATCTTGACAACCAGAACTCTGCCTGCGACAGATTTACGTTGCATAACTTCGAAATCAATTTGAACGAATCAGAGTAAGCAGGCAATTTCTTAATTTCTGATTCCATAAATTTTGTCTCATCGGGCCAAGACCATTCTTCTTTTTCAATTGTCTCGTACTCCCATTGACTACTGATATTACCTTCATGGTACTCAAACCGTTCAAATCTAGGTTTCAAATAGGGAACAATAGATTTCACAATGCTCTTAGATTGTTTGAGTTCATTGACCTGTTCCACTATTATATGTGCGATTTTCCACAGTTTCGTGGAGAGCACTTCATCATGTTTCATTTAGACAACCCTCATAGTATAGCGGAAATTCAGATTATTTTTATGATGTAAACTGGTGCAGGGGATGGGATTCGAACCCATGCACCCCTTCGGGACGGGATCTTGAGTCCCGCGCATAAAGCCCCTCCCATAGAGGATTGACCAGGCTCTGCTACCCCTGCACTGGCAGAACCATTTTCTCTAGCTTCTTTTGGTTTCTATTATCTTTTTCCAATGTTGATATCGCTGTATATGTGAGTCTTTGATTGAGCCTATCTCTTCCATCCACCTAACCACCTGCCTCGTTTGCGTAGTGTATGCGACCTGAAGAGGAGCCTTGTTCTTTCCTCTGGGTGGAAGATACGCATAGGAGCGAAATGAGAAACCAAGCCGTCCCGCTAGATGAACGAAATCATCTCTCAGTTTCTCGCTTTTAACTTGAATTTCAACACGAGGGCCACGTTCAACCTGAAAACTGAAGCAGCCATCTGTGCTAAACAGACCACGCAAGAAAGCTTTGATCACGGCGGCATTATTTGATTCAAGAACTCGTTGAGGAATCTTCACTATTCCTGCTTTTCTGCCTTGTGGAAGACCATAATTTCTAAAGAAGTCTAAGGCTTGTCTTTGCCCACTCCTAATCATAATCGCTTTTCCCGCTGCACATTTGTAGGGTTTTATTGGTTCAACACCTAAAACGTCTCTAACAAGTTGGATGACTCTAATAATCATCGAGTCCTTAGGCTCACATGCAATGCCCCATTTATCAGAAAGCCACCCATCACCAACATGAAGACCAAGCAAAAGAGCGACATCTTCATCAAGTTCTCTCTTCGGTTGATGATAAACTGCGCCTCTGGGCTTTACTGTTCGCAAAGTATCTTCCTCCCTGCAATGGTACAATGCCCTTTCTTTCTACTCGATTTCCACCCTAATTTTCGCCTTTCTGATTTCAAGAACATCTTTGTTAATTATGAATGCAAGCAAATCTCCTGGCTTAAAGCCTAGTTTCTCTCGAATTACGGCTGGTATTTCAACTTGACCAGTAACGCTCATTTTTGATAATGGTATACCCTCCGGAAGCCATTGCATGCTTTCCAAAGAGTACTTAGTCTTCTCCTTTGCTGGTTCTGTCCCAGCAGCTTCTTCAGGTCTTGCTAGTCTGAATCGCTTTGTGTCTTTTTCAAACCATAGAAACTTAGGCATACCCGGGTAGTGATGAGAAGAGGAATGATTAATACTGCATCCTATAATGTCAGCTCTGTATGACCTTGGATTCACGCTCTCATTGGGATAATGCTTCTTTATCCATTCCATTATTTCTTTGGGACTTGCAGTGCCTAAATCAGTTACAGCCTCTCGGATT
>CAZCYX010000165.1:0-4358 GCA_964503065.1 uncultured Candidatus Bathyarchaeia archaeon
GGCGAGAAGATTTGAGTTGAACAGAAGTTGTATTCGTTTAATTTAATACCTAATGCTTTAGCAAGTTTTTCTGCATGTTTGGGAGGATTCATACCTACCGAAAGAACCACAAGATCAAATTCCTCGTTTACCGGGTCTTCATCTTTTACATATCGCACTATGAGATTTGATGAATTAGGCACTCCTTCTATACGAGAAACTCTGGAGCGAACAAACTTTATTTCATATTCTTCTTCGGCTCTGTCGTAGTAGGCGTCAAATTCTTTTCCGTATGCGCGAGCATCCATGAAGAATATCGTGCATTGAAGTTGAGGATTATGTTCTTTTGCTATTACAGCCTCTTTAACAGCGTACATGCAGCACGTAGAAGAACAATAGTTGTTTCCCAACTTTGCGTCACGGGACCCTACACATTGGATAAATGCTATCTTACGTGGTATTTCACCGTCGGATGGACGTAGAATCATTCCACCATAGGGTCCAGAAGCATTTAGAATACGCTCAAATTCAATGCTTGAAAGTACATTTGAAAACCGTCCATAACCATATTCACTCTTTAAACTTGGGTCAAACTCGTCAAAACCGGGCGCCAATATTATTGAACCAACATTCAAAACAATAGTTTCTTTTTCACTGCCAATTTCAATTGCATCTGCCTTACATACCTCTTGGCAGGTGCCACATCCGATGCATCTTTCTTTATCAATTGTGTAGACTAGGGGAACTGCTTGAGGGTATTTTAGGTATATCGCCTTTCTTATTCCCAAACCCTCATTGTACTCATCGACGACTTCGACTGGGCATTTTTGGGCGCATATGCCGCATCCGGTGCACTTCTCTTCATTGACGTATCTGGATTTCTTAGTCACTGTGACTTCAAAGTTTCCAGCCTCACCTTGAAGTTTCTTTATCTCTGCATTTGTTATGAGTTGGATGTTTGGATGTCTTCCAGCGCCAACCAGCTTCGGGGCGAGAATGCACATTGAACAATCGTTGGTTGGGAAGGTTTTGTCAAGTTGTGCCATTACTCCGCCTATGCTCGATGTCTCATCCAACAAGTAAACCTTGAATCCAGACTCTGCGAGGTCAAGAGATGTTTGTACTCCAGCAACTCCGCCGCCAATGACAAGTACTGCACCGATCTTCTTCATCATATAGCCTCTCCCAATGCAGTGTACAAAGGAGTCGTTCCTTTAACCCCACTAACTGCAACCAAACCTTCCTGTTTCATAACCACTATGTGGTGCAGTACTTCTCTCGGATCAATGTCTAAATGTTTAGAAAGTTCTCTAACTGACAATGGAGCATTTTTCACTAGCAAATAAATTTTGTTGCGTAGATACTCAGTCTCAATAGCAGCATCCATCGCTTTATCAAATTGTTCCTGTGATACCTTCTCTCCATACATGTTCTCTTTTTCAGTCAGCTCTATTTCTCTGCCAACCAAGAGTCTAAGTCTAAAACCTTCTGCCGCAGCTTTAGCAGCCTTTATGTTCATAAGAATGTCAATATCTGGCTTTTCTCCAGCCAAAGGAGACTGCCCCAGCGCTGTCACCTGATTTCTAAAGTCACTAATTATCTTTGCGAAGCGCTCAATCTCAGATGCATAAGCCCAGTCCAACCTGAGACGCTCTGGTTCTAGACCAGTTCGTGATATGAGTTTCTTCAGCATCTTGATTTTCCGTTCTGCCTGTAGGTTTCCTTCAATGTAGTGGCAATCAGGCGGGTGACAACCAATTACTAAAACACCGTCTGCACCTCTTGCAAAGGTCTCTAGGACGATAGCTGGATCGATTCTTCCAACACACATTACTCGTACGATGCGTATTTTGGGGTAACCATGGATTGGGCTAGGACTTGCAACATCCACGCCCACAGGTAAACTCCAGTTACATACAAAACCAATTATCTTAGGCATGAACATCATGCCAATTCTCCTCCCAAAGTGGCTACAACATTAGTCATGATTTGAGCATTTGTAAGCCGTTGCATGGTAATTGCCCGTTCGGGGCAACTTGCGCTACAGGCGCCACAACCTTTACATAAATCTTTGTCTACTTGGGCAATCTTCATTTCGTTTTTCTTTATGGCGCCAAAGGGACAAACTACCACGCAAACGTTGCAACCAGTGCATAAAGTCTCGTTAACTACTGCCTTGTCAGTTTCACACAACCCTTTGCCTTCGATGCATTCGGTGCATGGGCCACATTCAAGGCACCTTCGAGCTTCAAACATGGCGGCTTCTTTAATTTCGGCTAAAAGCTTCTCAGATTCCTCAAAGCTTACTCTACGTTTTCCGATGTCCGTGCGTGGACTAGTGTACCTTTTTGGTTTTTTCGTAATTTTTTCCCAGTCTTTGACCCAAGTTGTCTCTTCAATTTTCTCTTCTCTTCCAGTCTTCAAATCTCGCCCGTTTAAATAACGATCAATCGATACAGCCACTTGTTTACCTGCACCTATCGCATAAACAATGCCCGACGCTTTTCCAGTAAGTATGTCGCCTCCTGCAAAAACGCCTGAAATTCGAGTTTCCAGTGTTAATGGATCAACCCATATGGTGGACAATTCGGTAGAGGCTTCGCCTTCTTCATTGTTAAAAAAAATGTGGGGAAGAGATGGCGTATCTTGGGTCTTTAGCTTTTTGCTCCAAACTTTTTGTATTCCAGTTGCTATGAATATAGCTTCATATCCATCATCTCGGAGACTATCAATTGATAGGTCTCTGCCGAATAATACACCCGTCTTAATTTCTACACCAAGATCTTGGATGTAAGCTACCTCATTAGCTACGACATCTTTGCGCAGTCGAGAATCAGGAATAAAGTATTGCATCGTGCCGCCAGGTTCAGGCATGCCCTCAAAAACTGTAACAGGATAACCAAGTTTTGCCAGTTCATATGCTGCAGTCAAACCTGCTGGTCCAGCTCCAACAATGGCAACTTTTCCACTATGAGTCTTAGGTACAGGTTCCGGCTTCACTCGCCCCTGTTCACGTTCAATATCTGCGATAAGCCATTTTAGGGCGCGGATACTCACTGGCTCGTCAACATTTTTCCTTGCGCACGCATCTTCACAGGGACTGTAGCATACTCTTCCACAAATTGCAGGAAAGGGTATGCTCTTTCTTACAAGTTCCACCGATTCTTTGAACCTACCTTGTTGAAGTAGGGCAATATATCCCTGAACATTCACATCAGCGGGACATGCGGCACGACATGGTGGCAGCCTTCGTTTGTTATTGAACGTGTGACTAACGATCGTCATTTTTTGGAGCAGCCCCATTGTTGCCCGCTTAGCGATGTTAGAAATAGGGGGAGATTAAATGCTTGGGATTCCTCGTGGACCTTGCTTAATCACCCATGGTCTATATTGATGTAGCCTCATCAAATCCCTTAGCTCTTCTTCCAGTGTGATTAAGTTGTTAGGTTTGATTTCTGCTATCCATCCCGCCTCATATGGATCCTTATTGATTATGAAAGGTTTTTCTTGGAGGGCTTCGTTGATTTTGATAATTTTGCCACTAACAGGAGAGTATAAGTCAAACGTAAACATCCATGTTTCAACGTGTCCAAAGGGCTCTCCCTTCTTCACTTCATATCCAACTTTTTGGATCTGGATACCAACTATTCCCTTCAAGTGTTCTTGGGCGTAGTCGGATAAACCCACTTTTATGTTTCCTTCTGGAGTTACCATTGCCCACATGTGATTAGCGGTGTAGAGCAGTCTTTCGTGGATTACAGGATATTCAGGTTGTTTCTCAGCAATTTTTTCAGGGAGTTGCTTCAGTTCATCGAGGCGCATTTGAATAGCTTCTGAAACGAATTCGGAGAGACTCTTGTACTGGCCTGCCTCCACCGCCCTCTTGGCCATCTCAGCGAGTTCCTGTTTGACGATTACGGTTCTCTGTCTTGGCATATGCGCTCTCACGCACTACTTTTTATTTCCTTAATTATTACCCCTATTTCTGAATTACTAAGTGGGGAGCGGGGTCGCTCTTCAAGTTTGGTTATCAGTTTTTTGTACTCTTCGAAATTCAGAAGTTTATCGAGTTCTTTATCGAATTCTTGGTTGTTAGGTTGTACCTCCACGATCCACTGATAGGGGTTTCCATTCAGTATGTATGGATCATCCAAAACGTCTTTGTTTACTCTGACTATCTTCCCATCAATTGGGGAACATAAGTCATGAATCCACCACCAGGCAACGGTTTCGAGGGTACCGAAGGGTTCATCTTTAGAAACGTTCTCTCCCTCTTTGACAGTTTCAACGTGAACGATTCCTTCGAGCTGGTTTTCAAAGTAATAGGATACCCCGAGTCTGACGTTTCCTTGAGGTGTCAACTTGGCCCAAATGTGTTT
>CAZCYX010000166.1:0-4338 GCA_964503065.1 uncultured Candidatus Bathyarchaeia archaeon
ATAAACCTCAGGTGTCAGTTGACGAGATTAACCTCCTTGAAGACTTGAGTGCTCTTATTACACGCCCCATTGGACGTGGCTCCCTTGAGGAAATAATCTTTAGGATGAATCTTCTCCATAGACTTGAACGTTCAGGAATGTTAATTATAAATCCGCCATTATCTATCGAACGCGCAGTTGACAAATATCATGCCCTTTGTCTTCTTGAGGAACACGGCATACCAGTTCCACGCACTGCAGTAACTGAAAGTTCTGAAGAGGCTTTGAAATGCTTCAAAGAGTTAGGAGAAGATGTAGTTGTTAAACCCTTATTTGGCTCCCGAGGAATCGGCTCAACCAGAGTTTCAGACCCAGAGATTGCCACAAGAATCTTCAGAGCGGTTTCCTTTTATCATGGTGTACTTTATCTTCAAGAGTTTGTTCCTCACGGAGGCTCTGATATACGAGCGTTTGTTATAGGAGACCATGTTGCGGCTTCTATGCATCGTGTAGCTGAGACTTGGAAAACAAATGTTAGTTTGGGTGCAAAACCGGTGTCAATAAAATTGAATAATGAGCTGGAGAGCCTTGCAGTAAAAGCAGCAAACGTAATCGGCTGCAAAATTGCAGGAGTTGACATATTAGAAGGACCTAATGGACCAATAATCGTTGAGTTGAACAGTCAACCAGGATGGAGAGGGCTGCAATCGGTTACAAAGATAAACATTGCAGACGAAATTGTGGAGTATGTTCTTTCTGAAATAAAAACTTAGGAAGATTCTAACATGCAAGAAGCCCTAGTATCAAGAATTGATCTGTCCACCAAAATGCTCAAGCACAAGAGAGATTTAGTGGCGGAGGAAGCCCCTCTTCACATTTTTCTCAACCAAACACACTACGTAACCATCCTTTGCACTCCGGGTCAATTAAAGGAACTAGCGGTTGGGCATCTCCTCTCAGAAGGCTTACTAAAATCAACCGACGAAATACAGGAAGTACGTTTGGAAAAGGATGGAAAGTGCACAGTAAGATTAAAGCCCTATGTTAATGTTGAAAAGCAAATTGCAATGGCACAACCTTTTGCAAGGCTGATTGTTTCGGCATGTGGTTCCACAGACTATTGGCCTATCACTAAACTTATGGATAGACTTAATCTTCCAGAAATAAAAGGAGACTTCAAAGTCGAGGCGAAGATTCTTTTGGAATCAGTTAAACGACTTAACAAGCTCGCTGAAGTCTTTAGAAAGACTGGAGGGGTTCACGTAGCTGCAATCTATTCAAGAGAAGGCAAGCTAATATCCCTCGCAGAGGATGTTGGACGCCACAATGCAGTGGACAAGATTATTGGAGAATGTGCGCTAAAAGGTGTGAGTTTCAGGAACTTCTTTGTGGCTCTTAGTGGACGACTTACAGGCGACATAGTGTTAAAGGCGGCCCGAATGCAGATCCCAATTGTTGTTTCCATGGCTGCAGCGATTAACTCTGGCATAGAAGTGGCGAAACGCACTGGAATCACTCTTATTGGCTTTGCCAGAGGTCAACACATGAATGCCTACACACATATCGAACGAATAACCATCTAAACGGTTAAGGCGCAGTTTCATGAAGACATCTGCAATTATTCTTGCTGGCGGATTTTCTAAACGCTTTGGACAGGACAAAGGTCTGATCAGGTTAGCTGGTAAACCCCTTATTCTTCATGTACTCGATAGAGTGTCGAAGATTGTTAACGAAGCCCTTGTTGTTGTCAGCTCCGAAGGCCAGAGGGATGCGTTCAGACCATTTGCAGAATCTAAAACTAAGGTCATTATGGACAACTATAGTCTGCGAAGCCCGATTATTGGAGCACTAACCGGGTTTGAAAACGCATTCGGTGAATACTCTCTGTTGCTTCCCTGCGACACTCCATTTATTTCAAAAGAGATTGCATCTCTTCTATTAGACCTTTGCATCAATAGAAGCGCTGTCATTCCTAGATGGCCTAACAGGTACGTTGAACCGCTTCAAGCTGTTTATCACACAAAATCAGCTTTAACTGCTTCAAAAACTGCCTATAAAGAAAAGAAATTAGACTTGCGTTCTATGATTGCCAATTTAAGGGGAGTACGATACATTTCAACCTTGGTGCTCCAACAACTAGATCCAAAATTGATAACTTTTTTCAATGTTAACACACCAGAAGATTTGAAGAAAGCAGAATCCATGCTGAAATAGTTACATTGTCTTCTGTTCTGTTAGTATCTTTCTCTAGCAACTTTATTATAACTCCTAAGCAGAGTGTCAAGAATACAGAGGATGAGATTCATGGGTAAGGTTCAAGTAATTGGCGTGAAAGGATTACCTGTCATAAAAGAGAGGGACGATCTAGCTAAACTTATTTGTTTTGCAGCAGAGAGACAGGGGACTCCTATTGAAAACGGCGACATCATAGTTATTACTCATGTTGTTGTTTCACGCTCAGAAGGAAACGTTGTAGATCTTGACACTGTAACTCCCTCAGATTTTGCAAAAGCTTTCGCAAAAAACTTCGATAAAGACCCAGCCGTAGTTGAAACTGTTCTTCGCGAATCTAAGAGCATTATTCGCATGGGTGACGGAAAACTCATAGCAGAGACAAAACACGGATTCATTTGTGCTAACGCTGGAGTTGATCGATCAAATATCCCGGGAGAACGGAATGTTGCGCTTTTGCCCATAGATTCTGATCGTTCAGCACGAGCAATCCGAGGAAAGATAAAGAGACTAACTGGAAAAGATGTAGCTGTCATTATTTCTGACACTCATGGACGACCACTAAGAGACGGTGAAATTAACATAGCCATAGGGGTCGCTGGCATCAACCCCATCCGAGATCGGAGAGGAGAAACTGACCTGTTCGGATATGTTTTGAGAGTTAAAAGAACTGCCATAGCAGATGAACTATCTTCTGCTGCAGAGTTAGTCATTGGACAAGCAAATGAAGGAGTCCCAGTAGCAATCATAAGAGGCTATCCATACCCAAAATCAGAGAAGGCAAAAGTGACTGAACTGATAAGATCGAAAGAAAAGGACTTGTTTATTTAATGGCAGTTGCATCAAAAATCTGCTTAGCTCTTCTTTACGTAGTTTTCAGTTTCTAGAAGAAATCTGTTAATGTCTTCCCTGATGTGTGCTCTGCTCAGGACACCTATCTTTGTGGGAAGGAAAAAGACTCCTTTAGAGATAAGATACATATGATATTCAGTTAGTTTTTCCCCATCTGCTTGAAAGGCACTCCGAATGTCTTTTACATTTTCGCGAGTAAAGTGTGTTTGGAAAATGGAGCTAACTCCAGTGATGTGCACATCGATGTTTCCTTTTTCAAAGATGGCATAAAGTTGTTTTCTGATCTTGTCTCCTTGCATGTTAAGTTGATTTATAAGGTGTCCGTCTTCAAGTATTTTTAGTGTAGTTAACCCAGCTGTTAAACTGACAGGGTTTCCGCAGAAGGTCCCTCCGTGAAAAGAAAATTTAGGGCGTTCATATAAAAGTGGATCCATGTGCTCCATGATTTCTCGACGACTGGCGATGACGCCAATTGGGAAACCTCCGCCCATAATTTTACCCAAAATTGTAATGTCAGGCAAGACTCCGTAGTATTGCTGAGCTCCTCCTGGTGCCAGTCGAAAGCCTGTAATGATTTCGTCGAATATGAGAAGTGCATCTTTTTCGCGGCACAGTTCTTTTAATCCTTTTAGAAACTCTTTGTTGGCTGGGATGCCACCTCCAGCTCCAAGTACTGGTTCAACAATTATGGCGGCAATGTTTTCATTTTTTAGTTTATTTCTTGCTTCCTCCAGATTATTGAATGGGATCACGATCGTGTCTTTTTGGGCTCCTTTTGTTATTCCATTGGATTGTGGAATATCTAATGGGGGTTTAACGGCGATATGGAGAGCGTCGTATCCTCCATGCCATCCTCCTTCTAGTTTAACGATTTTTTCTTGATTGGTGTAGGTGCGTGCCAAACGAGTAGCGTACATGGCGGCCTCTGTTCCCGAATTAGTGAAGCGAATCATCTCTGCGCTGGGAATCATCTTCACAACTTGTTCAGCTAAAGTAATTTCGAGTTCATGACATGTCCCATAGTGAGTCCCATTCTCAATCTGTTGCTTGACTGCTTTCACAACTTCAGGTGGACTATGCCCCAAAATGAGGGCGTAATGACCTAACCAGAAGTCAATATACTCGTTTCCATCCACATCCACAATTTTGCTGCCCTTTGCTCTTGCTGTGTAAAAGGGATATGGGTCAAAGTAACGCAAAAAGTAGGAAACGCCTGAAGGAAGAACCTTTTTGGCTCTCTTGTACATTTGCTCAGACTTAGAGGTCTTTGACATG
>CAZCYX010000167.1:0-4304 GCA_964503065.1 uncultured Candidatus Bathyarchaeia archaeon
ATCCAAGCAGTCTTCTTAAGAAAATGGAAGACGAAGGGATTGGAACAAAGGCAACCAGAGCCGACATCATTGATACCCTTTACAACAGAAAATACATTGCAGAAGAAAGGATTGCAGTGACTGATTTGGGGTTTGACGTTACTGAGGTCCTCTCTAAATATTGTCCAGGAGTAATCTCTGTGGACTTTACTAGGGAACTTGAGGAAAAGATGGAGCAGATTCAAAACAACGGTGGAAAAAAAGAGGAAGTGATCGTTGAAGCAGTTGATCTGCTAAAGCCACTCTTAGAAGAGTTTAAGGAGAGAGAAGAAAAGATAGGTGAGGTGTTAAGCCAAGCTATTAAAAGAGCTCGGATGCAAGATCGAATTATCGGTAACTGTCCTGATTGTAGAACTGGCAAATTGATGATTTTATATTCACGCAAAACTGGAAAACGCTTCATAGGGTGTACCAATTACTTCAAAGGTCTGTGTAAAACCTCGTTTCCCCTTCCTCAAAAAGGAACAATTAAGCCGATAGGAAAGAATTGCCGAGCTTGCGAATGGCCGTTAGTACAAGTGCGAATCAAGGGCAGAAGACCTTGGAGACTATGCTTCAATCCAAAGTGTCCACTAAAAGAAGAAAGGAGAAAACGCCGTGAAATGCAAAATATGTAACAAAGAATCAATAAGTGAATATTGTGAATTACACCAGAGGGCTTATGAGAGTTTAGTTCAGAGATATGATGATTGGAAACAGGCGTTAACGATTTCTTGGAAGGAATATTTAAATGAGGTTGTGAAAAATGAATATTCTGGAGTATGGACTAGAGAAGTAGCACAGTATCTATTAGAAAAAGGAGATAAGGATTGTGACAAGACGGGTTAAAAGAAACTTGGCATCTTTGTCTTATATGTTACAAAGGGCTTATTGGAAAATAGTGACTGCTAAGCCGTCTGTTCTGATTTTTGCAGTCGTGGTAACTGCGGCTTCTATTTTTCTGTTAGGCGGCGGCGTCTATGACCTTTTGGAAAAGCCTTTCTTTGCAATTTTTATCGAAGGGAGGTTCATAGGTGTCTATCCTTATGCTTTGAATGAGCAGCTTCTCGCGGAGAGTATCTTTGTCATGTTAATTTACACTATAGGAGCTGGAGGTTTTTTGTTGACTTACCAAAGTACAAAATACACTTATAGACCTCGTCAAGCCTTCATGTTATTGTTAATAGGAGTTATCTTAATTGTTATTGCATATATAGGTGCTGAATATGCCTTCTTCGCAAGATGGAACCTCTGAGATAAAACGCCTAAAAAGAAGTTCACGTCCTAAAAAACCCTTTCCCCTTCTACCTTCCAAAAATAAATCATATATTTAGTTTTTACCTTCACAATTTTTATATACCTTTTTAACCATTATTCTCATGGGGAGAGGAAAAAAAGCAGTAAATCTCCCAAGCCTCAAAAGCCCAAAGGATATCGTTGTAAACAAGAGGCAGTTCAATACACCATTTCCCGCTTACACGGATATACAACAAAAGCTTGGTTTTCAAACTCGGCTAGCGAAAATCGAAGCCGAAATTCCTCTCCCCTTTTTATAAGAATGCGCAAAATCCATTAACTAATCATAATACTAAAATGCCAAAAAATCTAAGTCTCAGTAGAAAATAGAAGACATGAGGATATACCTTGACTTCGCTAGAATATGAAATTAATTTACTCTCAAGGATGGTTGAAATCAACACCGAATCAGTTTCAAAGAAGGGATATGATAAATGTGCATCGCTAATTGTAGAAGAAGCAGAACTAAACTCCCTTGACGTAGAAATAATCAATGGAGAAAAAGGAGCTAAAGATGGGCTTTCACGTCCAAACGTTATTGTAACCCTTGACGCAGGTTCAGACGTAACTCTGCTTCTGGAATCACATTTCGATGTTGTCCCATCTGGACCTAATTGGAGATACGCCCCGTTCAAGCTGACAATTGAGGATGGAAAAGCCTATGGAAGAGGCACTGCAGACAATAAATCAGGTATCGTAGCCGCAATTGGAGCCATGAGACAACTAAAGAAAGAAAAGTTAGACATAAACCTCAAACTTATCGCAGGAGTAGATGAAGAAATCGGTGGAAGATACGGCGTAGATTATGTGTTAAGCGATTACGGATTAAAGGGTGATGCAGCATTAGTCGTTGATGCAGGTCCAGAAAGGCTTTACCTGGGAGCAAGTGGGATCATCTGGGGAAAAATAACAGTCCAAGGAGAACAAGGACATGCGGGATACCCCTTCAAATCTAAAAACGCCATCGATGAAGCCATGAGACTGCTCGCTGCACTTGAACCCTACAAAAAAGTAGTTGAGAAAAAAGAGTCAATTCTATATGCACCGCCTGAAGCCCCAAGACAACATGTTTGGGGAAGATATACGGTAACAATGATTAAAGCAGGAGAAAAAGAAAACGTAATACCCGGCACATGTGAAGTTCGCTTTGACCGAAGGCTTCTACCAGAAGAGCCCGCAGAACAAGCTGAAAAGGAGTTAATAGACTATTTCCAGAAAGCGGTTGAGAAAACTGGTTGCAAAGCGTCACTGGAGATCACTAACAAACTTCAGGGCTATCACACACCAAAGGATTCGGTCTTTGTGCAAACAGTTTCAGAGAACATCAAGAAAACAATAGGTCAAAGTTTACCCCTTGCTGCAGAACTGGGAGGAAATGATGGAAGTTTTTTTGCCAAAAATGGGATTCCCGTGGTATGTTACGGAACGATAAGAGCTGACACACATTATCATGGTGTGGACGAATTTGTATATCTTGAAGATATAAAGAACACGCGAGACTTGATAGTCAATTTGGGAAAAGTAGCAAGGGAGAAGATAGTGTAGTGCCCAATAACAAGTCTTATTGATGCTCGCTATGCATGTGCATCATGTTCTAAACCTTATTGCATGCACACATGTAAGAGTTACAACCATAGATCCTTTTTTCTGTAGGCTTTATGTTCATGCATGTTTTAATCATGACTCGTGCACTCTTCATGATAGACAAACTGTTAAACACCCAACTCACCATGGTGTCTTTTTAACTCCTAAAAGGTATGCCATGAAGTTTGTTAAAAGGTGTATAGGCGGTGTCATAATAATGATGAGTAAAGCAGTTGTTAGAGAGGGTGGCGAAACAATGAGAGAAAAAAGAAGAGCCCCTATAACAAAGTCGAGTTGATCTACTACCGGAAATGGTGCACCGGGAGAAAGGTTTAATCGCCGTTTAATAAAAGATTCGAGCAAATCGCCCAGTAATGCTCCTAGCGAAGTAGTGAATCCAAGCAGTAGAGGGTATTCAAAAAGAGGCATCGAAGAAGATTCACCAATTACGCTTTGAAGAGCACCAACCAACGTTCCAATCAACAGTCCAGCGAAAAAACCTCGAAAAGTTTTGTGAGCACCGAATATTGGTTTTCCATCCAAGAAAGTTCGTCCATCATCAATGGGGCGACCTCCACCAAATATCACTGGAATTGCGTTGGCGCAGTAAGCTGGAAATATGAAATATAAAGCGTAGACAATGTCCATGACTGTGATTGACATATCTTTTTCTCTCATTCATCTTAAATTTGATAAGATAAAGTTAGTGGCTAAAGTCTCGAACACCAGTTCTATCTATCATGAGGAAATGACTTAGAGGGTGTTTACGTTTAGGATGCTTCTCTAAAAGCACTTTGATTACTCGTAATTGACCTGTATGACTGAATCGGAGTACGATGTCTGACCAAAATTTTAGGACTCGTGTAGCCACTGGCTCAACATTAATTTGTTCTTCCACAAGAGTGCTTCGAACCTGACCTGTAATAAGTACCGCCACCTTCCGTGTTTTGGCGGTCTGAGCTAAATATGCAAGTTGTGTGTTGAGTTTGCGGTTCAGTTTAAATGTTTCTTCTGGAGAGGCTCCAAGCTCCACACGATAGAGAGACGTGATTGTGTCAACGACAACTAATCCAGCTTTTTCCGTTAAATAGTTCTCAAGATGATCGATTACATTTGTTTGCTCCTGAAAAGTTGTTGGTCTAAAAAGAATTATAAGCGGTGAGAGTTTTTCAATGTCACGATAGGCTATTTGCAGTAGTCGCCTCGAAGAAAATGTTCCATCTGCATCTATGAAAACGGTCTTGCAATCTGTTCTAGCACAGTTGACTGCACATTGAATGGCAAAGGATGTTTTCCCAGTTTCCGCTTCTCCGTAAACTAAAGAGATTCCTCCTTTAGGCATTCCTCCTCCTAATAGTTTGTCAAGAGAAACACAACCTGTTGAAATTGTGTCTTCCAAGAACGAC
>CAZCYX010000168.1:0-4280 GCA_964503065.1 uncultured Candidatus Bathyarchaeia archaeon
CAATCCACGTTCAATATCGAATTCTCGAGGAATAAAAAATGCAGTTCCCACTAACATTCAACGACATAAGCCTCTGGCTCGCAATAACATCCATAATCCTATTAATAACATCAGAACTATTATCACCCCACTATGGACGGACAAACCTACTCATAAATAAAAAACTGTTGAGAAACACCGCCTTAACACTAGGCACAATTTTCCTACTCACAGTGGCAATACGAATAATGACGATAGTTACATCCCCCTAAAGGCCTACGCTCGCCTATAACCATTACTCAGATTAAGATGTGACCATAAACCAAAACTCCACACACATCTACGTGCGGAGGACATTTCCTTGAACAAAAAACAAATAGAAAACGCCACAATACAGGAGTTCATACTTCAAGTGGTGGAGAAAGAAAGACCAAAAGATGTTGAACAACTAACCAACATAGTCCGACAGAAATTTCCCTCACCTAAACAAAAGATAATAGAACGCATCCTGAGGCTACAAAGCGAAGGAAAAATTACTCTAAAAGAAACTTCACCATCAATTCCGCTAAAACTTACTAAATACCTACACTCCCCCCAGGCCTACTGGTACTGGACAACAATTATTCTCACTATAACAACTACAATAGTCATCTTCACCGTCCCAGAAGACACCTATCCAATAGTCTACGCAAGATACATACTTGGTTCAATTTTCGTCTTATTCTTGCCAGGCTATAGTCTCATAAAAGCATTGTTTCCAACAAAAGTTCCAATCCCAACATCAATAAAAGAACTTGACAGCATAGAACGCATAGCACTAAGCATAGGAATGAGCCTAGCCCTAGTTCCCATCACCGGACTTCTTCTGAACTATACGCCATGGGGCATACGCCTAACACCCATCACCATCAGCCTACTAGCATTAACCCTCACCCTATCAACAGCAGCAATCATAAGAGAACACGAAACAAAAACAGAAAACAGCATCTCAACATAAGAGACACTCATTCACTCATACCTTTGTGTTCAAACCTGTATCGACCGGTCATTCAGCCTGCATTAAGCGAGAAGGCGACCGGCGATACCCAGAGTTAACAAGCGCTCGCGAAAAAGATTTTATTTACAACTCCTAGGTAGACGTACACAAACACACACAAAAGGAATGACAATGTACGCAGTCGGACACTTGGCCATCGGGTACCTCTCTGGAAAAGCAATGTCAAAGCTGGCACAGGTAGATGTAAACGTTCCCTTACTATTTGTACTGTCGATCATACCAGACATCGACTTACTGATCCCAGGACTAGAACATCGAGGACCAACGCACTCAATAATCATCCTCTGCTTACTATTTCTTCCATCCTTCATGTTCTATAGGAAAAAAGCAGCACCGTATATCACGGCTCTTATCTTGCATACTCTCGCCGACGGTCTAACCGGAGGAGCCCAATTACTATGGCCACTTTCCACAAACGATTATGGTATGAGAATTGGAATAACCAGCTTAGCAAACATCCTAACCGAATGGATCTTTTTCCTACTGTCTTCCGTAATTCTTTTCAAGACAGAAGATATGCAAACTCTATTCAAGCCTCACCAATCAAACCTATTCCTGCTTATACCAATCTTCACGGTTTTGGCGCCTACATTCTTCATGTTTCCTTCGTATGTACCTCTTGAACTCGTAATCCCACACCTAATCTACCTAACAATCTTCACTATATCCATTCTTGTGGACATCAAACCAAAACGCAGATGTGTCTCTGTTCGTTGAGCCAAGGATATTAATCGAATCGGACGCTTCAAAACTTTTATTGACTGGCTATTCAGCCAAGATTTTGCACAAAGGCTACCAGCAATAACTAATCCTGAGTAGGACGAAGACTCCGTTTTCGAAAAGTCAAAGCAATGCAGAAAAGAAAGGGCAGAGTGTCCTACTAATAAATTAGTAACTACCGATCGCTGAGCGTTTAAACTGAGTATCTAGACAAACTGCCCTTTCCCAAAAACAGTTCTTTGCTATCTGCTGATATTTCTTGTGAAAACACGTTCTATTATTACGTTCTAGAAGCATATAACTTCACATCGCGCGCACAGTGCTAGTTCAACCGCTTCCAATTACAACTATGTCAAAGCTAAAGTTAGTTATTCCTTCTATGGTATCAGAAACGGACAAACTCAACGCCACCTGAACTACTTCACCCACATCGATAACCTGCCCCCCATAACCCCAACTGAGACTCATGTAACTGGACGCATCTGGAGGATCCCAATTCTTTGTCTCTAAAGAAAGAGTCTCAGGCGCATTTCCCTCGTTCCTAATATAAGCCGTCACATCCTTTGTTGACCCAGGATCAACGGTCCCCCAATCAATAGAAGTAACCTGATTGTTGCAGTCACTGTCCCAGTAAACCCCAACTCCCATGGTCTTAACAGTTCCCATGTTAGGCAAAGTCACCCTTCCCAACAACGTCCCCATAGCCGTTCCATCAAGAAGAACGAGGGTGACTAAGATCCCGGCGACAGCAAATAGTGTTGTTAAGGCTACGCCCTTAGGTCCCACACGTGATACCCTCTATCGTATGTCTTACTAAACTGTATAGATTCATAGTATGTATTTAAGCATTACTTTCAAACAGTAAAACACAAATACACATACCAATGCGCGCGCAAACACGAAAGTTCATAAAATGAACATCTCACATTCATAGCGTTCGCATGCGTCACACCAAAAATAGATGCAGTACTTGAAGAAGCAAAGAAGGACGATCCAGACTATTTCGAATTTCTGATAAGAAGGCTCCTTGAAAAATATATGCGCGCACTAGCCACAACTACTCAATCTTGCTTATCGCTAGTTCCATGAGTTTGTTACAAACTTTAATCCACAATTCAACATCAAGACTCGTTGCATTAGTAATGTGAACGTCCTGTATCTTTACGCTTTGCCGCGGTGGTATTATGATGGTCCCAAAGGCGGGTTTATGATCAACCTTTTCTTCTTCCCCAGAGAGGAGAAGCTCCCATCCCGGATTAATCTTCACCAATCCACTTCCTTCCTCATATCTGATAAGACCCCTTTCGGCGAGCGATTTCGAAATCTCAGCTAACTGATCGAGTGAGATGGGCAGTCTTCTTGATAGCTGCTTGAGGCTGTGCCACATACCGTTTTTGATAGAGCCAAGAAACTCGTCCAACTCGGTCACTCTAGCCGCCATGAACAAGATTGATGTATCACTTATTTTTGATTTCAGAACCTTCGGTCTGGTCTTTTGGTCTGGTTCTCGGGTCTGGTTCTATCGGTCTTTTCTAGCCCTTTGGTCTGGTCTTATGGTTCTACCGTTCTTAAATATCAAATCCACACATAATTTTTCGTAGAATTAAAGACTAAACGCCAGTTACCGTAGGGCACGCGCAATAGAAGTGAGATAGTCTAACATGAGAAAGAAGAAAATAGTTCAATTAGCTTCGGTATTCTTAGTTATCGGACTGACGATAAGTTCTGTCTACGGTGCATTCTTGACCTACAAGGCCTACGTCGAAATATATGGTGAGAAATATCCGTTGGGCATGGTTGAAATCGATGTACAGAAGATGAAACCCATCGAAGGCCTCGAAGCCCGTGAAGATTACGTTGGAGAGATCCGTGTCTGGACATATAGCAACGACACAGAACTCATACTGCAACTACTGCAAGTGAGCCACATCGTCAACAACTTCAGAAGCTTCACGGTCAAAGTATTCCTGCCCCTCGACATAATATTTGTCGTTGACGAAGGCAACATGGAGCTATACATGGCCACAGTCAAAGAGCAACTAACATATCTCGTGGACATCCTATCCTTAATGAACAAAATGCCAGTGAGATTCGGAGTTATAGGATTCAGAGACTCCCCAGGTGAAACGAGGCTACTTACCTCCTTGACAGACGATTACGCAACTGTTAAGACAGCCATAGACGGCCTGACAGCTACACCGGGAGGGCCTCTCCCTCAAAGTCACTATCTAGGCTTACAAGCAGCCTTAACCGACTTCGAAGCTAACAGCGCAATAGCCACTGACAAACTTGTAATCTTCATCTCAGATGCCCCAGCCGGCATGGGAGATTCACCTTCATTCGACGAGGCCAAGAATGTGGCTGATGCCTTAGCAGAGAGGGGAATCAAGATTCATGCAGTGCTATGTGGACCAGATGAATATCCAGAGAACGATCAGCTAAAGTACTACGCTCATGTGAGCGTAGGAAACTACATCGGACCACAAGGACAGGATCGAATAGTAGCCGGATCCACAAGCAACCC
>CAZCYX010000169.1:0-4178 GCA_964503065.1 uncultured Candidatus Bathyarchaeia archaeon
TTACAACCATGAAAGAGAAAGCTGCAGCGATAATGACGAAGGCTATCAGCACTATTGCAGCTTCGAGACCAACGATTCCTCGTTTCTTTTGCAGTAGTTTCTTTAATATACCCTTCATTTTTATCAATCCTTTTTTCACATTCGGATTCTGAAGTATAATAAACATTATGAAGCGCTAATCAATACTGCTAATCCAACCTTCTTCATGCTGATCCGAGACCGGACAACTTTTTAGCCTGTTACAAATCTAAGTTTTTATGAGAAGAACGTGCACAAAGAAACCAAAATGCCATAACAACACATGTCTAAAACAATTATAATTTGGAAAAATAGCGAATACATAAAATTTGTTCGCAACAAAATAGAAAGCTAACTTAAACGATGTGTTCTAGTTCTCTTGTGAGGACTCCTTTGTGATTCTCGATAACTCTTAATTTGCCTTGTCTCCCAATTCTCAGTTGGGTCTCACCCTTATACGCGGTGACATTCGCATTTTCAATTTCAACTATGTCATTGATGGAAAGTGAGTTTATCCGACCGTTCCACAGAGTCAGTTTCACAGCGCCAGTTTCGTCTGTCAAAGTTACATTGGCAAACATGACATAATCGTTGTATTTTGTCAGAGCTAATTGTGGTCTTGAAATCGCGAGAACACGAGCCTTCAAGTTGACTCGCTTCATTCCCGTCTTCAAATCATGAATTTTTAAATACCTTACTCCATTGTCATTCCTTTTCTTCATTAGAGCATCTTTCTCACATTCGATTATGTACGCAAATTCTTTCAGTGGAGCTGTCTCTTTAAGAAGGGGCTCTGGTATAGGAAATTGCGCAACTACCTTGTAGTCTGTGGTTATAAGAAAAATGGCATGGTCTCTCTCTTTTTCACGGCACTGAATTGTTAATTGCTTACACTTAGACCTTCGATTCTTCCAGGCATCCACAATCTTATTGAAGAGTTTGTTCGGGTCAATTCTGTGTTTTACAGAGATTTTTGCAAGATACTCGAGGAGCCTCGTGTCAACTGCTGAATGACCTCTGCCACGAGGGCGCCCTCTCGTTGTCCATCTTCTACTTTGCATCTAATCCATTCCTAGTTGCGATTTATTGTTACCTCGTTTCAATTGAAAGGTATCCTTTACTTCTTAGCAATTCGACCTGATTCCTTCTATACCTCCACACAATATCGCCACGCCTATCAAACTGAAAGTCCCATGGAGAAACCAAAACCACATCTCCTTCCCTTATCCATACTCGCCTTTTCATTTTACCTCGGATTCTACAGAGGCGTTCTTTGCCATCCTGACATCGAACCAAAACCCTATCAAAACCCATCAGTCGAAAAGCTATGCCCAGCACATCAGTCGTAGCTGGAAGCACTAGAGCGCTAAGTTGCTCCTCACTTATGATTTTCTTTTTACCCATTTTCTTAACTCCTATGTATTCAGACAGAATCATCGAGAAAAGTAAAAGCGTTCAAACGTTGCTTAACTCTACTTTTTCTCAAGAATCCCGACTGTGTAACATTCTCATGTCTGTATATTAACCTATTGTTAAAAGGTTTCCGTTGCATTGACGAATACATGGTTTATCATGTATGTTGGCACAGAAGTTCCTGGAAAGTTTCTTAACTGTTGCGACATCCATAGCTGTTCCGACATCGAACAATAATAAAAAGGAACTGCGTAGCTCGTTCTGAAGAACTTCCACAGAATTTGCAGCTCCACGAAAATGCATGCATGAATTGAGAAAGGCTGGATTTAACCCGATTTTCCTTTGCGCGTGGTAAACCTTTTTATATAGGGCTGTTGTTTAATGGAGTTGTCACACTAATTCATGTTTAAACTTGAGAAGCTTTAAAGGCTTTTTGAAAACCACATGCAAAATTTTTGTGATAGGAGAATGAATATATGCAGATACAATACTTTAAAGATTTACCGTTAAATCGAGAAGTTATGAAAGGCATTGAAGAGCTTGGATTCAATAGTCTTTTCCCAATTCAGGCTCAAGCAATAATCCCATTAATTGAAGGTAAGGATGTTATTGGGCAGGCACAGACTGGAACGGGCAAGACTGCGGCTTTCGGAATTCCGATGGTTGAGCGCCTAAACCCAAAAATTAACATTGTTCAAGGCTTAGTCTTGGAGCCAACACGTGAACTCGCCATACAAGTTGCAGAGCATATAAGGTATCTCAGCAAATACACAGCAATCAAGGTTTCACCAATTTACGGCGGAGAATCTATCCAAAAACAAATATACGCGTTGGAACGAGGCGTCCACATTGTTGTGGGCACGCCAGGTCGCGTAATAGACCATCTAGAACGAGGAACACTGGATCTGGAATCAGTGAAAATTGTTGTGCTAGACGAGGCTGATAGAATGCTTGATATGGGGTTCATAGACGATATAGAATACATACTTTCAAAGGTGCCACAAAATAGGCAGACAAGCCTCTTCTCAGCAACAATAGACCAAGCAGTAATGAACGTATGCAAAAGATACATGAAGACCCCCGAAAAAATACTCGTAAGCAAAGACGAGATCGCCCTTACACAAATAAACCAGCATTACAAGGTTGTAAACCCGCAAAACAAATTTGAAATTTTATGTAACATTTTAGACGAAAACCACATAGAACGCGCCATAATATTCTGCAGAACACGCAATGGAACAAGCATACTAGCAGATAAGTTAAGGGCGCGAGGATATGATGGAAAACCATTTCATGCTGGGTTCACTCAACCGCAAAGGCACTTCGTTGTCAATTCTTTCAGAAGAGGAAAGCTAAAGCTGCTTGTTGCAACAGATGTTGCTGCGAGAGGCTTAGACATAGAAGGAATAACTCATATAATAAATTATGATGTCCCATTGGATGCACTAGTATATTTCCATAGAATTGGGAGAACTGCCAGAATGGGACGTGAGGGAACTGCCATAACACTTGTGGGTTACGGAGAACTAACACAATTCAACGATATAAGAGCTTTAACGAAAACTACAATAGAAGAATTAGAGTAAAATTATACAACTTCACACTTAATATATGTTGTAAATGGAAGTCTATTTGCCTAGTTCTATAAGGAATACCATTCCTTTCTTCGTCTTGGTTTGGATATTTTTACTGAACTTTGTAGGCGGTGGGCTTATCTGACTGTGATATCCAGTGCATTTCAACCCAGCTAGTTTCCCATCTTCTGAAACCCACACAACGCGACTCTCTTTACCGCATTTTGGACACCTGACACGGTCACCTATTTTACTCATTTTTTAGCACACACTAGAATTTGTGTTAGTTTTGTCTTACTTACGTGACAGCGTTATCTCCATTGTTGAGACCATTCTAGGTCTGCCTTCTGCTTCTCTCGGTGGCATTTCTTCTGTTCCTATGGAGATTTTGCCTATCTTTAGTTCTTTAAGGAATCTGCGTTTGGTTATCTCAGCTACATCCACAGCAGTTGTTATCGCTTGTCCACGTGCTTTCAAGATTATTTCTTTGGCGTCAGATCCTGAGAAGCTTGTTATGACCGCTAACACGTAACTCATTACGGGTTTTCTTCCAATGTAGATTGTATCCGAGTCTTTAGACATGCAATACCCTCCTTTTCTCATTTTTTGTATAACGCCATTGTTGTCCTTACAGGTTTAAGGAACAACTTAGCGAATGCCACTATTATAGTTGGCGTTGCTTATAAGCACTTACTAAGCGCTATGGTTGCCTCTGTCAGGTTTAGTGAATTAACCAGCAGAAATGTGTTCTTCGCTATCTTTTGTGCCTTGCGTTTCTTTCGCTTTTTGCTCTCTCTCTTCTCCATTCTCTCTTTCTTTGAGTTTCTATATACGTTCTAGAACGCGTACTTTCTGGACGAAAGTTCATTCTGTACTGATTTATCTTTTCATAGAAATTTTGGTAGTCGATTTCGTTTTTAGAGAGCGATTCCATGATTTCATTCAATTTGCTTCTGATCTCTTGGGATGCTGTCTTGTCCCATGCTTCAGAATAGGCAAGATATGCTGCATGGAACCTGAAATCGGATGGTCTGTCAACAAGCAGCTTGGGTGCAATTATATCTTCTTTGTTTGGTTCTTGGCTCATGATTATCTGGCTCGGTTGTTGAATGCTATGGAGAATAACTATTATAAACCTTTTTTGTGTCATGAACCTTTCTTGTTTAACGTAAT
>CAZCYX010000170.1:0-4143 GCA_964503065.1 uncultured Candidatus Bathyarchaeia archaeon
CTGGAAGTTTTATTTCCATCACCTGTTCTAAGCCGCCTTCCAGTTCACGATTAACCTTCGCTGATCCTTCTGTTATGTCTACTTTTTTTACCATGGTGGCGTGGGGGATTCCGAGTAATTCTGCTAATATGACGCCGACTTGTGCGTATCCGTCGTCTCCAGCTTGAGCACCTGTTAATATGAGGTCAAAGGGTGAGTTTTGGATTGCCTTGCGTAGAATCTTTGCGGTGGCGAAGGCGTCGGATCCTTCGAATGCTTTGTCTGTTAGTCTTTTTGCTTTGTCGGCTCCTCTGGCGAGGCATTTTCTTAATGTTTTGTCTGCTTCTTCTGGGCCTATTGTTATGGCGGTGATTGTGCCTCCGTGTTTTTCTTTTATTAGGACGGCTTCTTCGAGGGCGTAGTCGTCCCATTCGTTGATGTCGAAGACGAGGTCTTCTGTCTTTATTCTTTTTCCGCTTTGGTCTATTGTGACTTCTGCTTCAGCTGTTTCGGGGACGTGTTTAGCACATACGATTATTTCCATATTGTTTCCTTTCCTTATCCAATTACGGTTTGAAGCGTAGATTTGAGAGAAATGGTGTTTTCGATATTTAACTCTTTAAATCGTCTATGCAAGTTAAGTGTAAGTATGTTAGGATTTGTTATGTGTGTGCACAAAACTCAATGCCTCGGCTCACCATCAAGAAAAGAAGAATAAACTCGTTATTTCGTAGTGATCTTTGTTTGGGTAGTCTCTATTTCCCTCTTTATCCTTTTCACTGTTTCCCAAGATAACCTAACAAAATCTGGGCAAGAGCCGAATCTTCTTATCCATCTTTCTAAAAACTCAAGGGTTTTGGGATCGGTGGCATAGCCGCATCCCAGGTCTCCGTATTTTGCTGTTAACTCTGAAATTACTTTGTCACGTTCCACTTTTGCGATGATTGAGGCAGCTGAAACAACGGGATAGTTTACGTCTGCCTTGTGTTCAGATATAATCTTTACATTGAAGGAAAGGTGTTCCATTATATGATATTTGTATCGTTCAGGTAAAACATCAGAAGCATCCACATATGCTATGTCAGGCTGAAGTATTTCAATCACTCTAGCCATTGTTTGGGCTTCTAAGCGGTTCAGTTTGTGAAGTTTTCTTCCACTCCGTACCACTTTGTCAATTTCTGCTGGAGACAGCTTTACTACATGATATTTAAGGGCTAGTTTCCTTATCTCTTCACAGAGTTCTTCTCGTCTTCGCCGCGAAAGGCGTTTAGAATCTTTTACTCCTAAATCACTGAGTCTCAGCGAATCTTTCTCGTCCAATAATACGCCTGCAATCACGAGGGGTCCAATGACTGATCCTCGTCCAGCATCGTCTACACCAGCTAGTCGCATTTTAACAACTCTTATTGATTGGCCATTCATAAATTCAGGATTTTTCTGAAAGGGAATGAAGAATTTTGTCGATAATAAGATTGTGGAGGATATTTCTGTTCTTATATGTTACCTCAAGAATTTCTGTATCCTCTCTTGTTTTGATGGTGTTGATTAGTGCATCCTGGGCTTTGTGGTGTATAGTTCCTAGAAGTGGTTTGTTGCTTTCGAGGGCTTGGAAGACTGCTTCCTTGAAGGCAGGTGAAAACAGTTCCATTGGACCTATTTCATCTATTGCAATTATATCTGTTTGTTTAATAGCGTCGAGAATAGAATTGGCACCTATTGTTTTTAGGTCATCCAAATTAACTCGATATTTGCTGACTTGAGGTCCTTTTTGTTGGTTGATGTGAGCCAACCAACCCTGTTGTCCAGTGTGAATGTCAATGATTTCAAAGCCAATTCGAACTCCTCTTTCACGGACCTCTCGACTGATCATTCCACCAACCTTGTATCCCCTTTTCTTTAGAGTTTCAATAGTTTTGAGTAAAACAGTTGTTTTTCCGATACTGGGTTGCCCAGTTATAAATACAATGCGGGTCAAATATGGTCACTGGATTCTCGTAACTACTTTACAGTAATTAACTGTTGGTTTCACTTGTATAAAGCCGTGTGCACTGGTTTGATGTCAACTGAGATATGGTCAGTAGAGCGGTTTGTTAATCTCTTTTTATGTTTTCTATGTATTTGAAGGAGAAAGGTTTTGGTGTTTTGCCTTTTGTTGAGATAAGGAAGGTATCAACATCCATGAGACAGGTAGCCCATCTTGATCTGAGATCTGATATGAATTCTGAGTATTCGGTGAAGTCTTTGTGTGTGGTTATCATTAAACGATTTTTTCCATTTAACCCGTTGCCAATTGCTAGAAATACTATATTTGGGTTTGTTTCTAGCCATTTGAGCAAGTCGTCATAATTCTTTGTTGTGGATGGGCCATTTGGAGGGTGTTTAACTAGGTTTAGGAAGGTGAATGCTATGATTTCTAGTCCAAGTTTTGTCATGTCTGGTATTATTGTGTATTCTTTTATGTATCCCATTGTCTCTAATTTTTTTCTTGTTCTGGTGATGGTTGGTTGTGATACGCCGATAACTTTTGCTAGGTCTCTGTCGCTTCTTTTTGAGTTTTTCATCAGCTGGTATAGAAGTTTGATTAAAGTTTGCTTTGCCATGGTTCCGAATTAATGATTCAAACATTTATAAAGTTTTTGTTGGTATAGTGCCAAGCGAAAATCGATTGATACGAAAATTTGTTCATTTGTTTGCGTTCACTCACATCCAGTGCATGGTTGAAAAACGGTTTATTTTCAAGTTTTGCTTGTCGAGGTCGTCGGTTGAGTGAATTGTCTTAGTCTCCTCACCGACTCTATTTTGTCTTTATTGCCTATCTTTGCGTTTTCGATGGCGTCTTTTAGGATTTGGATAGATTCGTCCATCGCTTCTCGGTTGACTGGATACGGTACACCGTCTTTTCCTCCATATGCAAAGGAGTATTTAACAGGGTCTTTCCAACTTGGGGGGTTGCCATAGATGAGTTCTGAGATTAAGGCGAGACCGCGAACAGTGGCAGGTCCTATTCCACGAATGCTGAGAAGTTGCTCGTAATTTTTTGGTTGAAAATCATAGGCTCTTTTCATCACTTTCCAGTTAAGGTTACGAGGCAATGAGAGAACATCGATTACGTATTCTTTCTTTTTGATTGTGGGCATCCATTCTTGGAGAGATTTTTGAAAGATAGGACGAATGGATTTGAGCATTCTCATAACTTTTTTAGGTTCTTCTTTAGCGATGTCAGTAGAAGTTTTCTGACATTCTATACTCTCCTTTGCAGTCATGTCTAGTGCAACTTCTCTCTTCATTTCTCCAACAACTGCGTCATGAGGTTCAACTACAAAGTTTTCTACGTTGTCTGAAAGCCAGTGGTATCTTCTCGTTGTTCTGTCTTTTTCATTCATTCCTTGTTGTATTACTGTCCACTTCTTGTTTTCGGCTATAAAGAAAGCATGATGGTAGAGGGGGTAGCCAGCTTGAATGGCAGTGTTATCAACTTTGGCGCTCATTCGACTTGTATATTTTAAACGATTAATGTCTTCTATTGAGAAACCGAAACTTTCTCCAACTTGACTAATCTCTTGAGGTGCTTGCCTCGAAACTCTACCTTTTCCTCCACACACAGCTAATCCATGTTCTTCGACCTTTATTGCTCCTTTTAAAACACCCGTGAGAACAGTTGTAACACCGGATGAATGCCAGTCATAACCCAAAACACATCCTAATGCTTGAAACCAAAATGGATCAGAAATTCTTTGTAGGAACTCATCATATCCATACTCGTCGACGATGACAGTAATAATGTGTCCTGCCAGTTTTACCATTCGAGAAACTAACCAACGAGGAGCTCTTCCATAATGAAGTGGAAGCTTTGCAACACCAGTTCTCTTCAACGTTTCATCCACTGTTTAAATCAAAGTTTCAAGATGTGCCCTTCGTGGTTTATTTCGCCATGCCTAATTCTGGTTGTTGAAATGGGAACATCGTCTTCTGCCTGCACCATGTCAATAACAATGACATTTAAAAGTGGTAACCCCTTTACCTTTCTCTTCTCATTTATTTCATAAGCACGGGTTTCAGTTTCGCGGCTTACCACAATTGCTTCTACACAACCCCTAGACAGCGTAACGCCATAGGGATCATTTAACATGATGATTTCAGCTCGTTCTAAAAGATTCATTCTTC
>CAZCYX010000171.1:0-4095 GCA_964503065.1 uncultured Candidatus Bathyarchaeia archaeon
TAATCTATTTTCAGTATTTTGCTAGAAAAAGACTCATGATTTCTACAACCACAAGCCTTTACGATACTGGTCTTTTAGATGAGATAGAAAAAGCCTACGAAGCCAAATACTTAGTAGACCTCAACTTCATTTCTGTAGGCACCGGCATAGCAATACAACATGCACAACAAGGTGATGTCGACCTCACACTTGTCCATTCACCATCATTGGAAAAAGAATTTCTTACACAAGGATACGGAGTATGCAGAAAAATAATAGCCTACAACTTCTTCACAGTAGTGGGTCCAACAGCAGATCCTGCAGGCATCGGAGGACTAAACGTTACTGCTGCCTTAAAGAGGATAGCTGCTTATGGAAGAAATCAAACAAGCACATGGGTGTGGATCTCTAGAGGTGACGGTTCTGGAACACATACAAAAGAGAAAAGCCTATGGCAAACTGCCGGCTTCAATTATACGATGATGTCCACTGAATCATGGTATGCAAGCGGAGGCGGCAAGATGGGCGAAACACTTCTTAAAGCTGAACAGTTTTCAGTCTATACTCTTGCAGACACTGGCACATACTTAAAGTATTTTAAAGATGGCAGCATAACCCTGGAAGCTCTCATAACCGAGGAAAAAGAACTGCTGAACGTCTACAGCGTAATAGCAGTGAATCAAACATGCCACCCTCACGTAAAATTTGATGATGCAATCACTTTCATTAAATATCTAATTTCCGATGAGGGCCAACAGCTAATAGAAAATTATGGCAAAAGCGATTATGGACAGAGTCTTTTCTATGGTGCTGTACAACTTTTGAAATACAATTCTACGTCACAAATTGTTCAGTGGATAGAAAACTATGCATTCATTGATGGGGCAGAGTGCCCACCGCAATATATAGATGGTCACCCTGAACTTTATAGCTAGGGCAAACCAATTTGACAGAGATATTAGATGGTATCCTAAAAGCGTTTGAGCTCATTTTCTCAGGGGACCCAAGAGTTTACGACATCACTCTGCGTTCATTGTATGTTTCAGGGGCTGCCACGCTGATTGCTATTCTGTGGGGGCTCCCAATTGCCATGTTTTTAGGGCTTAGAAATTTTCGTGGAAAATTTTTAATTAAAGGTGTTTTTAGCACTTTGATAGGCATTCCAACAGTTGCTTTAGGCTTGATCTTGTACCTAGTTTTTTCGAAGGGTGGACCACTTGGGCTTTTTGGTTTATTGTACACTCCAACTGCGATAATAATTGGTGAAGCTGTACTTGTGACGCCCATAATCGTAAGTTTTGCAACAACAGCCATAGAAGCCGTTGACAAAGAGATACTTAGCTTAGCCAAAACTCTTGGTGCCTCAGAGTCTGAAGCGTCCATAGCCGTCTTAAAAGAGGCTTTAAACGGAGTTTTTCTTGCAGGAGTAGCTAGTTTCAATCGAGCGATCGCAGAGTTGGGAGTTGCCGTTCTTGTAGGTGGAGGTATTGTTGGCTGGACGGACGTTCTAACCACTGGAATTGAGCTTGAGACATCCAGAGGCAATTTAAATGTAGCCATCGCCTTAGGCATAATACTGCTTACAATAGTTTTTGGGATAAATCTGACATTAAGCCTCATTCAAAGGAGAGCAATATGGGCAGCACCTTCGATCTAAGGAATATTACAAAAGTTTTCGATAAAACTACAGCACTGGATGATGTGAGTCTGCAAATTCGCGATGGAGAGATCTTGGCACTCCTTGGGCCTAATGGCTCTGGAAAATCGACACTGCTAAAGATTTTGGCTTTTCTTGATAAACCAACAAAAGGTGAACTTTACTTCTGTGGCGAAAGAATCACAGACAGGAACATGTCTCAAATGCGAATGGAGAGCACAATGGTTTTTCAAAAAACAGTCTTGTTCAGCACGACAGTTTACAACAATGTTGCTTATGGATTAAAACTCAGAAAATTGCCAAAGAATAGAGTTGATGAAGAAGTTGGCAGAGCATTAAGGCTTGCTAGAATTGAAGGCTTCGAAAAACGTCAAGCGAAAAAATTGTCAGGAGGAGAACAGCAGAGAGTAGCATTGGCAAGAGCATTAGCCTTAAACACTAAGCTTCTGCTTTTAGATGAGCCCACAGCAGATTTGGACCCAAAAAACGCTTCAATAATGGAAGAGGTGATAGCTGAGGCTAATCGTGAACTAAAAACCACGATAGTTATGGCTACACACAACATGTTTCAGGCGAAGAATCTGCCCCACCGCATTGCATTAATAAATGATGGAAAAATAAGCGAAGTAGGAACACCGTCAGAAATTTTTGGAAGATTTTCCAAGACTCTGGCAAGTTTTGCTGCTCTTGAAAATACTTTTACCGGAAACGCAAAAGTGGCAGAAGATGGCACTACATTAGTAGATATTGGAAATGGTATTAAGTTGGTAACTTCAGCTCAAAGCAATGGCCTGGTTTCAATTTTTATTAGCCCAGAGGACATAATCCTGTCTAAGAATTTGATTGTTTCAAGTGCGAGAAATGTGTTTGAAGGGAGAGTAATTAGTGTTTCAGATTTTGGTTCTATTGTTAAGCTTCAAGTCGATGTGGGAAAACAGTTTACTGTTCAAATTACGAAGCGTTCTTTCAGTGATATGAGATTGAATGTGGGCTCTAAGTTGTTTTTGGCTTTTAAGGCGTCTTCTGTTCATTTGGTTTGACTTGCTGTTTTAGTTCAAAGAGAATGACAATTGCTTCACCTAGAGGAATGCCTAGTTTCGTTGCCAGGTCTGAAGGAGTTGTGTCTGGTTGTTCATGAAGGATGACATTTCTTGTGTAGGCTTTATGTTGAGGAAACATGATCATGGCGTGAACCGTTTCTACAAGAATGGACCATAAAGGATTATCTACATATTTCTCGAGGCTTATACAAGTCCCCTCCACAACTTGTTAATCTTACCCAAATAAATTGTTAATATTCTAAATCATAAATTATATCTTATACCAAGGGTGGTAAGAGTTCTCATTAAAATTTAGGGGAAGCCTGATTGACAATTAAGGCGGTGATTTTCGATTTTGACGGAACATTAGTAAACTTTAATCTTGATGTTAAATCTATAAGAGCCGAAGCAATACAATTTCTCAATGGACAAGGCTATCCTTCATCCCTCTTTTCCTTAAACGAGAGCATATTCAAAATGCTGGAGAAACTAGAAGTCTGCATGAAGAACAAGGGTGAAGAAGAAAGAAAATTTACAAAGATTAAGAGAGCCGTGATGTCGATAGCAGATCGTTATGAGTTAAAAGCAAATCAAACTACGAATCTGATGCCTAGAGTTCTGGAAACAGTTAGAGCTTTGAGGAAGATGGGATTAAAGATAGCGCTTTTCACTATAAGGGGCAAGTCAACAAATCTCTTTCTTAAGCGTTATAATCTTGATCAATTTTTTGATGCAATAGTAACTAGGGAAGATGCTGTTGCAGTTAAGCCTGATCCAGCCCACTTGAGAGAGGTGTTAAAGATTTTGGATATTAAGCCTAATGAAGCTGTTGTTGTGGGAGACAGTATGTTGGATATGAAATGTGCCCGAAGACTTGACATAATTGCAGTTGGGGTACCCACAGGTATTGCCTCTCCAAGGGAACTGGCTCAAGCAGGAGCTACTTACCTAGTTTCATCTATCACTGACTTACCTAACTTGATACGACAACTACAAAAGGTCAGGTGAGAAAAATTTGTTTATGAGTATTCACAAAGACGGCTTAGAGGGATTGTGAAGTTGAAGCTGTTTCTCTTAAATGATGGATGTTTCACTCTTGACAAAAGTTTCCTTATATATACAAAATATCCAGGGCAGATCTATGAGGCAGCTTTGAAGCCTCTCCTAATCACCACAAGTAAGGAAAATATTCTGGTAGATACTGGAATCGGACAGCTACCAGAAAAATATGAAAAATTTCATGTTGTAAAAAGAGGACGAGACCAAACTCTCAAGGCACAGCTAGAAAAGCACGGTCTGACACCAGAGGATATAAGTATAGTCATTAATACGCATCTCCACTTTGATCACTGTGGCAATAACCACCTATTTCCAAAAGCGAAATTTTACGTGCAAGCCAACGAACTTCGCTATGCATAT
>CAZCYX010000172.1:0-4053 GCA_964503065.1 uncultured Candidatus Bathyarchaeia archaeon
CGGGTAAACCCTGAGCGTATATATACGTAACGCGCACGCAGTTTTTAATTGTGAATTTGAGAAATCAAGGGGTAAGTACGTACGAGTAGTCTCGAAAGTTATGCACGAATAGGTGGAAAGAACAACAGCAATTATGGAATGAAAGTATCACATGCTCAGCTACGCTGGTTCTTTTGGTTTGTATTTGCCTCTTCCTTTGTATTTGCCAGTATATCGTCTGGTTTTGACTCTTTTCTGAAGGGCTTTTTTTACACGTTTTTCGTTCTCGTTTTCCATTTGTTTCTTCGCCTGTGCTTGACCATTCACTTCTGCAGATAAATATAAATGTTAGGTGAGCAGCGTGAGCCGAAAAATTCATTCCTTAATTAGACTATTCTACTATTGTGATCGAGTTGGGTATGGGAAAAGGCTCTAAGAAGAAACCAATGACCAAGAAGGAAAGAGCGGAGAAAAGAAAAAAGCGCAAAGAAAAACGCTCGAAAAAGTAGCCATACGATATTTTTTCGCTGCGTGCGCGCACAAACACACGAAAATCAAAGAAATTAAGAGTATTCTCCCTGCGCGCGCAGAGTAGTGAAGAATTATTGTGGAGGGCGTTCCCTTCTTTTCTTTCTTTTGCGGCGTGCACGTTCTCTGTGCCCTTGCTTCCTAGATTTCCCCTTGCGTGGCAAATTTCTTCACTAGATTCATGGTACGGTAGAGTTAAAAGTGTTATCGCACATTAAATGTGCGCGCGCCTTTAACGATTTTTCATTAACCTTTTTGTTTCTAGTTCATTCTTGTAACACGCCATACAAAACCATTGACCATCTAGTTTCCGCATATGTGATCCAGGTCTACTTGCTCCGCACCTACGACAAACTTTTCGTTTTCCACTTTTTACTGTCAATTTCTAGTTCATCTCGTAATTCTGTTAATTCACGCTTCAACTCTTGTATATGAGTGGAAAAGATCATAGATAAATATGAGGATGTTTGTTGTATGAAATGTTATGAGGAAGATATATAATGCCTGTCTGTCCTAAATGTCATTGCTGGAAGAAGAAATCTCATTATCAATTTCATATTAAATACTGCATTAAAGCCTAGTGAATAGAGAGCAAGGTTTGTATGATAAAAAAAAGGCAATCTTGTAGAAGTCATCTTATATTTATTGCACGCGCATATAACTCTTGGCGCGAAGCTGCTTCAACTACTTCTCTTCAGCCGTGCGCGCTAAAGCCAAAAATATCTAGGCAAATGGTCCAAACTCTTAAATTTTGCATTTTCTAACTTCGTTCTGGAAGGCATAAAATGTTTCAGTATTTTGAGGCTGCAAGGGTTGGGAGTTGGCTTGGATGGATTTTCAATTTTGGTTTTGGGAGTGTTCTCTTTGGAGTGTCTCCCTTTGAGATTACTGCCATAGTCCTCTTTGCCTTCTCACTTGCTACGGCGAGCGTCTTCGTTTTGAATCAATACTTTGACCGTGAGGCAGATCGAGAGAACGAGGTCAAGTCAAATCTACCTGTGGCCTCTGGACGAATAACACCGAGGAAGACATTAATCTTCTCTTTCTTACTAGTCATCTCATGTTTGATTTTGGTGTTCATAGCCAACGTACATGTTCTCCCGCTGTTTGTTGTTTACTTGGGACTGTGGACTGCTTATTCTACTCCCCCGTTTAGACTGAAAAGTGTACCAGTTGCAGACTTCGTGATTTCAGGTATAGGCGCTGGCTTGCTGCCATTCTTAATGGGAGGGGGGTTAAATGACAAGCTGATCTCCAATATTCCATCAATAATGTGGGGTGTCATGCCACTAGTGCTAATTCACTGTGGTGGCCATATTATCCAAGCCGTTGGAGACTATGAAGCAGATCGTAAAACTGGGGTTCACACTTTTGTTGTTAGGTATGGAAGGAAGAAGGGTGTTATTGTCGCTGGATTTATGTTTTTGATAGCAGGTTTCTCGCCATTCGTCTATTCGGCTTTTGGTTTACTCCCTTACAGACATTTACTCTTGTTTTTCATACTTTTCCCCCTAACCGTCCCTATAATCAAGCGTTATGCTGCTTTGTTAAAGAACCCCCCAACAAAAAACGTCATTAACATGCAGAAAACTACGACAAAGTATGGAATCATCGGGATAATAGTGATGTTGGGTTATATATCATTCGTGAGAATAGCTAGCTTTTGAAGGACTTGAGAGCACGACTTCAAAGCGCGTGCGTCACACGTATCCATGAATGCAACGATCCATACTGAGTTATTGCGCGCGCGGCTACAGAGTATAGAGACTAAAGAGAATAGGATTCGAAGGAAGGAATATAAATTTATATTTCATTGCTATGTGGTGATGCCCCCGCAATTTCCCTTTTTTCTCCTCCCGTAAGTAGATTTTCATTCGATGTACTCCTCCAATTTTAGCTCTACTAGTTTTTCCTCTGTCGGTTTTCCAGTGCGCTTGTCCCATCCTCTGGGCATATAGTACTGATCTAGCATTCGCTTTAACTCTTTTGAGGTTATTTTCTGCCCTTCACTTGACCCTTGAGTTATGGGCTCGCTCATGATTCGCTTGGGCAGGGTGTCGTCTTTCCTGCTTAATCCCTCTCTTGAGATAAACAGACGTTCTAGGTTAACCGTCCTCTCTCCGGCTTCAAGCAGTTCTTTCTCTGCTAAATCTTTGCCAGTTACCAAAGAATATGCATTAGCCACATGGCTCAAATCGAATACTGGTTCCGCGAACTTACAGACGATAAGAGAGTCTAATAGAGTGAATAGGTCCTCCCTTTCCTTCACTAACCTAGCCTTACCCTCAATCTTGAAGCGGTCCACCATTCCAAGAAGCTCCATGAACTCTACTCGCCCCCTCAGGTGGCATCCACCTCGATTGGACACAGCATAGGCTAAAGCCGCGCCTTTAAGCCCTCTCACATCAAAGCCTGAGGGCTCCAACCCTTTGATTTGAATTGCGTAGTCTTCTGCCCCTAGCTTGGTGGCTAGGATTCTAACTCCTTCCGCGAGGAGGTTGCCAAATCCCTCTCGATAGGCTATTTTTTGGAGGATTTCTATCAAGGCTTCTTCGTTGCCGAACCGCAGGTCAATGCCATCCAGATCTGTCTTAGTCAATCTTCCCTGCTCGTAGCATTCCATGGCGAAGGCTACAGTACACCCTGTAGACATAGTGTCTAGTCCCAGCCGGTCGCACAATTCGTTGGCCTTGATAATCGCACCCAAATTACCTATGCCGCAGTTATGTCCTAACGCGTAGATTGTCTGATTTTCAGGTCCTACGACCTTAGTCCCCTTGTATCGTCCCTCTTGAACCAACGTGTGTTTGCCGCAGGCAATAGGGCACATGTCTAGGCATCCTACGCTTCTAGTCACGTAGAGTTTGCGGAGGGTCTCGCCACTAATTTCTTCTGCGTGTTCAAAGAGGCTTTCTCGCCAATTTCTGGTGGGTATGACACCTAGCTCGTTTTCCAGAGCAACTAGGGAAGGAGTTCCATACGCGCGCAACCCTTTCATCTTGGGGCTTTTCAGAGCTTTCTGTGTCCATTCTTTAACGAAGTCTTCTAGCTTAACGGGCTTGGCCACTTCCACTTTCTTTGACCCCTTAACCACGATGGCCTTCAATCGCTTCGAACCCATCACGGCACCCAGACCAGTCCTCCCCGCCTGCCTATGAAAATCACTAGTAACACAGGCATACCGAACCATGTTCTCCCCGGCGGGTCCTATAGTCAGCACTCCAGAGTCCTTCGAGGCTTCCTTTCTCAGAATCTCCTCTGTCTCCCAACAATCCTTCCCCCAGAGATCTTCAGCTCGTTCTAAGCTAACATCACCGTCCATTATCCGTAGGTAGACTGGCTTGCTAGCACGCCCCTCAATGATCAACACGTCGTATCCGGAACATTTCAGCTGGGGACCAAAGAAACCACTGGAATAAGATTCTCCAAGATGGGCGGTTAGGGGGGACTTTACGAAGATCCCAAACTCCACAGCAACTGGGATGGATGTGCCTGTCAAAGGGCCTGTAGTAAAGATGAGCTTATTCTCCGAAGCTAGAGGATTTA
>CAZCYX010000173.1:0-4009 GCA_964503065.1 uncultured Candidatus Bathyarchaeia archaeon
AGAGGGATCAAAATTTTGAACTCTGAACAGTTGTTTAAGACCAAAATAGTGAATTTGATTCTTTCCAAAAACCCTGTAGATGCCCTCAAAGCCCTCAGCCAATACTACAATATCATAACACCTGAATTAAAAGTGGGCATGCCGAAAGGCCATAGAAAAAACGTTGGATGCTACATCGCCAAAAAAAGGACTATTTATGTATCAAACCTGAATGAACTACATAATCCCTATGTGATTCTCCACGAGTTCTATCACCATCTAAGAACGTACAACATGAAGCACAAAGGAACAGAGAAGCATGCCGAAAGGTTTGCGAAGGATTACATTGAAGCATATAATGCATATGTGAGATCATATTTGTAAAAATGTAAAACTTCAACATTAGATAAACGACATCAGTTAGAGAGCACACTAGGTTCAACATTGATGGCAAAAACAGGTATGTATGTAAAAAAACTATTTCTTATTCTTCTTATGCCTTTGAGGAAGCTCAAGGTTCTTTTTCTGTTTCTTCTTCATCTTTTTAGCCCTTTGCAATTGTCTGTGCTGTTCTTGACCTGTAGCTTTCTCCTTCTTGCTTCTTCTAGCCATGTTTTGACCTCCGCTTCTATGGTATCCCATGCAAACACGCATACTCATTAAAAAAGATTACCATTCTGCGTGCATATGCATGTATTACTCATCATATCTTGTCTTGCTACCGAGTTTTGTCAAGTCAATAATAAGCAATTGCGCGCGCATTTAGAAACTTATCTTCTATAAATTTATGACCTACATAAAGAATATCAAAAAATAGAGGAAGTAGGATAGATTCACTCACCGATTACTTTTCTTGCAGCTATTTCAATGTCTCTTGCTTGGACAGTCTTCCTTTTGGCGTGTTTAGCATAGTCTATAGCTTCTTTTGCGATCCTAACACCGACTTCATCGAGAACCTTGGCTAACTCTTCTGCAGCTGCCTCGCTAACCCTCTCTGCGCCAGCATTCTTACAGATTCTGTGCATAGGAGCAACAGCTAACTCTGGGTCTGCCATATAAACCCCTTCTTAGCCTCTTTTTTTATTTAAGCCACTATTTAAAATTTACTTGTGACATTGAAACTTCAGCATCTCCCTTTTTCTATTCGGGTACAAGTCCTCGGTTTTTCAGTCATCTCCATTATGTCAATGAAAAGCTGAAGGAACCATAAGTCGAACAAATCCCAAACAATCCTTAATCAATTTTTTTGGAACAACGTTAGTCTAAACGGCAGATTTGTAAAAGGGTCAAAATTTAGCGTAAGCAATAAAAGACACATAAGAGAATGCGGTTTATATCATAGGAAAAATAAGAGCACGAGCAAACTCGCAATGGAGATTTGAAAGTTTGGGTAATGTACGGCCTGAACATGTGAAAAGAGTAGCACGAGAACTCCTGAGACTGTATGCGGACAAATTCACGACAAATTTTGATGACAACAAGAAAGCCATTCAATCGCTCACAAATATTCCCTCAACAAAGTTAAGAAACAGAGTGGCGGGTTACGTAACTCGGCTAATGACCATGCAGGTTGCCCAGACTTCTCAACCAGAAGAAGCAGAATAGGCTTTATATCGTATTTCATTTATTGCATATGTACAAAGGCAAGAGGAGGCATCCCAAATACGTCAATGATAAGTGACTATCAAAAAGGATGGGCTTCACGTTATCTCAGAGAAGCCAAGGCAGAATTAACAGCTGCCCATAGAACACCATACATGGCTTCAAGTCTAATCTTAGAAGCAGTGCGAAAGGCTCAAATAGCCATCTATTACAGCCTCGGAGAACCCGCATTTGTAGAAACAATTGTTCGTGAGGCCATGTACAAAAAACAGATCATAGAAGATCCCGTTTTAAAGTGTCTCGTTGAAATTGAACAAACTGTGCAACAAGTGGCGCAGACCGTTGAACCAAGTCACCAATCTGTAATACAGCAAGTGGAAGAGTTAATCAAGATTGCCTCTGATATAGTTGAACTTTTCATCGGTAAAGAAACCAACTAATTATACGTTCATTGTAACCTCAAAAGCGGAATGTCAACCTTTTTTTGCATGAATGAAATATGTTTCAGCTTGTCACTGATTTTCACCATATGCCTCGATGTTCTGCTTGGAAGTTTTTTCTGGGTCAAGCCTGCTTCAATTACAATCTGCTTAGTTAGATGATTTCCCTTTCTCCATGATTTCACTGTAATCTCAGGTAAATTGTAGTCAACAAATATAACAGGAATTTTACTGAACCCCAGTTCTTTCAAACTGTTAAATCTATGTTCCCCATCAAGGATTATGTTTGTGTTTCTATCGACTACTATTGGTCGTTTTAGAACCTTGTCTGATTTTATTTTCTCTTTTAATTCCTTTAAATGTTCGGGGTTAATTTTCTCATGCTCTTTTAATTCTTTCAGTTCAACAAGTTCTACTTGTGTTGGTCCTTGGGCTTTACCTATAGAAACAAAAACGGTCACCCATTTCTCTCACCTTGCAAGATTGTCATAACAGTGTTATATCCCAAAATATAAACTTTATTCCGGTAGGATTTTGGTTGCCATTTGAGAGTGCCACTTTTATCATACATTTTTACCTCTGACGGTTATTCGAAGAGAGGTGTACTGAGGTATTTTGATCCGTCATCGGGGAGTACTACAACTATTGTTTTGTCTTTTCCTAACTCCTTTGCTTTTTGAAGTGCAACGTACATGATTGCAGCAGCGCTCATACCAACAAGCAACCCCTCTTCTCTAGCAATCTTCCGTGCCAGCTTGAAAGTTTGAGGTATTTCTTCTTTCGTTATCTCTACAATTTCGTCAAAAGACTCTTTCCTGAACAGATGAGTAGGATAGGGCTCTTTAGGGTTCCTCAGTCCTTGAATACTTAAACCCAACTTCGGCATAACGCCGACAATTTTTATGTTTGAATTATACTCTTTCACTCGCATGGAGGTGCCGATTCCGGTCCCAGCTGTTCCAACACCAACTATAATCATATCCACCTTTCCCTTTGTCTGTTCAAGAATTTCCTTCCCAGTCGTTTCATAATGTGCTAATATGTTTGCTGGGTCTTTAAATTGATCTATATCAATATACTTGCCGGGATTTTCTTTGAGCAATTTCTGCTTAAGTTCAATGGCTCCTCCAGTTCCTTTCTCTGCTGGCGAAAGAATTAGTTCGGCTCCATATGCTTTAATGATCTTCCTTCTTTCAACACTAACGGATACTGGCATTGTGATGGCGATCCTGTAACCTTTTGCTGCCGCTATCATCGCAAGTGCAATACCAGTGTTCCCTGACGTTGCCTCCAATATTGTTTTGTCTCTACTCAGTCTTCCTTCCACCTCAGCATAGTCTATAAGATATAACCCCATCCTGTCCTTTACTGAGCCACCGATGTTATACCATTCTAGCTTTGCATAGATTGTTGCGCTGCTTGTTCCTATGAGTTTCCTTATCTTCACCATAGGAGTGTTTCCGATCAAATCAGTAATACTATTGGCAACAGACATGTCGATCACAAGAATCTCATAACACCGTTATAACTCTTAAACTTTACCAATTCTGGTTCTGTCAATTCTTCGGTTGTTCTAAATCCTTGTAAACTTTCGGTTGCTGGCTCGCATTTTGGATTAAAGTCTTCCATTTGTTCTTTCCTTGAACAGTTATTCCACATGCTTCTGATGGAGTCTTTCCGTCTAAACCTTGATATGGTATGATGTAATTGTGGAATATCTGATAGCCTGTGAGTATTGGTGTGTTCTCTTTCTTTAATCCTTTCATGACTTTCTCTCAGTCATATAGGAAAGCAAGAATATTAGTTCTCTCCACAGTGGAGATACCATCCATATCTCTCCTTTTTCCTTGCACAATTTTATCATATAATGTCTTCTATTCTGTAAGCAATGGCTGCTAGTAGTGTTGCGATCATGAATAGAGGTAGAACAATCATTAATGGAAACTCTGGGAGGACTACATTAGTGGTGTAGTTGGTTCCCTCCCAAT
>CAZCYX010000174.1:0-3965 GCA_964503065.1 uncultured Candidatus Bathyarchaeia archaeon
GAAATCTTGGCAGGGTTAACAATAGCTTTCACTCTTGCCTTTTTGCTTCATGAACTCAGCCACAAGATACAGGCACAACGCCTTGGATTATGGGCGGAATTTCGACTAACTTTGTTTGGTGCCCTTATCACTCTCTTCTCAATTTTCTTACCCGTCTTCAAAATAATCTCGCCTGGTGCCGTTATGATTGCAGGACCAGTAA
The DNA here is from genome assembly GCA_964503065.1 of uncultured Candidatus Bathyarchaeia archaeon. GTDB lineage: Archaea > Thermoproteota > Bathyarchaeia > Bathyarchaeales > Bathyarchaeaceae > JAOUKN01. Next base: position 203 of record CAZCYX010000174.1, read on the forward strand.
GTAAGGAGATTGCTGGAAAAACCGCTATCGCTGGACCATTAACAAATATTATTTTGTCAAGTATGCTTTTGCTTTCTTTCTTCTACTTATCACCGCCCTTTTCTGAAATCGTGATATGGGGTGCTGCATTCAATGCATGGATTGCCCTTTTCAACCTGTTACCTTTCGGTATGATGGATGGATTGAAAGTTTTCTGGTGGAACAAAATAGTCTGGGGTATAGCTTTCATCATCTCAGGTGCTTTAACAGTTGTGACTTACATACGTCTTTAATATATGCGGTAAGTTTCATCAAAAAATAAAGAATGAAGAGGAATCTGGCGATGGTAACTATTGTTTTTGAAGTGGACGAGTTAGCTATTGCTTATGCCCTGCAACGAAGAAAATGTAAGGATTTTGGAATTGATCAATCACATTGGAATAGACTCTTTAACGGTATTATTGACGCACTGGATGAACCTTTTCTTAACAGAATCAGAAAGAATTTAAAAAACGAGCGCCAGCAGGCTGAAGAGCTTAAAGAAAATGTAGAGAGAGAATGGAGCCAACATGAACGACACGTGCTAGCTTAGCTTACTGATATATCTAAACGAATTTTGTGAAGAAATTCGTCTAGAAGATTTAAGACATATCTTACAATTATGATTCAAAGAAAAATCACTAGAAGAAACTCCGGGAATGCAGGTCCAAAATTTCTCAGAGAAAGGAGAGATCTTCTGTGTCTAGCATTCCCATCATCTGATTGGTTTACGGTCAGCCATGCTATTTATATCTTTTGATAGCGAGATCTGATAACAAATTACCTTATCTAGCTTTTCAAAGTGAACTTTCTTTTAAGCCATGCAAATATTGAATACTGAAACCAGGTTAGTATAAGCACATCATTTACAATGGATTTTACAAACTGTAGCTTCTTCATAACACATTGTATCATTTCATCAACATATTCTTACTGTGGATAAAGGGATTTCATGTACACGCATTCTTCTGGGGGAATTTTCGTTTCTTCTTCATTATCGACTTCCGTGAAGGTAACTGACGCATCTCTAATAAGAACGATTGGAGTTTGTTCATCGGTCTCGCCCATTAATAGATGGGCTGCCGATGCCAAGTCGTCTGCAATAGAGTGACGAGTGATTGCTAATCTTTTTTGGAATAGGTCTTCTTTGTTTCTACAATCTTCTATGGGTTTAAAACCAGATGTTGCTAATGCTAAGCCTCGTGTACCCATCCTGAGAGGAACTACTTGACTGTCTACGATTACTAAGCCTATATCTTTTCCAGTTCTCTCTTTGACTTCTTTACGGATTTCGTCTGCTCGGCTTTTGGGATCTAAGGGCCATAAGGCAACATAGCCCACTGGAGCGTTCTTGTTGTCGATACCAGCGTTTACAGTGAGGATGCCACTCTTTAACGTGAGAATAGCTTTGTAAACGCCACCGTAAATTTTCTCTGCCTCTCTCAACACCAATTCAGCAAATTCGGGTTCCAACGAATACCTATTCGCCAACTCCCTTGCCTTTTCAGATGGCTGAATTTCTCGCAATGAAATGATGCGTCTTTCTGCAGATGATATCACTTTTGAGGATATAGCCAAGATATCTCCGTCTTCTAGTTCTATATCGTGTTCTCGCAAGGATTTTGTAACAATTGACACCAAGTTGTCTCTGGGCTTGAAAATTTGGGTTCGAATCGCTAAAACTTGCATGAAGTAAACCAACTTCTCTTCTTTGTACGTATCTTCTTTCTAATACTTTATGCACATCCGCTAGGTCCTAGTAGTTTAGGCAAGTATTTGGGCTCGCCTGAGGGCATACCATGCGACAAATGAGAACACGAGAATGTAAGCTGATGCTACTAGAATTGATCTTAGGACCACAAATGAGAGCGGTTCTACATAAAGTTCCACCAATGAGGGCATTCCAGGTGTGAACAAGCCTATTTTATAAATCCCTACATCTGACGAAGGATAAAGAACATAGTTAATCAAGTTGGTGGCGATGTTGTCTGTACCTGTTGATAAGAGAATTGTCGGCTCTAAATCCTTGATGTATCCTGATACACCACTTCCAGGTACATAAGTGAGAACCCACGCTTGCTCAGAAAACATGGAAACAATTGGGACACCTATGGATAATCCAAGGAAAATGCCAAAAGTTCCAAGAGCGGCGATAATTGAACTCTTTGAGACGGATCCTATAGCTAGAACAATGGCAACCCATACAAAGGTGCTTAGAACACTCCCTAACAAGGCAATTGGTATCAGATGCAGGTTGTTTTGAGGACCGTAAACGATTGTGCCTCCAATAGCCATATACACGTTAAGAACAAGGTATGCAGCAAGAAGAGTGAGAAAAGCTGCAAATAGCTTACCGACAAAAACCATCGTTCGAGAAACGGGCTTAGTCAGTAACGGAACGATGGTGCCACTCTCAAATTCCCCTGAAATGCTGTTCATGACTGTTACAACTGCGAAAAGGAAGAGACCTAGTCCACCGATCCCTGCGCCCGTCCTGACTACATAATCTGGATTCTGGCTTAACGGTTGATTGACTACGTTACTTAGAATCACTGGTAGCGCCAAAGATAAGGTGGCGAGAGCAAATGCAACTATGACCACGCCTAAGAACTTTTTCTTTCGAATATTCCATAGAAGCTCGTATTTCACAACTGCCCAGAAACGAGTCATCCACCTTGGATTTATTCTAAACCATTTCTTCTCAGTACGGTTCATTCTGCCTTACCTCTCTCCGATTCTTTGACGAGTTGCATAAAAACGTCTTCAAGACTTCGTCCCTTCAAATTCATCGAAACGATGACCCCTCCAGATTTTGTTATCGCCTTAGAGACCAAAGGTCTAACATCATCGCGTGTCTTTACGTCAATGACTAATGTTTTGCCATCTTGTGACACCTTAGAAACAAATGCCAGTTTCTCCACGGCTTTTACGATGGAATCCGAGAGGTCGGCTACTTCCACATGCAATGTCGTTGGTCCCGAAATCTTACTGGATACGTTCTGAAGAGTGTCCGAGACTAAAGACACTCCTCGATGAATGATAGTAACATGACTACAAATTTGTTCAACTTCAAACAATAAGTGAGAAGATATAAAAATAGTCATCCCTTCCTTCGCAATTTCTTTCACTATTTCTCTAACTTCCACCATGCCAACTGGATCTAAACCTAAGCTCGGCTCATCCATAATGACCAATTCGGGCTTATTTAACAATGCTTGTGCAATGCCTAGGCGTTGTTGCATTCCCTTGCTGTATTTTCCAAGTAAGTCTTTTTCTCTGCCTTGGAGCCCAATCATTTCCAACAATTTAGGTATTTGCTCTTTACGCTCTTGCTTTGTCATTCCATACATTTTTCCATAAATGTCTAGGAGTTCCCATCCTTTCAGATGTTTGGGAAACTTTGGGAGTTCGGGCATGTAGCCCATTCTCAATCTAACATCTGGTCTGTCTCCATCAACCTCTTGACCGAGAACCCTGACAGTGCCTCTATCAGGCTTCAACAAGCCTACTAAGACCTTTATCGTGGTGGTCTTTCCAGCACCATTCGGGCCTAAAAACCCGTGAATAGTATTTGTCTTTACCTTGAGGTCAAGCTTATCAACTGCAGTTAAGGAACCATACCTCTTCGTCAATCCGTCAGTTTCTATCGCAAGTTCCATAGGGAAACACGACCCAAATCTTCTCAATCCTAATCTAAGTATATAAACAATATTTAATACCAAGCTTCTCAACGCCAGATTCCAGC
>CAZCYX010000175.1:0-3950 GCA_964503065.1 uncultured Candidatus Bathyarchaeia archaeon
TTGCATATTCGACACGTCCTTTGTACGTTAGATTGTGAAGATTCTTTATTCTTTGTCTTACTATCTAATAAAAATTTTAATAAAAACGACGAATAAAACTTATAAATTATAAGTTAGAAAATACTAAGAAACAACAAAAGGATGTGATTTAATGAGTGCAAGAAAAGAAGAGCCTCCAAGAAAAATAGAGCCTGCTGGTGCAGAACGAAAAGGTGAGGAGAAAAAGGTAGAAGAGTTCGGTACAGAGATGTATCTGGATTCTGCAAAAGCTCTACGACAGGTGGGGGCAAGAGTCGTCCTCTCAATTGGTGCAGCGATACTGATATGGGTCTTTGGAAATCTGATTTTCCTACCGATTGCGAGAGGGGTGGGTAAAGAATTCTTTGGTTATCAGGTGGAGCAGATTGTCAGCTTCATTATCGTAGTCGCTTTAGCAATTATAATTTTCACGGTCTTCGTTGATATCCGGCGACTTACTGGCGGCATTGCAGGAGTCATGGCTTATCATTTTGGAAGGGCAGGCGGTGAAGTGGGCCTTGAAACATATAAAAACTACAGAACCGCTCTAGACGGCATATTATATGTAGTTGTGGTATCCTTAGCGTATCTTCTGTTTGCAGGCTACTTAGTCGAAATCGATCCAACCATCCCAGCTGTACTGTTAATACTGATAGTGATATGGGCAATCTTCGCTTTATGGAGAAGCTGCAGAGCAATCGCATCGGTGATTGGCAGATACACCTCAAGATGGGCTGATGAGTTGGAGAAACGAGTCAAAAAGGCATAACCCCCTCAACTCCTCTATTTTTTAATTAAGGAGAGCGAATACGTGGAGGATTCGGTCAAAGAGGAAATGGAAAATTTTACAGAATATTTAAGAACTTATGGTGCAAAAACTGTTCATAATCTCTTAGCGGCTTTTCTGATATGGCTTTTCGGCAATTTAGTATTCATCCCATTAGCCAGTTCATTTAACCAGCAAACTAAGGGCTTTTGTTCGTTAATATTTTTCATAGCATTTACAATTCTCGTTCTAAGGGCTCTTCCAAGCCTGAAGAAACTGATTGACGCATTTTCCATTTTCCCCGCCAGAAAATATAGTACAAAGAAACGGCTGAGTTATGAAAACTCGATAGTTTTATTTCGGCATGTAGTGTATATAATTTTCAGTATAATCCTTTACCTGCTATATTTCCCTTTTTTAACAAACTTCCATCCTGCTATCAGTGGAATAGTCTTAATATTTGTGTTAATTTGGATTTTCTTCCTATTTTTGAGGATTTTCTCTATTCTGTTACCACAGTTTCTTGAATGGCTTGTACAGAAGTGAAATAGAAGGAGACTACAAATTGGGCATTAGCCAGTTCAGAGGATTATGCGTGCATAAAAACTAAAAGCAGAAGAGCGTTAATCTCTAAACTGTGATTTAAATGTCTAAAGAGAATGAAATGTTAAAGGAGCTGAAACGCATCAGGGAATTGCTTGAGCCTAAGCCCGCTCCACCACCACCAAAAGGAATGTGGAATGAGTTCATGGACTTCCTTTCAAAATACAAGGTCATGGGTCTAGCTGTTGCCTTCATTATGGGTGTTTATCTGGGTAAACTTGTTGAATCACTCGTCAAAGACCTGATAATGCCGATAATAGGCCTTGCCATGCCTGGCTTGGAGGATTTAGCGAGCTTCCAATCTAAAATTGGCCAGCAAGTATTTGGCATCGGAGCATTCCTAGTGGCGTTGATAACGTTTATCATTGTGGCATTCGTGATCTTCATCTTAGTGAAGGCCACTAAACGATGGGGAATCGAATAGCGCACATCAGATGCTTCTCTGTGAAAAGCCTAGTTAGATGGCTTTTAGAAGAGGAAGATCCTTCGGTTCGCTATTTTACATTTAGAGACCTCTTGGACAGAAGAGAAGACGATCCGGAGCTACAAGCTGCTAAAGCCACAATTTCAACCTCAAACGTGATAACAAAGATATTCTCCAAACAAAAACTTGAAGGATACTGGGAAGAACCAGCGAATCCTTACCATCCCAAGTACAAGTCTTCTTATTGGCAAATAATGACGCTAGGCCAGTTAGGAATGGACAGAAGTGATGAAAGAGTAAGAAATGCTTGTGAACACATCTTTCAGTTTCAATTAGATGAGGGTGGCTTTTCAAGTTACACTTCTGAACGAGCATTCAAAGAATATGAGCGGTTGCGCGAAAAAGGAAAGAAGTTGCCTTCGGCGAACGAGTGGGTTTCCTCTATAGTTGTGGAACATCAGTATTCATGTCTTACTGGCAACATGGCGGCGGCGTTGATAAAAATAGGATACGTAAATGATCCGAGAGTAAGGAAGGCTTTGGAATGGCTTGTAAAGATTCAAAACAGAGACGGTGGATGGCTCTGTCCCTACTGGCGAGCACACGCCAAAGACACGCATGGATGCTTTTACGGAACAATCTGCCCACTAGAAGGTTTCAGTGAAGCCCCAAAAGAAAAGTTACCAGAAGATATGAAACAAGCAATAGAGAGAGGAGCAGAATTTCTTCTTATGCATCGTCTCTTTAAGGCGGATCACCACAACTATAACGTAATTAAACAGTCATGGTTGAAACTTGGTTTTCCATGGTTTTACGGATACAACATCTTAAGAGGATTGGATGTTTTGACCAAACTAGGCTATACTGAGGATGAGCGGTTAAGTGACGCCGTCCAAGTTTTGTTGGAAAAGCGCCGTCAAGATGGAAGATGGATTCTTGAAAGTGCTCCAACTGGTAGAATGCAAGCTAACATAGAAACCGTAGGTAAGCCGAGTAAATGGATAACTTTGATCGCTTTGAAGGTGTTGAAACGCCTTCACAAACTAGACGAAGAAGAGTTAAAAAGAGAATTTAGTTAGAAATACGAGAGAATTGGAGGTTGTATAATGAGCATTGAACTTCCAGAGGCAAAGATTCTTGCAGAACAGATGAATGAAGAGCTTCGGGGCAAGCGTATAAAATCTTATCATCTACGGGACTATGAGAGACTGCAGAGAATAGGTATGTTGAACAAGGACCTAGAATCCTTTGGTCAGCTTGTTGATGGAAAAATCGAATTCGTCATATCTAGAGGTAATGTGATTCGTGTGAAGCTTGACAATGGGATGAATTTGATTTTGGGTCTTGAGTATGGTGGCGAGATTTTTTATCATAAAAGTGAGAGAGCGGTTCCAAGCAAGTTCCACTTAAAGGTTGATTTTAGTGATGGCACAGTGTTGACGGTGAGGCTCACTAGCATGGGTATTATTCAAGCACTGAGGGACGATGACCTAGAACGCTCCTATGTCTATAGACGAGACTTCAATCCCGAGGTACTTTCACCTATAGATGAAGAGTTTACCTTTGAGCGTTTTTCAAAACTTTTGGTGGAGAATAATAGGGCGCTCAAGTCGGTACTGGTTGGAAAGGATGCGGTTGTTGTGGGATTGAGCAATAGCGCTTTTCAAGACATTCTATATAGGGCTAGGCTTCATCCGAAGAGAAAGGCTTCAGAACTGGGTATAGATGAGAGGCGAGCCCTTTATGATGCTGTTAGGCTTGTGCTTCGAGAGAGATTACGGTTGAAGGGAAAAGACCAGTTCTATGATCTTTATGGGAATCAAGGGGGCTACACGCCAGCCATGGGTCTGAACATGAAAGAGCAGAACTGTCCGGTGTGTGGGACTCCTATAGAGAAGTTGAGTGTTGGAGGAGGCCACGTATTCTTCTGCCCAAACTGCCAAGTATAAAGAGTGAAGATGTGCAGAGGTTGGGTTTAAATCTCGGCTTGTAATCCGTGCGCAAGCCAATAATATCATTATTTATTATGTACTATTTGAACTGGTTAAGGTTGTAAGTGGAAATTCCATTTTACTATGTCTTTTAGCTCTGTTCCCACAAAATTCCCTGACTCTAGCGGAGCAATAGGTTGGAGAAGAA
>CAZCYX010000176.1:0-3909 GCA_964503065.1 uncultured Candidatus Bathyarchaeia archaeon
GTGCTTTAGTGCTTTATCGAGTGTGCTGGTGGCTAATTGAACGTCCTTTTCAGTAGATCCAATAGCTGCATTAATTGTTATGTATGGTGAATGAAACCTTTTACAACAGACACCAAAATCCGTTTCTTCCAGAACTCGGGGACCGGTGACTCTTAGCGTATACATGTTATAGCCTACCTTTTTTGCCTCATGGTTAGTTAGAGTCATAGCAGCAGCTATCGGGTTAAACACCTTAAGTAGTCGTTCGTCGTGCTTCTCGGCAACTTTCCTCAAATATTCCTCTAGAAGATCACGATTACGTTCTTGCTCGTCTCTTAACACTTCATATCCCTTAACGCCTAACGATAAGACCGCTGCAAGGAATTGAATAATTGGAGCAGCTGAAGCTCTACCCGCATACATTTTGGAAACTCTTTCGGCAAAGCTGGGACTTGGCGAGGCGATAATCGACCCACCGACGGGTGTAAGAAAGTTCTTGTCAGTGCTCTGCACAACTGCGTCAACTCTTCCAGCATCAATCGCTCCTCGGATCAGTTTCATAATCTGCCTACTCTGTACGCCGTAAGCGTTGTTGATTACGTGGAAAACGTTTTCCTCCGCCGCGAGTTTCGCTATAGCTTTAACATCATCTGGCTCACGCGGTGGGAAAAACGTAGTCGTTGAAACTATCGCCGCTGTTTCTTCGTCAATAGCTTCAGATATCCTACTTATTGGAACCCTTACGGCATCTCCGGATACTTCTGAACCCACTGTTTTTACCCTCATACCCACGAGCTGCATTCCCTTCAATGGAGAGTGGTGATCGACACGAGGATAAACTACTTCACGTTTCTTGGTGTCATCCCTAGCTACACCCACTGCGAGCCCAATTGTCATGCCGGTGGCTAGGGGAAGAACACAAGCGGATTCTAGGTTTTGGGCGCCGGCTCTTTGTAACATATCCAAGGCCAATTTGTTTGTGAAAAAGTAAATCAAAGACGTACCTCCAGCTTTCGGTTGTGGAGCAACAATGTTACCTGACCTTCCAATTCCGTGGCAGAATCCATGAGCAAGTTTAGAGACAAAAGGTGACGCTACCCTGGCTTCTCGTTCACCAATTCGGGCACCTTTAGGGTCTTTGTCAGTGTCCATCCATGATAACAATGTAAACAAGAAGTCTATAACCTCATCCTCCCATCCTTCTTCAGGAACCCGTCTTTGTTCAAACAGCAGACGCATCGGTTTTAGTTTAGCCTGCATTACAAGAAGACCGTGGTGAAGTATATGCTTGGGTATGGTATTTCTTAAAAGTGACTCTAAATCAATCAATTCTGGTTCTCCTCAACCTATAGTAGTATACTTCTTCTGATAAATTAGGTGGGCTTTCAAAGTTGACAAGAACATCTCCCTCATCGCCGTATCGTTTTACAATCATTCCCTTAATTTTTGACGACGCTGCAAAAACCTTCTTGTGCTCCTGCGCTACGTGTTGGGCTGCTTCCTTAGTTCCAAATAACCCAGATGCTACATAGAAGCCGTCATCAGTCTTTTTTTGGACATACCCCTTTTTGATTTTGGCGGAGTAGATCTCAGGGCTCCTTGGTAGATTTATTACTTCCGCGATACCTATTATTCTAGACTGTTTATGGGATAAATCAAGTTTCATTAGTAATACCTTATCTCCCGTTTCCACTGGAAGTGGATCTCGTATCTTAATCAATGCTTTGCAGCTGTGCCCTGGAGAAATTTTTTTCTGCAGTATTTTCATGGTCCTAAAGTTAGCATAAGGATAAATCTGTCCCACAGTAGTTTTTAATCCGACACTTACATGAACCAAATCCCTTAAGCAGCAACTACGTCTGTATTTTGGTTCAACTTCTAATTCTACATCCAGCATATCTCTTTCTTCTAAAGTGCCTGGCGAAACTATGATGTCCCCTCTTGAAAGATCTTTTGATCTTATCTTGGTGAGAGTTATGCCCACTCTGTCACCAGCCGATGCTTCTTTAACATCTCTCCCAAAAATTTGAATGCTTCTTACTTTGCATTCCCTTCTGTTGGGTATAATTTCAACTTGGGCGCCCACTTTTACCTTTCCTCGAATGATAGTTCCAGCGACTACTGTACCCATACCAGAGATATGAAAAGAATGGCTGATAGGGATTTTTAGGTTTCCCGACCACTGTCTTACAGGAAGGCTTATGTTTTCAACTAAGTTTTTTTTCAACTCTTGGATGCCTTCACATTTTATGGCTGACACGCATACTACTGGAGAGCCCTTGAATGGAGTTTCGGCAAGCAGATTTTCTACTTCACTCTTAACATTGTTCAACTGTCCCTCATCCACAAGATCAGTCTTGTTTATAGCCACTACCAGTTGCTCTACACCAAGTGAGGTAAGAATTTGGAGGTGTTCAATAGTTTGTACCTTTGGGCCCTCGTTTGCAGCTATTACGAGTATGCCTAAATCAATTATGTTTGCTCCAGCTACCGCATGCTTGATTAAAGAATGATGTCCTGGTAAATCAACAAGTGTTACTAAGTATTTGCCGAGATTGAAAGCAGAAAAGCCCATATCAATACTCATGCCTCGTTCCTGAGCTTGGGGATGCTTATCTAACGCTGCTGTTGAAGGTTTCTCTGTTAGACACCGCGCGAGTTGGGTTTTCCCATGATCTATATGACCGAAAAGTCCAATGTGCACTATGGCTCCGCCTACTAATACCTCCTCTGGTACATGCTTCAAAATCGACTCCGCGCGCTCAAAAAATAAGTTCGTTGTTTCATGAGGAGAAAGTTTTTTCTCAGAAGATTCCTCCAAAATTCTCTTCCTGAGATCAGATATTTCCTTGGCTAAGTTTAGGTTTCTGTACCTTTTCATAACTTCACTCATGGCGCGGCGGGTCTCTCGGTCCAAATTTGCCCTAAAAGACGAAGGTTTCGACACCCCTTTTTGGACAGTGACCTCCTTTTTCTTACCAGCCTTTTCATGCACTTTGGAAGCAACAAGTTTGGTGAGCCCTTCGAGTTCATCTTTGCTTGGATCCAATACTAGGAGGGGAGTGTCCCATCTGTACTTTTCGCCAGGTCTATCTAGTTTGTAATATATTTCCTCGATTAGGGAGTTAGGAATGGGTTCGCCTCTTTCTTTGTTCCACTTCAGAGATACTTCCAGAGGCGTGTTCACGTAGATTATTGCATAATCAGCTTTAGCGCGGTCGGCTATTCTTTTAAGCTGTCTTCTGATTGACCGATAATAGTTTATATCATCGCTGAGTACGACAAGTCCCCATCTTAATGCTTCCTGGATGGTTCGGTATGTTGCTCCACGGACGAACTGTTCCAGCTCTGGTTCAAATCTGCGTCGATAAGTGGGAACCATATGTCTAAATGTATCTGAAGTTATTATGACTGTGGAATAATCATATTCGTTTTCCAGTTTGTCTGCAACTCGTTGAGCCAGTGTTGATTTCCCTGAACATGGGATACCACAGAAGATGAGTAAAAATGCGTTTTGCATCCAGATCTGCCTGCATGGTTTTTATTAGTGAAGGTTTAAATTATTTCTTTTTGTTTATGCTAAAGAGAGGTGCAAAAACGCTGAGGAGATACAAGGACCTTCCATACCGCTTGACTACTATGACTCAACTGTATGGATGAAGTTGTAAGCTTCCTAGGCGAGAGCTTGGGGAGCTTTTGCTGAAGTCTCGTGCAGCACAAGTTAGAGACGAAAGAGTAGTGGCCTCTGTCGGCGAAGATTCTGCGGTAACTCGTATCTCCGATACTCATGCGATTATAACAACCACGGACTTCTTTACCCCCATTATAGATGATCCTTACGTTCAAGGGCAAATTTCTGCTTGCAACGCTACCAATGATGCCTATGTAAAGGGGGGATTCGACATCATTTCTGTCCTTGTTTTGATGGGC
>CAZCYX010000177.1:0-3906 GCA_964503065.1 uncultured Candidatus Bathyarchaeia archaeon
TTGGAAATCTTCGACGTACAAATTCTCCAACAACAATTTTGCCAACAAGTTCCTTTTCAGTCATTTTCGTGGCTTTCTCAAGTGATATAGAGTTTTCTTCAAACCACGTAAGCATATCCTTCACAGTCTTAAGCCCCACCCTTCTTCCAAAGGCTGTTGGACATTGACTAACCGCTTCAATGAAAGCGAAACCCTTCGTCTTAAGCCCATCTTTGATTGCTTCCTTCATTTGCTCCCTATGAACAGTGGTCCATCGGGCCACATAAGAGGCTCCAGCAGCGACCATAAGACGAGCTGCATCAAGAGGATGCTCAAAACTTCCATATGGAGTTGTAGTGGTTGTGACTCTAAATGGGGTGGTAGGGGCCACTTGTCCTCCTGTCATTCCGTAAATCATGTTGTTAACCATGATAACAGTGATGTCTAGGTTTCTTCGGGCCGAATGAATTAAATGGCTTAGTCCAATGCCAACAAGGTCTCCGTCTCCGCCAAAAACTACAACATTGAGTTGAGGACGAACAAGTTTGACTCCAGTTGCAACTGGAATGCTTCTACCATGAGTCGTATGGATGGTATCTGCTTTAAAATGCGGAGACGGAATCCATGCTGCGCATCCGATACCACTACAAAACACAAAATCACGTAAATTCTCATAGCCCAATTCCTGAACAGCCCTAAGAAAACAATTTATGACTGTGAAGTCGCCACAACCTGGACAGAATGGAAGGGGCACATCCCTAAGATATCTTTGAATAGAAGATTTTTCAGTGGACATGTTTTGTCCCTCTTTTGATTTCGGTTATGATTTCTTCTGGGGTTATCATCTCTCCACCCCCAATCTTGTTTATGGAAACAACTGCAGCTGCTCCTTCGACTGCTCTTTTCACTTCATAGAAAATTTGTCGAAGATTCAATTCAGGTACAAAGATTGCCTTTGCGGTCTGAGCCATTTTTTGAATAAATGCCTCTGGGAAGGGCCATAAGGTTTTCAAGCGGATAAATCCGATTTCAGTTTTTTCTTTTTTTCCATAACTTACAATTTCATATAGCGCACGTGATGTGCATCCGTAAGAGACCAGGCCAACTTCGCAACCCTCTATGTTATAACATTCAAGATCTGTAATTTTGTCTTTGTTATTCACTATTTTGTCGACTAGCCTTTTAACTAATTTTTGATGGACTATTGAGTCGGCAGTGAAGCGATGCCCGTACTTGTTATGAGTTGATCCAGTTACTGATACATTAAACCCTTCGCCAACTGCTGGCATAGGTGGTATTTCTTTAGAGCCGAAGAATGTTTTGTCTTCTGGTTTTGGTTTTTTTCGGTTGGCGATTACTATTTCGTCTGGGCTTGGTGTTATGGTGTTTTCTCTTATATGTGCTACGATTTCGTCAGCCAGAAGCACAACTGGAGTTCGATATTCTTCTGCTAGGTTGAAGGCTCTGATTGTTAGTTCAAACATTTCCTGTACTGAATTGGGTGACAATACTATGGAGGCGTAGTCTCCGTGAGTTCCCCATCGTGCTTGCATGACATCGCCTTGGCCACACTTTGTGGCTTGACCTGTGCTAGGTCCTGCTCTTTGGATGCTCACGATTACGCATGGAGTTTCTGTCATGAAGGCGTAACCGATGTTTTCTTGCATTAGACTGAAACCTGGACCAGATGTTGCGGTCATTGCCTTGGCTCCTGCCCAGCTTGCCCCTATGACAGCGCCGAGAGAGGCTATTTCGTCTTCCATTTGAATTGCTATTCCACCCGCTTTTGGGAGTTTTAGGGCTAAGTGTTCTGCTATTTCGGTTGCTGGTGTGATGGGGTATCCGGCGAAGAATTGGCATCCTGCCGTTATGGCTCCTTCTGCGCAGGCTTCGTTTCCTTGCCAGAAATGTGTGGTTGATGGAGATGTTTGTTTTGTCATGGGTGTTTCCCCCTGTTTGTGTGTTATGTTGATGGTTTTGGTTTATTAGAGATGCGTTTGTGTGCGTGTTAGACTACCTCTAGAGGGGGGAAGAAGTATGTTTCGTAAGAATTCAATATTACTTGGTGATTTCCTGATAATTTGTTAAGAAATGGGGTGGCATTCTGGTCCTAGATCCAAACTCAGAGAGTCCTTTTTTACATGTTCTTGTTAAGTGGATAACTTATGAAGAGAGTCTTCTTTCCAATTGCAGGGGAAAAAATATTGCAAGAAGCTGTTTTCTTTGGTTGCTATGTAATATATATGAACAGTTTTCAGGGTTGCTACTTGTTGGGCTCTCTTTTCATTCTATGCTTCTTCGAAAAAAAGCACATATCAGTTTATCTTTAGTTGCTTGTCGATCCAGTATTTTATCCCTTTTTCTTTGATTTCTTGCAGATTTTCGATACAATGAAATTTTATCACACCTGGATTGCTTTTTAGCAAATCGCATGGGAAATCAAAGCACTCACAGCACAGATCAAAGCCTTTGCTGTAGCAACATTGACGAATCTTACACCTGTCATCCTTAGGATTCTTTGCAATGTCAGCTTTGCATCCAGAATCTATCGGAGTGTTCGCAAGAATCTTTAAGCCCTCCTTCAAGTTTTCTATGTCAACCTTATCCTCTAGCTGCTTCCTAAAGCCTCCATATTCTTCTACCATATTCAACGCTGACTGAAAAGTACTCCGAATCTTTCCAGTAAACCAATCACAAGTGCGACAATATGAACCACAAAATGAAACATATCTCTTCTTTTCTTCTTCATAGTTCAATTCTTTTTCCTTCCTTTTGCAGCTTCTTAACTCTCCAATGTTTTAACTGTTCTTTAAAGTTTTATTCATCAACATCTAATTGAAATACATTGGCTCATTTTTTGTCATAACCTTGACATTGGACACGTGCAATATCTAAAACCCAATCAGCGCCTTTATTCAGACAAATAATCTCATATTGAACGATTAAGTCGTCGTTTTTTCTGGCTAAAGTTGAAAAAAACGCCCTGGTCTAGATCCACACTCGAATTTAAACTCGGAAACCAAAATCTACATGTATCTGTCAATCTGATACTGAAAAGATAGACCATCAGAATTGTTATAGGGCGTGCGTATTAGGCTTCACCTAAGAACCCGCATGTCCACAGTTGAGAAATATTTGAATGCTTTTTTGCCATACTTCTTGTCTAGCCTCTTTGCATAAGTCTGTAGTGCTTTAAGGGCAGCAACTCCGCCAGCTTTTTCATGAAGGGTCATCATCATTGCCCATCCCTTACTTCGTAAGTAACCTCCTGGTGTGGTTAGGTTTTTTTCCTCTATACCTTTCAATGCTACTCTTTCACAATGCACTCCGAATTCTGATACGACCTTTAGAACCACATCCTTCACAAAGGACCATGAAGCCAAAGTCTTTTCGCTGCCTCGATTATCTATGTATGTTTTAGCGTCAACGACGAGGTGGGCACCATCTTCCTTTTTGAGAACCCCAAAGCAACCGAAAATCCATAGGAACCTTAGGAAATGCGGCATTCGATTTATCAGTCTCTGTTGTTGCGCGAACACGTCAATGTCTTTTAAACCCAATGTTGAATGCTTCATCTTTGACAAAAGCTGATGTACCGCCTTGAAGGCTGTTGTTTCCTCTGGTGAGAAGGGCAGTTTTTCAGGAAAGCCCACGATCTCTATCTTGATTGGAGCGACTTTAACAGATTCCACAATTTCCTCTGGTCTGAGGGAAGCTCGTATCGTGTGTAGCCTCGCCAAGGCTTCAAAGGGTTCGACATATGCGTGATAGTCTTCTTCAGAGATCGGTGCTCCTAGTTTTTCCTCGAATTTCTTGCGGTTCCAAGCTCCGCTAGTATCCATTGCATGCTCACATGGGAATCTGGAGCAGTAGGCACAGTTTTCTACACCCGTTTTGTCTACGCATTGACGTACTAAGCAGTTGCGG
>CAZCYX010000178.1:0-3862 GCA_964503065.1 uncultured Candidatus Bathyarchaeia archaeon
ACTTCACTATGCATATGCTCCAGATCGTTTTCAAAAAGCATCTTACATCAGAGATTTCTTTAACATAAATATTGAATATACGCCTATTCAAGGAAAATACCGAGTAACAGATAAGGTAACTCTTGTTCCTACACCTGGTCATTCTCCAGGGCATCAGTCTATCCTTATAAAAATGGAGGAAAGAACTTACGTGTATTGTGGTGATGCCGCCCCACTTCGAGAGAATTTGGAACAAAGAAACATTCCGGGAGTCCTCTACAGAGCAGATCAAGCATTAAGATCAATAGACATGCTTAGAACCATTAAAAATGCAGTCTACATCTATTCTCATGACAGTGAACAACTGGCACTAGTTTAACATTTCATCTAATTCAAAAGTAGGTAGAAAATTATTTTCTCAGGGAGAAAAGTGAATGCGAATCCGAAAGTTCGAAGTTAGCGACATTGAAGATCTAACTGAAATTTTGAGACTAAATAGCCAGTATGGATGTCCTGAGGTCGATGGCTCTGACGCAATGAAGAAGATACAGCTGTGTGCGGCTGCGGTGTTTCTTGTCTGTGAAATTGACGGCAAAGCCGTTGGATTGATAAGAGGTATCTATGACGGTTCCAGGGCTCTTATTCATCAGCTTTCAGTTCATCCAAAATATCAAGGGAGAGGCATTGGAAAGACATTGGTGAAAGAAATTGCCAAAGAATTCAGAAGGCGAGGTGCTCCAAGCGTATCTGCAACAGTGAATGAAAAGAGCATAGAGTTTTGGAGAAAAGTTGGATTTGAAAGAGTTCCCGTTTTTCTTGTGCTTGCTTATCCCATTGAGAATGTTCTGGAATCATCGACTATGACGGTCTAAAGAAGTATCGGGGCCACATAGGCCATTGGGAAGGCATGCTCTTGTCAAAATCAACTATCATGTCCATGCCAACCTTAATCTTTTCAGGGTCGATGTCTCTAATCATGCCTGGTAGATTTGGACCATCCTCTAGTTTTACGATGCCCACAGCATAAGGGGTCATTGCCTCAAATTGTGGTGGTGCAACATAGATTGTTGTGTAGGTCAAGAGTTTACCTTTTCTTTTGAGTTCGATCCATTCAAAATCCTTTGAAAGGCAGGTTGTACACATGGGTCTTGGTGGAATAAGTAACGTACCACACTTGTTACATTTGGCAGCCATCAGTTTTCCTTCCTTTGCAAAGTTATAGAAGCTTTCTATCGTAAAGAGATGAGACTTTTCCATTTCTATCCCCTCTTGTAAATGTGAACTGTTGCAGTGGCACCAGAACCGCCTACATTGTGGGACAGGCCGATTTCAGCATCATCTACTTGCCTTTTCTCAGCTTGCCCCGTTAACTGTAGGTATATTTCGTAGGCTTGTGCTGTTCCTGTTGCCCCCACTGGATGTCCCTTCGATTTTAGTCCTCCGCTGGTGTTGACTGGAATTTCTCCTCCAATTTGCGTTATGCCTTCTTCTACTAGTTTTCCGCCTTTTCCAGGTTTACAAAAATTCAGGTCTTCATATGCGATGATTTCGGCTATTGTGAAGCAGTCGTGAACTTCAGCTACGTTTATGTCTTTGGGTTGTATTTTTGCCATTTTGTAGGCTTCTTGTCCGGCAAGTTTTCCTGCATTTAGAGTTGTCAATTCTTTTCTTTCATACAAGCCTATGGTGTCACAGGCATGTCCTGAACCGATGATGTGAACTGGTGTATCTGTGAATTTTTTTGCGAGTTCTGGTTTTGTTAGAATTAGGCAGCTTGCGCCGTCAGTTATTAGGGAGCAGTCGAATAGTTTTAAGGGCCAAGCGATCACTCTGGAGGATAAGGCTTGTTCTAAGGTGATTTCTTTTTGCATGTGGGCTTTTGGATTTAAGAATCCGTTGTGGTGGTTTTTTACGGCTATAATGGCCATTTGTTCTTCTGTTGTGCCGTATCTGTGCATATGCGCAGTGGCCATGAGCGCATATAATCCAGGAAATGTTATGCCATGCCATTGTTCAAAGGGAAAGTCTGAAGCCATAGCCAAAAACTCGGTCACTTCAGGTGTACTTCTATGCGTCATTTTTTCAACTCCCCCCACCATAACAATGTCACACAAGCCTGAGAGGATGGCAAGAATTCCAGATCTTAATGCGACCCCTGAAGAAGCGCAGGCAGCTTCTGTTCGTATCGCTGGTATCGGCAGTAAGCCAGCCCAATCTACCAAGGTTGCGCCTGTGTGACCCTGATGCTCGTAAGATTCCCCCATGTGACCCACAAAAAGGGCTTTCACATCTTTTTGGGGATCAAGGTTTGAGCATCTTTCAAATGCTTCCTTTGCAGATTGAGCGAAAAGTTCTCGACCATACAGCCCTTCCATTCTACCAAACTTGGACAGTCCAGCTGAAACAATGGAGACTAGAGGTTTACCAGCCAAGAGTCTAATCCTCCAATAATGATGAGTTTTCGTTATGAAGTTCGATATATAAACCTAAACAAGTATTAAAGGCATTCCAGAAAGATTTGAAAACCCTTCACGACTTTCATTTTCTTTAATATGCTTTCTGCAATGCCTCTAAATCTGTCAGCAAGTAAGAGACCCCCCTCTGAGAGAGGTTCTCTCACGCGCACACATAAATCTAGCTTCTCGAAAGTTTTATAGTAGATGAGCCTTTACACTATTAACTTCTTTAATCAAAATGGAGTGAAAAATGTTGAAGGATGTTGCTATTGTTGGTGTTGGTTGCACTGGATTCCGATCAATTACACCCGACATATCTTACAAGGAAATCATGTTCGAAGCAGCAGTGAGAGCCTATAAAGATGCAGGAGTTAATCCGAGAAAAGACATAGACTGCTTCATAACCTGTGCCGAAGACTATTGGGAAGGCTTCAGCATCTTCGATGAGTTCGTTCCAGACCAGCTTGGAGCAGTCCTAAAGAATCTGTTCACAGTATCTGCAGATGGCCTATATGGACTAGCCACCGCCTACATGCTAATTCAAACAGGCGAATTCCATGTCGTGGCCATAGAAGCCCACAGCAAGGCCTCCGACATACTAACTTACGCAGACGTTGTAAACTTTGCCATGGACCCTATTTTCCATCGTCCTCTTGGTGGCCATCCATACTACATTGCTGGCTTGGAGATGAGCCGCTTCTTACATGAAACTTGCTCCACAAAAGAGCAGTGCGCACAAGTTGTAGTAAAGAATAAAAAAAATGCCTTGAACAATCCCTTTGCAGGGCATCCCGCAAACATAACTATAGACCAAGTCCTTGAATCAGAACCATGCTTCTATCCGCTGAGCCGCCTTGACATTAGCCCCCTCGCTGACGGCTGTATCGTCATGGTCCTAGCTTCGGAGGACGTTGCACACAAACTTACAGACAAACCGGTGTGGATAAAAAGTGTTGGATGGAACACGGAAACACCTTGTTTAGAAACTAGAAATTGGGGAACTGCAATATACACAGAGTTGGCTGCGAGAATGGCTTACAAG
Source organism: uncultured Candidatus Bathyarchaeia archaeon (assembly GCA_964503065.1). Taxonomy (GTDB): domain Archaea; phylum Thermoproteota; class Bathyarchaeia; order Bathyarchaeales; family Bathyarchaeaceae; genus JAOUKN01. The sequence continues at coordinate 3,478 of CAZCYX010000178.1, forward strand.
ATGGCAGGTATAGACGATCCGAAAAGTGTGATTGATTTTGCCGAAGTAAATGACCTCTTCTCATACAAAGAACTTCAGCATCTCGAAGCCCTCCAATTATGCAGATGTGGAGAGGCTGGAAAACTCACAGAGGAAGGCGCAACAGAAAGAGACGGTCATTTACCTGTTAATCCTTCAGGTGGTCTGCTTGGAATGGGCTTCGGACTTGAGGCTTCGGGTCTGCAGAAACTGCTTGAGGTGGTTCTGCAACTCAGAGGAGAAGCTGGCAAAAGACAACTCAACGGAGTTGAGACTGGGTTGGCTCAAACATGGCGTGGGATTCCCACAGCAAGCGGTGCAGTAGCGATCTTAAGCAATTGCTGAGGTGAAAAATGAAATATGTATC
>CAZCYX010000179.1:0-3854 GCA_964503065.1 uncultured Candidatus Bathyarchaeia archaeon
TGTCTCCTTGACTAATTGCTCCAGGAAGCTCCAAACATTGAGCTGAGTATCCGCCTTCCGGCTCCTCTCTCAATATCACCGTGAACTTTCTGCCCTTAACTTCAACCATGGAACCACATCACTACAAGAGACAACTCAACTGATATAAACTTTAACATTTGAACCTGAATCACTTTGTCTCTTCGAAAAGAGTTCACGTTTAAATCCCACTATCCCAAACGCCCATAACAATGTCGCAATAATACTTGGATTTCCCGCTGAAATTCGATAAAGAGTGAAATAAAATGACGTTCAGAAAACCTCAAAGCGTGTATTCTTTATACACTTTCGCTAACCATCCAGAAAGTTTATGTGGAAATAACATTCTTTTAGACTACGAAACCATAAAGGAATAAAGGTGCTCCTTCACAACTTCTGGAAAAGTTAGGACATGAAAGTGATTTTAGATTCCAATTTCCTATTCATTCCCTCTCAATTTCAAGTTGATATCTTCGAAGAGTTACCAAAACTTCTGAATCAAAGACTCGAACCCATAATTCTTTCTCCAACTCGTATGGAGCTTCTCAATATGACAAAAAAGGGTTCTCCTAAGATGCGCAAAAACGCTTCTTTAGCCCTTGAACTTGCCGAAAAATGTCATCTAGTTGATGTAGAACAGGGTTTTGAGGAGACTCCTGATGATGTAATTGTTAGAGTGGCAGCAGAATGGAAATGTCCAGTTGCCACTAATGACAGAATGCTTAGGAAAAGGTTAAGGGATATAAGTGTGCCGGTTATCTATCTGAGGCAAAAGTCTCGTTTAGAGATGGAGGGCGAAGGGTATTAATAATCCTCTGAACAGTTTGATGTATGAAATATCGGGTGTGTAGGTAATTATCATGTTTAAACTTGTGACTTTAGAGGATACTATTCGCATACCACCAGAAAAATTTGGTGAATCCATTAAAATGGTTGGTCACGAGCAACTTGGAATAAAATATGAAGGCATGATTGATGAAGGGTTAGGCTATGTCATAGCAGTTACGGACATTAAAGTCAACCCTATCGGAAAGATTATCCAAGGAGATGGAGCCACCTATCACAAAGCTGAGTTCTCTCTCCTCACATTCCTGCCAAAGGTTCAGGAGATAGTTGAAGGAGAGGTTGTTGAAATCGCTGATTTTGGAGCCTTCGTACGAGTTGGACCCATAGACGCGCTGCTTCATGTGTCACAACTTATGGATGACTTTATCTCATATGACGAGAGGCAAGGGGTACTTATGGGCAAAGAAACAAAGAGAAAACTCGCAACTGGAGACCACGTTAGGGTTCGCATAACTGCCGTTTCTTTGGGTCATGGAGGAGGGAGTTCTGGGAAAATCGGCGTAACAGCGCGACAACCCTTTTTGGGAAAGATAGAATGGATTACGAAAGATTTAGAAAAAATGAAGAGCGCTGAAGCTGAGACAGCGAAGAAACCTGAAGCTGCGGCTGGGAGCCCGAAAGCATGAGTGAAAAGGCTTGTCCAGACTGTCACTTGATATTTTTGGGGTCGGTTTGCCCTAACTGTAAAGCCACAAGCCTAAGTGACGACTTCACAGGCTTGGTTATCATTCTTGACCCAGAAGGCTCAGCTATAGCCCATGCCATGAAGATAAAGAGGAAAGGACGTTACGCTCTTCGTGTCCGGTGATCAGAATTCTTCGACTCACACCACATTTACGCAAGAAGTTGAAGGCTCCATTAGGACTACTGATCGAGGGCTCCTCTGAAGAAACCATGAAAGAACTGAAAAAAATGATTGAAGAAGAAAAGCCTTCAAGAATTATTGCTGTTGGAGATGTAGTTTCTGCTAATATGATGAAATATGGAATTTTTCCTCAAGTATTCATAGTGGATAATAGGGTCATGAGAGTCCCCGTCGCACCAATTCGAGCAAATGCTAACGAGACAATATATGTGAGGAACCCTGCTGGAACACTGACTGAGGAAGCCAGAGAAGGTATCCAACGGGCATTAGACAAAGGTGAGCATCTCATAAAGGTGATGGTTGATGGAGAAGAGGATCTCCTAACACTGGCAGCAGTGGTTCATGCACCAGAGAATTCTTTGGTAATATATGGCCAACCTCATGAAGGAGTTGTCGCTGTTATAGCTACAAAAGAAAAGAAGGATGAGGTAAGGAAAATTATGGAAGCCATGGGTTCTCTTACGTGAGGTTATAAAAAGAAAAAGAGGGCTAAAAAAGATAGACTCTCCCTTTCTAACAAAAGGTTTATAGGAGTCCCAGTGCTGTCACGAGGAGTTTATAGAAGGCGAGTGACGACGAAACGAAGACTATTGCATGTAATTAAGTGCTGTTTAGGAAACAGTAAGGTTTTTGGGGGTGAAGGAAGTAATGCAGACGCTCGTTATAGTGCCTATAATCCTAATAGTAGCTTTTGTGTTGGGTGAATTGTTTAGAAAAGTTGGCTTTCCGCCTGTTGTTGGACAAATTTTAGGAGGGATGTTGCTTGGCATTTCTGTAATTAAGAGTATTTTGTTCAGTGATGAACCTTCTTTTCTTGTAGTTGATTTTCTATCTGTGCTTGGAATAGTTTTTCTTTTGTTTTTGGCTGGATTAGAAATAGACATTGAGAAAATAAAGGAGACATCAAGGGACTCAATTCTCGTATCGTTTAGTTCGGCTCTTCTTCCTTTCTTCCTTGGCTTTACATTTCTAACACTGTTAGGATACAATTTCTTAACTTGTCTCATTTTTGGCGGAGCCTTGATGGTGACTTCTGAAGGAACTAAAGTTAAGGTGCTTATGGACATGAATGCTTTAAATAGCCGGTTAGGAGCAGTGATGCTTGCCGCTGGAGCAATTGATGATATATTCGAAGTTTTATTCTTATCCATTGTGGTGGTAATGGCACATGGAGGAAGTTTTGCAGATTTAGCCAAAATTCCACTTGAGCTTATGGTTTTTGTTGTAGTTGCATTTGTATTCTTTAAGATAATTTCTAAAGTACTTCCTTACTTAGATAAGAACGGGAGTAAAGACGAAACTGAGCTTTTCTCGATGATAGTAATTTTTATTCTGGTTCTTGCTGCTTTGTCTGAGGTTTTGCAGATTGGTTATTTGATTGGTGCTATTATAGGGGGGTTCCTTTTGCAGATTTCGCTGAGAGGTATTCATAAACGGCACAGAGAAGACATGGTTAAGGTAACTAAACTTATTACTTTGGGTTTTATCGTTCCGTTTTTCTTTGCAAATGTGGGTTTAAATTTTGATTTTAGTACATTCTTTTCTAATGTTAATCTATTATTAGTTACAGTAGCGATTGCTTTTCTTGGAAAAATTGTGGGGACTCTTGTAGTGAGACCCTTATCAAATCTGGGCATCAAGCAGCTTTACTATGTTGGGTGGGCGATGAACTCTAGAGGCGCAGCCGAGTTGGTTATCGCTTTAATCGCAATGCAATACGGTTTGATCCCTCCAGAGATTTTTTCAGTTCTTGTAGCGATGAGTTTGATAACTACCCTTACTTTTCCGTTTGTTCTAGCTAGGGGAATAAGGAAGAATCCAGGACTTATGGATGCTGTGTCTTCAAAGCATACATAATATTAATGGGGGGATTTTGAGTGAATCAGCACAGAGTAAGTTTATCTGACGGTGAATATCAATAATGTGAGGACAAAAACCATGAAAGACAAAATGAAAATATTAGTTGGAGTCGATGGTTCAGAGCACTCTAAAGGAGCCCTTATAGAGGCCATTGATGTTGCAAAGAAATTTTCGGGAGTTATAAAAGTCATCATCGTTTATAAACAAGGTGATGATGAAAGGGCTGGAAATATTTTGAAGGAAGCGGAGCAGTTATTGAAGAAGG
>CAZCYX010000180.1:0-3816 GCA_964503065.1 uncultured Candidatus Bathyarchaeia archaeon
CGTTACCTTCAAAACAACTTCAAATAGTGTCATAGGTAAAACCTTGGCTTTGCTCTATTTATAAGTATAGCCGTCATATGACGATATGTCGTACACGTCATATGACGACACAATGGCTATGTTCTTCTTCGCAGCCGTATATTCTCATGGTGATAAAAATGAAAAGGATAAAGCCACTAAAAGAAGGATCTTTGACAGGAAGAATAGTGCGATTATTGGGACTGAACAGAGGTTTCGAGGAGCCTTTCAGCAACCAAGAAGAAACCATTCACGTCGGTATTCTTACAGACAATTACTACAATTATTGGAAGGAAATCAAAACTGCCTTCTCAGAAGCAGAACGCAAAAAAGCTATGGCATTAATGGAGATACAAAAACGTCGCTTCATCTGCTAAGAAAGACAAAGCTATAAAACACTTAACTTCCCTTTTTTTGTGCATGTTGTCTGGCGACATGCTAATAAACATGTTCGCAGTGTTCTCTTTGCAAATAGAGGTTAGAGCATGGAATTTGCTGTAGAAGCCAAAGATGTCGTCAAGGACTTCGGAGAAGTCAGGGCTCTTGACGGTTTAAGCTTTAACGTTAAGCGAGGAGAGATTTACGGTCTTATTGGTCCAAATGGTGCTGGTAAGACAACTGCCCTTAGGATTGCTTCAACCTTGTTGCTGCCAACTTCAGGTACTGTAAAGGTGTTTGATCATGAAGTGGTTGACGAGGCTTTACAGGTTCGTAGGCTCATTAGCTATCTTCCCGAAGAAGCAGGGGCTTACAAGAACTTGTCAGGGTATGAGTATTTGGAGTTTATGACTAAATTTACCACTGAGAACAAAGAAGCCGTCAAGGAGACTGTTGAGGTTGCAGCAAAGATTTCTGGGTTAGAAGAGCGGCTTAAGGATAAGGTGAAGACATACAGTAAGGGTATGAAACGGCGTCTTCTTGTTGCGAGGGCGCTTATGACAAAGCCTAAACTTGCAGTGTTGGATGAACCAACCAGCGGATTAGATGTTCTTCATTCAGTTCATGTCAGAAGAATCATAAAACAATATGTGGAAAAACAAGGAGTTACCGTGCTCCTTTCAAGTCACAACATGCTTGAAGTGGAGCATCTATGCGACAGGGTGGCGCTCATAAATAAAGGCAAGATAGTAGCTGAAGGCTCTCCAGCAGAACTTAAGAAAAAAGCGAATGCATCAAATCTTGAAGAAGTGTTTGCTAAGGTGGTTGGCCTTGTTTAGAGGTTTAGGCAACGTTATCATTAAGGAAGTCAAGGAGTTAATTAGAGACCCAAAAATTCTTCTAGGTGTAATTCTCGTTCCTGCGTTGATGTTTCCAATCATGGGATTAGCAGTTCAAACTGCAATGGAGACAGCGCAAGAAAGCATGAGAAGTATTTCAATCGCAGTGATGGACCTTGATAAAGGTCCTTTTGCTGAAAACCTAACGAATTTCTTGACAAATTTGAACGTTACAATTGTTGAGATTGATAATATGAACTTCGCGGAAGCGGTTGATTATGTTCAGCAATCAAACATCACTGGGTTTGTAGTCATACCTTCTGGGTTTAGCAACAACATCACGGAGGGCTTAAATGCAGAACTGGATGTTTACACTGTGTTTAGGGGTGGGGGCATAGCTGAGTCTACAAGTTCCTCGACAATAAGTGTTCTGTTAAAGACATTCGAAGAGGGTCTGGTTTTTCAAAAAATTCTTGAGAAATTTCCTGAAGAAGACCCAAAAAATATTTTGAATCCTATAAAGATGTCTGAGAAATCGATAATTAAAGGAAAAAGCGTTAACATTAATCCAAGTGCCCTTTTCGGTGCTATGATGTCGCAGTCTATGGGGATGCCGATAGGTATAATGATGTTGCTCATATTTGCGATGCAGCTTGCTGCTACGTCTGTTGCGTCGGAGAAGGAGGAAAAGACATTGGAAACTTTGTTGACCTTACCTATCAACAGGTTCACAATTCTAGCTGGAAAGATGACTGGTTCCATAATTGTTGCAGTTGTAGGCGCGGTAGCTTACATTGTAGGTGCCATTTATTATATGAGTTCTTTTATGAGGATGATGCCAGCCGAGATCGGTGTAGACTTTGCAGCGATAGGGTTGGCACCAACACCGATATCACTGTTACTTCTTGGGGCCTCACTTTTCATGTCACTGATTTCAGCGTTAGCCTTGGCAATTTCAATATCTGTTTTCGCCGAAGATGTAAGGGGTGCCCAAGCCTTAGTGGGACCTTTGACAATGTTATTTGTATTTCCGATGCTTTTTACGATGCTCACTGACATCTACGCCCTGCCATTTCCTTTGATGATTGTTTTACTCGCGATACCGTTCACGCATCCCATGCTGGCATCAAACGTAGCTTTCACTGGCGACTACCTAACCGCGGTCATAGGCATCGTTTACATGTCAATTTTTACTGTTGTGGTGCTCTACATTGCGGCGAGAATATTTGGCACCGAGAAAATCTTGACGGCAAAATTAAAGTTTAGAAAGATACGGTTTAGGAAAAGCAAACAGCGCCAGATCTGATGGAACACTTAAGAAAAAAGACACTTAGTAAAAGGATGAAGTTAGAATGAGTGTAAGGAAGTCATGCCCTAATTTAGAATTTAACTTGGCAAACTGTGGTTGCACCTACGAACCTTGCGAAAAGAAGGGGAAATGCTGCGAATGTATACGTTATCATAAAGAAAGAAATGAACTTCCTGGATGCTTGTTTCCACCTGAAATTGAGAAAACCTACGATAGGTCGATTGAAAGATTCGTCACTATCCATCATCCTTAGTGCTGCACAAAATAGAAAAGATTCATTTAAGTCATGTAGCTATGTCTAGTATGACAGCCATGAAAGAAGAATGCGGATTATGTGGCAGAGTTCTTTCCCATTATTCTCTTAGACGCTGTTATCGATGCAGAAAATTATATTGCAGAAGCTGTATGATTGCAGATTTCACTAGCGAAGACCGCAACCTCATATGTTTGAACTGTGCAAGAAGAATAGTTTCACCAGGAAAAACTGGAACTAAATACAGTCCACTTAACAGGTATTTGATATGGCGAGCAGAATATGCCGATCAGGTTACGTTATCTTTTGCCAGAATCGAAGGGATCATCGGCGACAATCTTCCCTTTGGAGCAATACGAAACCCAAGTTGGTGGAGCAACACGGAAAGTAACGTTCAAGGTCAGGCTTGGATGAATGCAGGTTGGCGAGTTGAGGAGGTAAACCTTCGGGAAAGAGTTGTAACGTTCAAGAGAGTTAAAAGTAAAACTGAAGAGACTGGCAAAAAGACTTGCAGAACTCGAAAAGACGTAAAACCTTTCACACCACCTCCGGTCAGAACAAGAATACGGCGTAAGCCTTCCAAAACTAGAATATCACTAATTCAAGCGAAATTCAAAAACGTAGAACGCCAACGATCGTCCATACGGTCATACAGGGGCAAATTCAAACCAAAACCAACCCAAGAAAAACGACTCTACAAACCAGAAGCAAAACCAACCACTCAGGACAACTAAACCACAGTATTGTTATTGAGAAATTCCAAGTACATGTAGAAAACAATATATACTGGGTTTCTATACTGAGTTTTTCTCTTGGATTGGACAGGGGAGCTGGGTTAACCCGGCTGAGAGGACGATTGTAAGTATCGTCGACCCTTTGAACCTGATCCAGATAATGCTGGCGGAGGGAAAAAACATGAGTGAAACTACATCTGAAACGAAAATAATCGCTGAAGGAATCGTCATTATCGCTTTAACTATCATTCTGAAAGATGTGTTACCACCAATTTGGCATCTCCC
>CAZCYX010000181.1:0-3795 GCA_964503065.1 uncultured Candidatus Bathyarchaeia archaeon
TTAAAATCATTGATAAAGAATAAATATGTCCTGGAGTTTCATTTGGGGCGTGGTAGAACTCTCTATTATCTTTTAACAGAAAAGGGACTTAAACTTTCTAAGGAAATTACTAGTTCTAATTAGTTATTAACAGAGGTTTTATTTTTCTTTTATTATTATTATTGCTTCTTCTAAATCTCGAAAATGCACGTCTCTAGTGACAACTTCTCCCTCAACAATTCCAGCTCTGCACAAAATAGAGTCCACAAACCCCCAATTTCAAATACTCTATCATAGTATAAGCATCAGTTATCTATTATGACCTATGGAATTTAGTCTCCTCTTCTTGAGAAAAAGACCTTAACCTAGGATTAGACCCAAACATCGAACTCGGAATCTTCTTCCTCTCAAAAATGAGCCTTCTAATAACCTCATCGTGACTTCTGACACCAAGTTCATTCTTTAACCTATTAAGCATCTGAAGAGTCTTCTCATCAACCCGAACCGTTGTCGGCATAACTGCCACCAATAAACCATTAACGTTAGTCATAGAACATAAACTTTCCAGAAAAGCCACCGTAAAACCTTAAATTCTTATAATATTCTAATGAAGTTCATTAAGGGAATGCATAGAAGATGGCTAAAGCCAGAATCCTAATCGAAGGCATGATACAAGGCGTCGGATACAGAGCCCTCATCAAACAAGCAGCCAGATCCCTAAAACTCAAAGGACTAGCAAGAAACCTACCAGACGAAACAGTCGAAATCTTCATCGAAGGACCCAAACAAAACATCCAAAAATTCCTCAAACGCATCCACATAAAAGGCAAACCCGAAGACATCCTAAGCATAAACGTAACAGAAACAAAATGCTTCTGGGAAGGAGAACCCCACTATCAACCAGCATGGAAACCATACAAAGGCTTCCAAATAGACTACGGCATAGAAAAACTAGACCCATTCCAAGAATCAACACTAGAAGACCACGAATACGGAAAATTATACTTCTCCAACATGAGAGGAGAGATGAAGGGTTCTAGAAGCGAACTTAAGGGATTCAAAGAAAACACGAGCAAAGATTTCCAAACATTACAAGGAGAAATGAAAGGGTTCAGAGGCGAACTCAAAGAATTTAGAGAAGACACAAACACAAACTTTCAACAAATGGCAGAAAAATACGGTGACATATCCCAAGAACTGAAAAGATTCAGAGAAACCATCGAAAGATTCCTAGATCGCTTCCTAAAAGAACGCTCCAAGAAATAAAACAATGGTTCGATTCTTAATCTAAATAACATATTATCTAGAGAGCGTGAAGAAAAATGAGTGAGAAGGAAGCCAAGAAGTGTCCTAAATGTGGTGGAGAAATAGTAAAAGGAAGAAAGTTGGTTGCATGGTATGGAGTTACTTTTGCAAAGAAAGGTGACTGGTTTGGCGATAGTATAATCCCGTTTTATTGCAGAAATTGTGGCTACATTGAACTCTACAAGGAAATGAAAGGCTAGCTGTTTTTTGTTTATCCCGAATAAGTTGACAGTATTACCAAAAGGAATCTTTATTATTTTATCCGTGCTTATCCCCTAAGCAAAATCACAACTTGGCGAGGTTCAACGCATGAAACCATTGCCCAAAGAATGCAACATCATCCAAATCGAGGAGAAATGGCAACGCCTGTGGGAAGAGATGGACATCTACCGTTTTGACTGGAACGACCAGTCCCGTCCAGTCTTCACCATTGACACTCCCCCACCCTATCCGAGTGGCGATTTTCACATGGGAAACGCCCTCAACCACACCTACTTCGACATAGTAGCCCGCTTCAAACGCATGCGAGGCTACAACGTTCTATTTCCTCAAGGCTTCGACTGCCACGGACTCCCAACAGAAGTCGAAACAGAAGAACACTACAAGATCAAAAAAACCGAGTTACCGCCTGATGAGTTCGTGAAACTCTGCAACCAATTTGTAGACAAGTACATCAACATCATGCGGACAGCCATAAAACGCCTCGGCTGCAGCATAGACTGGACAACAGAATACCAAACCCGCAACCCCGACTACTGGCGCCGCACACAACTCAGCTTCATCCAACTCCACAAAAAAGACTACATATACCAAGGCACCTTCCCCGTAAACTGGTGCCCCAGATGCGAAACAGCCATAGCCGACGCAGAAGTAGAACACACACCAAAACAAGGACAAATCCACACCATAAAATTCCCACTCCAAGACGGAGACTACATAAAAATCGCCACAACAAGACCCGAACTACTATCATCATGCGTCGCCATCGCAGTCCACCCAGACGATGACCGCTACAAACATCTCATAGGAAAAACAGCAAAAGTCCCAACCACAAACCGCACAGTCAAAATAATCACAGACGAACTCGTAGATCCTAAATTCGGAACAGGCATAGTCATGATCTGCACCTACGGCGACAAAGCAGACGTAAAAGCCGTAAAAACCCGCAAACTCCCAATCATCATGAGCATCAACGAAAACGGAAAAATGACCAAAGAAGCTGGAAAATACGCAGGCTTAACCACCCAAGATGCAAAAAAAGCCATCGTAGCGGACCTCAAAGAAGAAGGCTTACTCGAAAAAACCGAACCACTACAACAGGAGGTAGGCCAATGCTGGAGATGCCACACACCTATAGAAATCCTCGAACGCAAACAATGGTTCATGAAAACCCGCAAACTCACCCCAAAAGTGGAAAAGACAGCAAACGAGATCAAATGGTACCCAGACTACATGAAAGCTCGCCTAATCGACTGGGCAACATCCCTCGACTGGGACTGGGTCATCAGCCGCCAAAGGGTCTTCGCAACCCCAATCCCCATATGGTACTGCAAAAAATGCAACGAAATCATCCTAGCACAAGAAAATTGGCCCCCCATAGACCCACGAAAAGAACCGCCAAAAATAGAAAAATGCCCAAAATGCGGCCACACCCAATTCATCCCTGAAACAGACGTCCTAGACACATGGTTCGATTCATCCATCAGCTGCGCCGTTCACGCAGGCTGGCCAGACAAAAAAGACTGGAAACAACGTTTTCCAGCTGATGTACATCCATCAGGCACCGACATCATCCGTACTTGGGCTTACTATCTGATGGTTCGCCACTTGGCTCTCTTCAACCAAACCCCCTACAAGAGCTGTCTAATTAACGGTATGGTTCTCGGCACAGATGGAAGAATGATGCATAAATCTCTGGGCAACTACGTAGCCACCCCTGAAGTCTTTAACAAGTACGGAGCTGACGCCTCAAGACAATGGGCAGCCGCTGGTGGAACTACAGGATCAGACATACCCTTCCGCTGGCCCGACGTAGAACACTCTTGGCGTTTCCTCATAAAACTCTGGAATGCAGCTCGCTTTGCAAGCCACCATCTACGGGACTATAAGCCAGATGAAAAACCACCTCAACTGGAACTCCTTGACAGATGGCTCCTCAGCCACCTCGAAAGAATAATCGTAGAGGTAACAGCCGCCCTAGATACATGTCAATTTAACACAGCCTTAGAAGAGATCCGAAACTTCACTTGGCATCAGTTCTGTGACTCCTATATTGAAGCGGTTAAACATAGGCTCTACAAACCAGAAGACTACAGTAAAGAAAAGAAGAAAGCCGCTCAATACACGTTATACACAGCCATCTACCGTATCCTACAACTCCTCGCCCCAATCACTCCCCACCTGACAGAAGAGATATACCAACATATGTACAAAGAGGACATGCAACACAAAAGCATCCACACCTCTCCTTGGCCTGTTCCAGACGTAGAAAAGATCGACGAAGAAGCAGAA
>CAZCYX010000182.1:0-3767 GCA_964503065.1 uncultured Candidatus Bathyarchaeia archaeon
TGGATAATGAAACCTGTAGAGAAATTCATAAGCCAATTTCAGGCAAGTGTTATCTTGGACGAGAGCCTCATTGTTAAGAAGCAAAACAGATATTTTCTCCTAAACGAAGATCTAAAACGACAAATTCGGAAAGACTTCTTCTATGCTGGAGCTTACCTCGGAAAAATCAAAGACGCAATCTTCTTTCCGAGTTTCATATTGCTTGCAATGATCGGGAAAGAGAAAGCAAACAAGATAATGGTTGACGAGAAGACGGCATGGCTATTCATTTGTGGAAGAGACGTATTCAAACGTGGAATATTAAAGGTAACGGGCTCCAAAAGAAAGGGAGACTACACTCTAATCGTGAATGAGCATAATGAATGCCTAGGCTTCGGCAAAATATTATGCAATATGAATAAAGTAAGGGACGAGAACAAGGTTATTGTGAAGAACATCTCAGACATAGGCGACTTCCTAAGAAGAGAAAAATAGCCCGAATTAGCATAACTACATAATTCACACACGTTGCAGATTTATCTATGCATGGGGCCATTTTCACTTTGCCCTCTCCGCTCCTCTGGTTTCGCACGCACAAGAAACTATAACTACTACGGTGCAATTTAGCAACAGTAAACAAGTCCTTTTTAAGTCTCATGCTAGTCAGAAATTATTTGAAAAGAAGAAACAGAATTTATCTTTCTTCTTCTCCCTTCTACACCCATCTATACCAGTCTGTCTCTACCTCCCCCTCTATACTAGACCTAGACAGACAGACACACGCACATATGCAACACTGCCTATTCTCTTTGAAGTTCAGGAAGAATCTTTTCATAGAAATCCAACGATTCAGGATTAACCAAGGCATCCCTGTTAGTAACCGGTCTCCCATGTATTATGTTCGCGACAGCACTCTCAACTTTCTTCATATTAAAAGTGTAAGGAACATCCGGCGCCTCAATAATCAAAGCTGGAACATGCCTAGGCGAAGCCTCCTCACGCAAAGCTCTCCTAAGTCTATTTTCCAAATCCCCCGTTAACTGAAATCCCAAAGCAAGCTTGACAAAAAGAATAACACGCTGGTCTCCCTTCCAATCCTGCCCCACAACCATACTGTCAGCAACCTCTTCAAACTTTTCCACCACATTATATATTTCAGCAGGACCTATACGCACCCCAGAAGGCTTCAAAGTAAAATCAGAACGCCCCAAGAAAGTTATCCCACCCGTGTCACCATGAATAATAATCCAGTCCCCATGCCGCCAAACATTAGGATAAACACTGAAGTAAGCATCTCTATACTTTCCACCATCAGAATCATTCCAAAAATAAAGAGGCATAGAAGGAGAAGGAGCCTCACAAACAAGTTCTGCTTGCCGATCAACCACAGAATTACCTTGTTCATCATACGCTTTAACCTTCATCGCCAAAGCTGGACCCTGCAACTCACCAGCATACACAGGCTGAACAGGAGCCCCAGCAGCAAAACAACCGTTAATATCTGTACCCCCAGAAATAGAATTGAAATGCAAATCTTCCTTTATTTCCTGGTAAACATACTCAAATCCCTCAGACGAAAGCGGTGAACCAGTCTGAGATATCTCTCGGAGAGACGACAAATCGTAAAGTTTCGCAGGTTTGGCACCTATACCTTTAAGATAGGTGATATAACTTGCGCTGCAACCAAAAATCGTTATCTTCTCATCTTGAATCAGTTTCCACATAGCACCCCAATTGGGATAGTTTGGATTGCCATCGTACAACACTACGGTAGCTCCTACTGCTAATGAGCTTAGTAGCCAGTTCCACATCATCCAGCTAGGAGTTGTTATGTAAAAGATTTTGTCTTCACGTTTTAGATCAGTGTGGAGTATCAGTTCTTTTAAGTGGTTGATGAGAATACCTGTTGCTCCTTGAACCATACACTTCGGCTTACCTGTCGTACCAGAGGAAAACATGATATACACGGGATGACTAGAAGGCATCTGTTCAAACCGAATTTCCCTCAGCCTTTCTTTGGAAATGAAATCATCATAAAGCACTGAGTTTGGAATATGAGTGATATCAGGTTTTTCTTCCACATAAGGAACCACAACAATTCTCTTCAGCGAAGGTATCCCTTCAGCAATCTTCTCAACATTAGACAGATCACTAAACGTCTTCCCCTTATAACGATGCCCACCAACAGCAAACAAGACTTTAGGTCCAATTTGTCCAAGACGATCTAGAACTGCTCTTGGACCAAGTTCAGTACCGCAAGAGGACCATATGGCACCGAGGCTTGTAGTGGCAAGCATGGCAATAGCTGTCTCCATTAAGTTAGGCATATAGGCAGCTACACGGTCTCCTAGAGCAACACCTATGGCACGTAGCGGTTTAGCTAGACATGCTACGGAATCGTACAGTTCCGCATAAGTCATTTTAGCTGATTTCTGAGTTTCTCCTCTGAATATAAAGGCTAAATGGTCATCTCTATACCTTAGAAGGTTCTCAGCAAAATTCAACCTTGCACCAACAAACCAATTTGCGCCCGGAAACCTTGTTAAATCGTCGACTACAACATCGTATTTGCGGGAAGCTCTTATCTTCCCAAATTCCCACATTGCTGCCCAGAAATCTTGTATATTTTCAATGGACCACTTATACAACTCACTGTAAGAACTAATTTGAAGACCGTGCCTTTCATTGACGAAGTTGATGAATAGAGTTATGTTGGCATGCTTTTTGCGTTTTTCGGAGGGTATCCAAAGTGGTTCTCTCATCTTTCCTACACCACAATGTCCTCTTGGGCTTTGATTTGGCAGTCTGAGAATTTGGAGGCTAATGCTCCTGGTCCGTAGCCTGAAAAGATGGGGATGTAGAGTTCTTCTGTAGGTTTCCATACTATTTCTGACTCTGTCATTTCGGTTTCGTCCTTTGGATTCTGTTTTGTTAGTGTTTTATTTTTATTTTTATTTTTTCTTCTAGGTCTAGGATGTCACGAAGTTTGTGTTTTGAGATGGTTATGGTTATGTTTCTATCTGGTTTCAATAAGTGGCTAAGCATGGTTGTATTGAAATCTAATCGTGTGATGCTAACACGTAAAAACTGTACCATGAATGTTAAGAAATAGAATGATCTTGAAGACTATTATCACTTTCAAAATTCCAAAAATCTCTATGCAGCAGCAAGGCAAAAAGAAAAGTATTTAAAACATCTATTAATGGATAAGAACAAAACCACGAAGGAGAAACTGCGGCTATGGCGAGAAAAGCACGGATCCGACTCACAAGCACAGACTATAAAAAACTTGAAGAAGTATGCGGAGAACTGAAGACCATCGCCGAAAGAACAGGCGTCAAAATGACAGGCCCAATCCCACTCCCTACGAAAAGACTTCGTGTGCCAGTTCGAAAGACCCCTTGTGGCGAAGGAACAGCCACTTGGGACAGGTGGGAAATGCGCATTCACAAGCGCCTTATTAACATTGACGCAGAAGAACGCGTCATGCGGCGAATCATGAGGATTCGTGTTCCAGAAGAAGTCTACGTAAGCATCGAACTTATGTAGCTGACCATTTTGATTGATAAACGCTGAATTAAAAGTTCTTTTCTAATATAGCACCATTTGATTTTTCGTCTTTTCTAAAGCCCTTATCTCCTTCAGACATATATTAATTATATATACGATTATTTTCATTGGAAAAGTGATTGTTATGGGTCGCTTTCATGAAGTGGGCGGTTCAGAACATGAGTCAAACCGTCTTGATAAAGTGATACTAGTCTTGCCGATTCTTGGGGTATTTGACG
>CAZCYX010000183.1:0-3715 GCA_964503065.1 uncultured Candidatus Bathyarchaeia archaeon
TTCATCCACAGCATGAGTGAGCCCTATAGTGAAGAAGACATAGAGGATACAGTCATGCACAATTGGCTAGATCACTTCAAAATTAAATTTCACCAACTCCATGCTTCTGGCCATCTAAACCGAAACCAACTAACAGACCTAATCAATTACATCCAACCAAAAAGAATATTCCCTATACATACAGAAACCCAAAAATTATTCAAAACAATAAGCAATAACGTTCAATTGGTAAACTACGGAAAGAAATATGTATTGTGAATAGTTTGCATGCGATTTATCTAAAACGTATCATTATTACCATTACATCTGGGCTTTCGTTAGAGGTTTAGTGAGCACTTCAAACTCGCTTTCTGAAATCCATTCTTCATCCTTCAATTCTTCTAATCCGTTCTTCAAGTGTTTTTTCAATTCCTTTGTTCGTAAAATATTAGCTTCGATTCCTGCATCGTAGGTTTCCTTTTCAAACACGGGATTTTTCTCTAATAACATTACGGTTTGATTGATAAGTTCAGTCATAGGCTTTGAACGAAACTGTAAAAGTGATTTTGTCTTTGCCACACCGAAAACACCCTTGAATTTTGTCAAGATTCCCATGCTGCCTGCGATTGAGGGAGGATACGTGATGTATCTTCTTTTTGTTCCTGTTCGGTAGCATGTAAGGTAGAAGGGTATGTATGTGATAGCATAAGTTCTCCGACTCTTCTGCAGGCCAACTTGATCAAGATTGATTATAGCTTGTCTTTTCAACTCGACTAACTTGTTGATCTGTTCTATGATCTGAGAGGTTAAATCTTGCAGAGATTCTGTTTCTTTCTGCATTATTTGAATTTTGGCGTCTCCTGAAGCCTCTACTTCCCTTATTTCTTCCATGATCTTGTCGGTTTCGTTATCACACTCTGCCCTGATTTTGGATATCTCATCCTTCTGCATAGATTCTGTATCCTTTATTTTCTTTTGCAGATCTTTTAGGCTTTTATCTAAGACAGAAATCTCTTTTCTGCAACTCTCTATGTCTTGTTTCCATCGAAGTTCACCGGTTTCGTCTTTGCGAAGTCTACAGGATTTTATCTCTGCTTCACAACGGTCAATGTTCACAACTTTTCTCTGTTTAGTCTTTTCAAGTTTAATGTATTCCTGATGAAGGAGATGAAGCTGACGCTCTATATCTTTAGAACCCAGCGAAATTTTCTGGTCATATTCTCCCTGAACTTTTCGTATTTTTTTCAACACCGAGGGTTTAAGAACTGCCATTTTTTTATCAAACTCTTTTCTGACCTTTACCATTTCTTGTTGAGAATCTTTTACGTGTTTTTTTGTAGAGTTGTTCAGTAAACGCATGGCCTCATGTAAGTCTGATATATCTTGTGTTAACCTTTCTCTAAGTTTTGAAATCTCTTCTATGGAAAAGGCAATCTCTGATTCATCAGTGCTGGGAGATAAAAAGATTTTGTTAGGTATGGATTCTTTGATTTTTTTGGCTAGAGAAAGATAAGAAGTGAAATCTTGGATAAAATCTGGGCTTGTAACGAGACCTGTTATAGTCTTCGCTTCCTCTTCTGCGATGCCCTGGAAATAGTTAAGATTGCTAGAGAGAAAAGCGAGGTAGGCTTCTCGATTTCCAGTGCCCCCTTCAACGTTATTGATAAAGGTTTTAACATCAGGTAATGTAGCATACGAAAAGGTGTGTGCCATGACGCCGAGTCCGTCAAAAAGGAGAGTTTTTTTTCTCCATGGAACTAACCACATTGGATAACAGGCTTCTGCAATAAAGGCTATCTCTTCTGGTTTCTTTTTTAGAATGAGCCCCTCACCTTTCTGTCGTTCTAACTCTGCCAAGCGTAAAATAGCTGCCTTCTCCATTTTCTCTGTAAAACGTTTTTGGCGATCCTTTGCAGGAACTGAGAAAGGCACGAGAAACCTAACTAACTTAGGAGGCACACTTTCCACCATCCTTTCTAATTAGCACAATTTCTTTTCAATAGGTTTGAATTAAATGTTATGGATATGCAGTTAGTCTCCTTTCGTGATAGTAAATCAATTATAAACTTTAATGGTTTCCTCGCCCTGGTCCTATTTATAGCATAGTCAGAAGGCATCCCCATCCCATAAGTGGCTTTACATATTTGATTTTTCTAAGCATCGCCCATAAAGTCGCTGTATTACTTGAAATGACTGGTTTTTTAAGTTCTTCTTCCAATCTGCCTATCATTTCTATTGCTTTAAGGTTGGTACAACTCACAAAGATGCCATCGTTCCAAGCCGTATCAACTTCTTTAACAAGGTCATAAATAGTTCTTGAAGTTTGTTCCCCAATTTTCAGGTTATCCTTTATTCCAAGTCCCTTTATTTTTTGGATGGCAAGACCATTTTCCTCAAGAAATCTCCTTTCCAGAGAATTGATTTCTTCAGTATAGGGAGTTGCCACTGAAATCTTAGATAGGTTTAGGGCTTTGAGGGCGTTGACAATCGCTCCAGCAGTCGCAACGGCTGGCGTATCTGTTGTCTTCTCGATTCTTGTAACAATCTCTTGGTCGTGTCCTAGACCGCGAAAGAGACTTCCTGATGTGCAACCGAAACCGATTACGTTAACCTTCGCGTCGGCTAGTCTTAATGCTGCTGTTTCTATTTCTTTCTCCATATCCATGAGTTTTGATATGGTTACCTCTTTTAGTCGCATCCTTGCTACATGAACAGTTGCCTCTTTTGGTCGCATAACATTGAACTCGTATTCCATCGTTGTGTTGGATGAAGGAATGAGTAAGCCTAATCGAAGAGTTTTTGGCAACATTGTTGCTCCTGACTATTTCTTGATTACTGTAAGACATAACCTTTACTTCATGCCCATGCGAAAACGCTTAAATGTTTTCAAAGCTCAATTGCGAATACTCAGAGGATTATCCATGAGCGATCTCAGAGAGAGATTAAAAATCAAAAAAGAAAATCTGAAGGAGATCAACAATCTTCTTCTAAGCAAAGATAACCCCCTCATAAATGGTCTACTAAAAATTGTTGAAAAATACGGTGATGTCGACGAGATTAATCGCAAAGCTAAAGAAGCCCGCAAGCTCGAAAACATCATGGCTCGACTCAGACGCAAAAATTCTCCTTACGTGAAAGATCTCGAGTGGCTGATTGAACAGCGAGATAGAGGCGCTTTCATCAGCATCCCCGAATATCGTAGAAAAATTTTGGGAGACAAGGCTGACTCCATGAAGTTTGACGAGTCTTTTGCTGTAACCCTCGAGATAAGTGCTTGTAACTTTTTCCCATGGCTCGTAGAGGAAGCCAAAAAGGCTATTACACAACGAGACCTTATGCCCGCTCGCTACATTCGCGTCCGCTCCATGAAAGAGCAAGTTCAAGACGACGACATCCTTGCGTTTGCGGCGGCAATGCAGATCATGGGAGCCTCTTATGTGCAAACATTAGACACAAAAGGAACGATGCCTGGACCAGATGGTCAACCCATCAACGTTCATTTAGGAGGCCCCGAAACGATCACAGGCTATTTCGGAGGTGTGGGAGTACCAAATGAATATGCCTTGAAATGGGTCGATGAATTTCTTTATTACTATACTGAATATGGCATTCAGCAGGTGTTGAATGTAAACATAGGCACTGTTATGCTCGGATATTGGCTGCACAAACTGGGAATCGACATAGAATTTAAGATTTCAGTTTATGTGGGTAACGATAACCCTTATTCGTGTTTGTG
>CAZCYX010000184.1:0-3655 GCA_964503065.1 uncultured Candidatus Bathyarchaeia archaeon
CCATGGGGGTCTTCAACCTCTAAAGTTAACGTTATTTTTTCATAGTCTTCTTCCATTGCCTTAGTAACGAAATTAGTTACTTTCCACTCTACCAAACATTGAATGAGTCAACATAGACAGCGCTTTCCGGGTTGGTTCTGAAGAATCCACCGAATTAAACAGAGGTTAGATTTTCTTCATTCCAAGTGTTATTTACACACCAATGGATACCAACGATATGCGGGTAAGCAACAGAGAAGCAGTAGAGCCGCAACTTCACCTCAGAAGGCACGTTAAGAACCCATGAAATGTCAAACATTAATAAAACAATAGAAAATCCGCTTGCATAATCTGAAACTTCTAAATAGTCTCTATCTCCATGGGACAGAGTAGATTCCCAAGCGTCGACGTACGTGTCTGCTAAGGGCATAATGGTTTCAGGTTCAGAAGCATTTGCAATAAAAGATGAGGAAAAGAAAAGGATGAGAAGAATTATGAGTGCTAGAATTCTATGCTTCACATTAGATCAGTTCAAACTTGTATTTGCCCTTTTTAATAAGAGTTTTTCTAAATGGACGGCGATGACAACTTCAGAAACCTAGGAATGTTTTGGACATGCGCGCGCAAATGTATGTACTCGAAAGGCTTAGTTTTGCGTGCATTGTATGATACATGTCATGTCATCTGCCAAAAATCGATAGTTTTTAAACCGCCGCCCGCATATCTTCGGGAACTGCTAGGTCAAAAAGTCTGGGATAAGACGAATAAATACGATCTTGAAGTTGTGTTGTGATTCGATTAGAGTGGAAAATCTTATTTAAAAACGTGTTTACATATAGACCTTTAAGGCGGCGTTTCCTTGACTTCTAGGAACTACTTAGCTCTAATTAAGGAGGATTGTATTTTCTAGATGAATCTCCTAAGCTTGATCTCACTTTTCATGTTCTGTGTTTTGTACGCTTGGACTTTGTATAATATGCCAATTCTAGCCATAGGTCTCAAACATTTATTGCGAAAATTGCAAAAGAAAGAGAACAAAAAAGCTAAGCCATCGAGTAAAGTGAATTTACCCTTTGTCTCCATCATAGTTCCTGTGAAAGACGAAGAAAGAGTTATTGGCAGATTATTAGACATATTGTTGAGATTAGACTATCCTAAAGAAAAGAGTGAAATAATTATCGTTGAAGATGGATCTAAAGATAAAACCATTGAAATATGCCAAAAATATGCAAACCAACATTCCAACCATATAAAACTATTTCATCGAGCAACATCGAATGGAAAGCCCTCAGCCTTAAATTATGCCTTAAAAAGGGCTAAAGGAGAAATTCTTGCCTTATTCGACGCAGACTGTGTTCCAAGTTCAGACGTTTTGTTAAGGGCAGCGGGATGTTTTAAAGATCCTTCGACTGCCGCAGTACAAGGAGCCACATCTTCCATAAATGCAAATGAGAACATGTTGACCAGTCTCATTTCATATGAAGAAGCTGTTGCGTTCAGAACTTATACTTTAGGAAGAAATGCCCTCAATTTGTTTGTTTACCTAATCGGTAGTTGTTGTTTTCTAAGAAAGGATATTGTTGAGAAGCTAGGTGGATGGGATGAGGATTCTCTGTGCGAAGACTTGGAAATATCGGTCAGATTAACAAAGGAAGGTTATTTGATAAGGTATGTGCCCGAAATACAGTCATGGCAAGAATCACCTGCAAAAATTGGCAGTCTTATAAAGCAAAGGACAAGATACCTTAGAGGGCACATGGAAACTGCTCTGAAGTATGGAAAATTGATTACTAACGTTAATAAGAAGAGTCTGGACACGGAAGTTACATTACTTCTTCCTTTCATCCAAATTATAGGACTTTTAGGCTACTTAATGGCCTTGATTACATCCTTTTTATCTATTCAACTCGATTACATTTTGTCTATCGTTGGGCAAGTTCTCTTGATTCTCACGATGACCGCCCTGTTGATGATTGGAATAGCTTTATTTTATGTAACCAAACCGTGCAAAATGGCAAACCTACTATGGTTACCCTTTGTTTTCGCGTATTGGTTCGTAGGAAACCTCATTGCTTTTTATGCGTTGCTTCAGATAGTTTTCAGAAGACCTAGAAAATGGGTCAAAACAACGAAAACGGGAACCGTTGATTACGATATTGAACAGTTCTGAGCGCTCAGAAGCCGAGATTACGCGGTTTCGAAGTATTTTTTAGTTATCTCTAGTTCTACTGCAAACAAGATGATGGCAATAATACAATTAATGTTTGGAACCTTGGCTACAACAAATTAATTAGATGTTACTGAGCATACTGAGAAGATACAGAATTCGGTGCATGTTAAATGAATGAGATTTTGCTTGTCGTTGGGACAAGACCTGAAATAATCAAGGTGGCACCCATACTTAGGGCATTCCAGAGTAATTCAATTCCGTTAATTTTTGTTCACTGTGGGCAACATTACGATTATAACATGTCTCGACAATTTATTGAAGAACTCGGATTGCCGAAACCTGATTATGGTTTCAAGATTAAGGTCTATTCACCATGTGTTCAGATTGGCAGGATAATGAAGATCGTAGGGAGAGTCGTAAGAAGGGGTAAGCCAAGACTGGTTCTAGTGGAAGGTGACACAAATGGAGTGTTAGCCTCAGCTCTTGCCACCGTAAAGCTTGATGTTCCCGTTGGCCATGTAGAGGCTGGTTTAAGAAGTTTTGACCTGCGTATGCCTGAGGAGCATAACCGACGCTTAGTAGACCACTTGTCTACTTGCACCTACCGATACGGCGAGAAAAAACCTTGAAAGCGAAAGTGTTTGGGGCAAGATTTACGTCACAGGAAACACGGTCGTTGATGCTGTGATGCAGCACCTTTCTATCGCGGAGAAAAAGTCCAATATCCTGGGAAAGATACGATTCAAGGAGTTCGCGCTTGTAACAGCCCATAGAGCTGAGAACGTTGATAACCAAGTTGTTCTCCGAAACTTTGTAGAATCTTTTGTTGAGGCGCCTATTCCAATCGTTTATCCTATCCATCCCAGAACTCGAAACCGCTTACGTCAGCATAAAATGTGGAAAAGCATTGTGTCTTCAGAAAATGTACAGATATTACCACCTTTAGGATACTTCGACTTTTTGCTGTTGATGAAAGAGTGCAAAGTGATCGTAACTGATTCAGGAGGGCTACAAGAAGAAGCTACAGCCCCGCCTCTGCGAAAACCAGTAGTAGTAATCCGACTTTCCACGGAAAGACCTGAAGCAGTTAAAGCTGGATTCGCCAAAGTAGTCGGTGTAGATAAGAAAAGTATCTTAGATACGATAGAACAAACTTTGGATGAAAAACTGGATTTTCCAGAGTTTTCTCCTTATGGAGACGGGAACGCTGGAAGAAGTATAGTTCGCATCTTGATGAGCGAGATGACATGACAAGGAGTTAGAGACTAATTAAGTCGTTTAACGAAAGCGAAAAATGAGCATCTAACATTCTATTTTTTCAGACCTTTTCGACGTGTATGCCACTTCTTTCGTGTGCGTCTCTTTGAGAATTTATAAGCTAGAAAAGCGATTGCTACAGTCACCGTTAACCCTAACGCTACTTTTATAGGTATATCCAGAGGATTTGTCTGAGGTTCGAGATAGGTGAAGAGTAGTTGTGGACTATATTCGCGCATTTCCTGAGTT
>CAZCYX010000185.1:0-3610 GCA_964503065.1 uncultured Candidatus Bathyarchaeia archaeon
GCCGCTGGTGAATTGAAGTGCTCCACTATGAATGGCACGCCCTTGTCAGAGTCTTCGCAGATTCTCACATCAAGAGGTATGCTTCCTAAGAATGGAACTTTCAACTCATCAGCTATCTTTTGTCCTCCTCCAGATCTAAAAACATCAATTTTAGTACCGCATTTGGGACAGACAAAGCCACCCATATTTTCAACGATTCCTATGATTGGCATATTCAGTTGTCTTGAAAAAGTTACAGCTTTTTTAACCACGATCTGCGAGACCTCTGAGGGTATGGTAACTATAACAACGCCGTCCATGTCTGGTATTAGTTGCATAACACTCAATGGTTCGTCACCAGTTCCAGGTGGCAAGTCTACAAAAAGAAAATCAAGTTCACCCCAAACTATCTCAGACAAGAACTGTCGGATTGCTGTCATTTTCAGGGGTCCCCGCCAAATAACTGGAGTTTCTTCGCTTTGAAGCAGGAAGTCCATTGAAACAACTTTCACTCCAAGCGGTCCTACGGCTGGAAATGCTCCTGCTGGTCCGGCTTGAAGCCTTTGGCCATGCATTCCAAGCATTTTGGGAACACAGGGACCGTGTATGTCGGCGTCGAGGATGCCTACGCTGTAGGCGAAACCGTGCATTGAAAAGGCGATGGCTAAATTTACAGTGGTGACTGTTTTGCCAACTCCGCCTTTACCGCTGATTACTGCTATCTTATGCTTTATCTTGTCCATTCTGATTTTGAGGAGTTTCTGCTCTTCAAGAATTTGCTTTCTAGCGTCTGCACGCTCATTGAGTTTTTGGTTTTTTGTTTTCTTAGACGTTTTTAGTCACTTCGATAGGTTTGATATTTTATGTTTATTTGTGGCGTGCTTGATGGCATCCTTCTGTTAGTTCTTCCAGTTCATCTTTGTTGTATGCCGCGATTACTTCTCTAACCGTGTTTGCGTTGGCCCTTAACACCGCTACACTGACGCCTTGATAAATGTTCAAACCTCTTGGGCCCATTCCATAGGTGATGATCGCATTTGGTTTGAGTTGTAGAATAAAGTCAGCACGTTGTCCTGAGCCGCCGAAATGTTCACTAACGTTTGGGATTGTTTTCAAACCCACAATTTCACCTGTCTCATTAATATCAGCCACAGCAAAGAATGGTGCTCTTCCGAAATGCTCTGATAATAGTGCGTTCATGCCTTTCTCATCCACCACGGGAACAACAACCCTTACGGTCTTTTCTTCCATTCATTTTACCTCCAGCCAAGTTTTGTTAAGTAGACACATCTTTATATAAATCATCTTTGGCATTTTCTACTATTTCCTCAAGGGAGTTAGCAAGTTTGAACAATGCGACTGAACTTGAAGCCCTTGGGAACTTCTTGACAACAGGTATTCCACTCACATAAGACTCCAATAGCTTATTGTCTAAGGGAATCTCAGAAATCACCTCAACATTACGCTGAACGCACAGCTTGTAGATTATATCTCTCAATCCGCCTTGAATGTCTGCACGATTTAAAACCACACTTGTCTTTATGCCAAGTTCGTGTGTAAGTTCCAGTATACGTTGAAGGTCATGGGCGCCTAAAGGTGTGGGCTCAGTTACAGCAAGGGCTAAGTCAGCTCCCTGCAACGCCCGCACCACAGCGTTATGAACGCCTGGAGCCGTGTCAACAATAATCAGGTCAGGACTGTTTTGCTTTGCAAGATCATACGCCTTTTCTTTGGTCGCTCTTACAACCAGTGGTGTCCTCGCTTCAGCTGGCTTTAGTTCACCTGTCACGAGTCTAACACCACTAATATCAGTTTCACAAACGTTACCAAGCATTTTGTAACCTTCACTAATGGCATCGGAAGGACATACGAGCAAACATGCTCGACAGCCTGAACACAGTGCTTCGAAGAACAGGGGAGCTCTTCCTGTTACATAGACTAACGCATGGTCTTCGCAAACTTCTGCGCATTTACCACACTTGGTGCATTTTTCAGCGTCAATTAAAGGCTTGAAAAAACGAATTTCTTCACATTTTCCCAATTCTGTGTCTAGTAACAATGCATCATTGGGGCAATCCACATCAGTGTCGACAAGCATCACTGAATTTCCCTTCATGCCAAAAATTGTAGCTAGGTTGATTGCTACTGAAGTTTTTCCTGTTCCACCCTTGCCCCCAGTCACTGCTACCATTGGAACGTTTACAGATTTCCTCTTAAATAGCCTTACAAGATCACTAGACAATCTCTTCACCTTGATAATTTGATCAACATTTTACTCAGTTGCGTTTTCAACAAGGTTTCCGAGAAATTCAAAATCGCTTTAGACGCCTTGGAGTTTGGGTTAAATTCTATTATAGGCGCCATGTTTGTTAAAGCCCTTAAGACTTCATAGTCCAGTGGAATTTCTCCTAGAATTGGAAGCCCTAAGTCGTTCTTAACCCAGTTTTCCAGTTTTTCTTTGTGCTCTACCGATATATCCGCCTTGTTGACGACAACTCCTGATGGGACTTTAAAGTGACCTGCTACTGTTATAAGACGTTGTAGATCTCTCGTGGCTGCAGGGGTCGGTTCTGTCACCGCTATCACGTAGTTGGCACCTGTTATCGAAGCGATGACAGGGCATCCGATGCCAGGGGCACCATCAACCAGTACAATGTCGGCGTCTATCTTTTCAGCTTCTATGTGTCCAAGTTTCTTAGCCGCCGTAACCAAGTTTCCCGAGTTGTGTTCTCCAAGCACCAGTCGTCCTGTAACGACAGGGAAACCATACTTACTTTCTTCGATCTGCAGTTCACCTGTCAGTTTTTCTTCAAGGTTTATAGCATCTTCGGGACAAACGACTGAACAGGCACCGCATCCCTCACATAATATTGGAAGAATAAGAGGATAATTGTCATTGGTTTGCATTATGGCTCCAAATTGGCATGCTTCAACACATTGACTACACTTCATGCATTTTTCAGTGTTGATTGCCGCTTTTCGAGAAATTTTTATTTCTCGACTAGATTTTCTGTTTCCACCGCCCAACGCTATAGAAAGGTTTGGAGCGTCCACATCAGCATCAACAGTAACCAATCTGTAGCCTTTCTTTGCTAAGAACACGGCTAAACAAGCCGTAACAGTGGTTTTTCCAACTCCTCCTTTTCCGCTTGCGACAAGGATTTCCTTCAACGGCTGCTACCACAATTATGAGCGTATGATTTGCTAATCTCAGATACTATGTGTCATATTTCCTGCAAAGCCTTTTTGATGGCCTCAGCGACCTGAATACCTGGTTTTACTGAAACTTTTCTGATTTTATATGTTTCTAGCAGTGTAGAAGCTCCTGGCCCAACTTCACCTGCTACCACTATGTTTACTTCGGCTTCTCCCAGCATTTTTGTGACAATAGGACCCACGCCTTGCTTCTGTGATGCTGCTGGATTGTCTAAAACTTCTACATTCTGGATTATCTTTTCGTGTATATCTACTATAGTGAAGGTTTTGGCTCTACCAAAAACATCTGACACAATATCCTCTAAGCCTTTACGCTCTTTGGTTGGAACTGCTATTCGGATTTTTCCTAAACTCATTCTTATCAACTCTTGATAACGTCTTCAATACGTCAAACATAGTGTTTGAGAGACTTAAT
>CAZCYX010000186.1:0-3561 GCA_964503065.1 uncultured Candidatus Bathyarchaeia archaeon
GTTACTGTAAAAGAAGAGTGCTGTTGCACACTCCGCCATGGTTTCTCTTTATGAAGGGAGAGGTTGAGCGGGAATATGCTGCAAGGTCACTGCTTACTTCCCAATTTGGCATTCAAGGTATGAATGTGTGGGTTCTTGAACAGTCACCATACGGTTGTATGTCGCCAATAATTGCTTTCAATTATTTAGGTGACTATATCAACACACTCTTTCTCTCCGCTGAGCATAGCTATCTTTCGTTAACGGAAAGTAATCAAACGAAAACCGTTACCTTAGCCAACCTAAGTGAAGTTAACTGGGTTTCAAGATCTAACCCAGCGCCAGCCTTCATGATAACCCATGAAACAAGTTTGATTAAAATCAACGAGAAAATCTCAATGGATCAAGAACAGAATATCACTATAGGTTTCAACGTAACAAAACTGCAAGATACTATAAAAATTGAAAACATTACTTTGAACTTCAAGTTTACATCTGAGATTAAAGTCTACGATTATTACAGTGAAAATCCCTCCACACTCTGCATCCAAACAGAAGCAGGTGAACTAAGAGTCGCCTGTAACAGTCCATACATAATATCAGGTCTGTCACTGTACCATTTCTCGTTTGTTTTCAAAAATCAAACAAGTTTTGAACTGCAATTTTCATTGGAAGATTTAGAAGGCTCCATTAGTGATGTGGGAACTTACACTTGGAAGGAAATAGCTGACAGTTACTCAGTTAGGTATGTAGTGCTTCCTAAGTTTAGTCTGAAGAATGTAGATTCGCTTGAGAATAACAGAAGAGTGCCCTTAGAATACTCTCATCTACTGAACAGCACAGCGTTGACAGTTGCTTACGAAAACAAGAGAGTTATCATTCTCGAGTACCTCCGAAGTTGACGCAATGAGGATTAACCTACGAAGATAGCCGTCGTAACTGAGACATTTCTTCCCTTCCGAGGAGGTTCTGCCAAACGATACTTAGAAGTGTTCAAAAGGCTCGCAAAGTCTGGATTCGAAGTAGACCTTTACACTGCAAGATTAAAGAAAGAATGGATTCTAGAAGAAGAAATAGAAGGAATCAATGTAATAAGATCACCAAAAGTTTACAGAAATTTCATAACAAAAAGCGGGTTCAGAAACATTCCGGAAGTTTTAGACTTTAGTTTATGGGTGGCTAGGACCTTATTCAAAGAAGGAGATTATGACTTAGTTGAAGCAAACCACTGTCCAATCTTTCCAGCGATGACTTCGTGGCTCAAGTCCAAACTAAGAAAAATTCGTTTAACGGTCACTTTCCATGAAGCTTGGCATGAGGAATGGCACCTATATGTGCCTAGAAAAATGTATGTACCATTTGGAATAGTTTTAGAGAAAGCGTTGACATGGTTGCCCGACATAGGGATTGCTGTAAGCAACTTTACCGCTAAAAGGCTGATAAAATTATTTGAAATGAAAAAATCTAAGATCACGGTTATACCGAACGGTGTGGATTCAGACTTCATCAACAAAATAAGCGCTAAACGTGATAGGTGGAAGATAATATACGTAGGCAGATTAAACCCTCATAAAAAGGTAGAATGGCTGATTGAAGCATTCAACATGTTAAAAAGAGATTTTTGTGAGGCTACGCTTGAAATAGTCGGTGACGGACCTATGTATCCAAACTACTTGAGTCATGCTGAGAAAAACAATGTCAAAGATGTCGTTTTCAAAAAAGATGTTGATGACGAAGAGCTTGTAAGATCATTGAAAAGTTCAAGGATATACGTCTTGCCATCAATAAGGGAAGGTCAAAGCATAACAACTTTAGAAGCAATGGTCTCAGGTACCCCTCAAATAGTAGTAGAAGCAAATGGAAATGGGGCAGCAGATTTAGTGACAGAAAGTGCCAGTGGAATCAGGGTTAAACCAAAAGTTACAGAACTGTACAATGGAATGAAGAGACTGCTTGAAGAAGAAGAGACATGGAAAAAACTTAGTGAAAACGGTTACAACTATGCTTCAAATTACACTTGGAACAACACGGCTCAGCACCACAAGGAGCTTTATAAATCACTAACAGGTATGGGCTAGAGCAAAGTGGGTTTAGTACCACGGATCAGAATACCTACAAGTATAGCTTTTGGATCACTTGGTTTCAAAAGGGCTACCATATTACTCTCCTTCATAATACCTGCCCTAATAAGATGGATACCTGAGGCCCAGTTTCCGTATCCAATAGGTTTCGACACCCCCTTGTACATTTCATTGGGAAGACACTTCGCTTCAAATCCCACAATTTTCCCACTTATACGACCTCTTCTAGGTGTGCTTTACGCTTTAGGGCTGGATATGATTGTGGTTATGAAGTATCTACCAACGCTTCTATACGGTTTTCTTGGTTTCTCTACTTATCGCTTCTCTCGTTTCTATTTGGGCTGGCGCTTAGAGAAGAGTCTGCTTGCAGTACTTCTTGTCGCTCTCTCCTTTGTTTCACTTCGGTTATCTTGGGATATGCATAAGCAGCTAATGGGAACAGCCTTCTTGTTGTTGGCGCTCAGTTATGTTAAAAGCCTAGAAAAACCCTCTGGATTTGTAGCTTTTTGTATCTTCAGTTTTCTTTCCGCATTCTCACATGAGCTTGTCTTCGCAGTGCTAATGACAGTGCTTGCTTGTTGGGTTCTATTTGTGGCCAGGAAAGAACCAAAGAAGACTCTGCCGATTTTAGCAGTGATGTCAGGTATCCTACTTCTTTTTGTTAGTGTTTGGTATAGTTGGCACTTAGATTATATTTCAGAGAAGGCTCTGGGAACTCTATTGCCAATTTCCACCTCCCTAGCTGAAAGGTGGCTTTGGGAAGCAAACAACAATGTATCCTTATTTCTCCAGTTATACAGCTTAATCCTTATTTCAATGGTGTTGGGTTTATTCAAGGATAGAATAGTGTTGCTTTGGCTCTGCCTTGGTTTGATTGGTTCCTTCTCTACGATTATCTTTCCGTTTTATGAACCTGGTGTGCCGCCTTATCGCTGGATGTTTTTTGTCGTTTATCCGTTGTCTTTCTATATGGCTAATGGGTTTGATAAGCTTCGCTTCTTAAAGAGAAGGAGTTTCAAATTCGTGAGTTTTATACTGATTCTTTTGGTCGTTAACATACCTACATGGGGGTTCTTGGGGTTTGTGCATCAGCCATCTTACTTTTGTAAATCAAATGTTCTACCTGAAACGATGGCCTTATCTTCAATTCCTCTTCATGACATCGAAGCGACTATCTGGCTGACGAAGAAGTTTGACGAAGTCGAAGGCACTGTCCTTATCATTCACGGCCATTATCTTGGCTGGGCATCTTACTTCACTGGAAAAAAAGTTGTCACCTTTGGCGAGTTATATGGTGGAGATCGAACCATCCAGCAAGCTATGGAGATGGCACAAAGTGAGAATGCAGGAGACATATACCTGCTTTGGTATTTGGACAGTGACGCCTACTCATCAGGATTCGTGAAGATTGCAGAGAGAGGGACTATGAAACTCTACAAATATGTCGAGACTTGAGCTTAATTAGCAAAGGACCACGAGCACATGAGTGGTCATGAATGGT
>CAZCYX010000187.1:0-3561 GCA_964503065.1 uncultured Candidatus Bathyarchaeia archaeon
AAGATTCCAGAATGGGCTTTCCTAGGAAATGCGACTGCCCATGCCAACGCTTTTAAAAACGGGCCAGGTGGCGACCAAATACCTTACTGTCCTCAAATATCCGTAAACTTCTTGATTATTTGGGAGGAACCTACTCCACCTCCGCCACCCGAAGCTTGGGTGGTTGAGCTTGTTAAGTTGGAAACTTGTGATTACGCTGGCAACGTTAAGACAACCTTTGCAAAAGAGGAGAACATATACTTCAAGATACTAATTAGCAACAACGCCTCAGTTGACAAAAACGTTACCCTTACCATAGTTGTGTACGACGAACTTAATGTGCCTATAGGCCAGCTTACGTTGACCGGTCTGGTTGTTCCTTCTCGTACAAATATGACCGTGACCCTCGACTTGAAGATTCCAATGTGGGCTTTCGTGGGAAACGCAACCGCCTACGCCAACGCTTTCACAGACTTACCCAGTAAAGGCGGAATACCTTACTGTCCTCAGATATCAGCTCCATTTATCATTATTGGATGACTCTCAAAAATAATCTAGAACATGCATACTTTACGACTCGGCAAAACTCAGAATGTCTGCTGGTCTCTGATCTATGTAATCGAGAATAGATTTGGACATCAACTGTTAGATGGCGCACGCCCTACAACATTACTGTAGTTTCTAATAGAAAATAGTTTCAGAAACCTTATTAGCCCACTATCACATCAATAACTAGATAGGGTTGAAGATGCATTTCCAAAGCCGATCTTTCAAGACATTAATATGTTTTGCCATTTTACTTATAGGTGCAGTAGGTGCCTGTGCTGTACGACTTTCATGCAATGTAGCAGGCAATCCAGATCCCTTGTATATAACAGCAGCGACTAACAAACTAGCTTACTATATAAGGGAACAAGTAAATATTCTAGGAAACTTCACAAAAGATGGATCATCAGTTTCGCCCTCCCTAGTGGCTCTTGAGGTTCAAGATCCTCAAGAACGCGCATATTCCTATAGAACCATAACCATCGGCACTCCTGGAGAGGCATTCCCCCTCATCATCACCGAGGCACTTGTAGTTGATTGGGCGACAGGTAATCCAATAGATAGTGCTCAGATTTTGACATCAGTAAAACTTAAAGTGACAGTGTATAACCCTCAGGGAATTGCGCGGCAAGCTGTCATTACAGTTACTGTGTATGATGGAAATATGATCCCTCTCCACGCGAATTCGAATCCAATTTCAATTGGAAGTGGTGGCACTAGAATTTGGACTGACTCCCTTTATATTCCTGAATGGGCTTACTCTGGAAAAGCAACAGTATACTTCAATGTTTATTCTGATTATCCAAAAAATCGAGGCATACCATATGCTGCAGAAGAATCGATTCAGTTTCACATTACAAGGAATTCCGAAGTGGGATTGCCGTATTCACCACCGACAAACCCTGATACAACTCTGCCAGGAAAATACAGCACAATCCTTAGAGTTTCACCTGACCGCTTCCGTGCCTTACCGGGCACGTACACAGTATACGTCACTGGACGAGAGAGTCCGTGGACTGGTGCTACAGCGAACGGCGACACAACATTCAGCGTCCTAGATGCTCCCTCGCCACCCCAAGCTGCATTCACTTATAACCCGTCCGAACCATACATAAACCAGACGGTGGAGTTTGACGCATCATCCTCATCAGCCGAAGGCTACAATGATACCATAATAAGCTATGAATGGGACTTCGGCGATGGGACACCAAAAATAATGGAATCAGACCCGATAATAGAACATAATTTTGAGCAAGCCCAAACATTCATAGTTACGTTAAACGTCACAGACAAAGAAGGATTATGGAGCACAACATCAAAACCCATCACAATGCTTCCCGAATTCGGCCCAACAGCCTATTTCACATGGTCCCCAATGCCCGCAATCGTGAACGGAACAGTCACATTCGACGCATCCGATTCAACATTAGGCTGGAGTGCAAAAACACAAAGGTTCAGCCCAATCGATAGCTACGTCTGGAACTTTTCAGATGGCACATCCGAAGTCACAGTGCACACTCCAACACTAGATCACATTTTCACAGAACCAGGAAACTTCACAGTCACGTTGACTGTTATCGACTCCGAAACTCCACCTCGATCTGACACTACGTCTCACATAGTAGAGGTGCTCAACATAACTCTTATCGGCGACATAACTGGTGAAATACCATGGGTTCCAGATTGTAAAGTTAATATCAGGGACATTGCATTAGTAGCGAGCAAGTTTGGATGTGAAGAAGGCGAACCTTGCTACGACGTGAGAGCCGACCTAGCGGGAGGCGAGTACCCAGAAAGATATCCCAACCCAGACGGAAAAATTAACATACGAGATATCGCCCTCGTAGCAACACATTTCGGAGAAACATGCTAAGCAGTAAGGTAAAACCTGCAACATGTACCAAACTGTAACCTAACAGGTTTAACATTAGCGGTCTCAAATGGAAAGCCAATGTACGAGACGTATGGTCGCCAAAGGCTTGGAGAAAATAGGGCATTTTTTGACATCAAACATTAGAGGTTTTAAACATAGAAAGGTCACGCATCAGCAAGCACACGACGAGAAAGATAACAAAAAATAAAGTGTATGCCCTTTTTCATAGATTCAAAGATCTGAAAGAATATTTGCCAAAAATGACCATATGATTTTTCCTACAATCAAGTCATTCAGGAAAATATGATTGGGATGAATTTTGGTTGCTGTTATTATACGGATTTTCCAAAATCTCTGACAACTAAGACTAGGTCTCTTATGTTAACTTTGTTGTCTTTGTTTATGTCTGCTTCTGGTTTCCATCTAGAATGTGCCGGAGCACCTGGATACGGAAAGTCAGGTCCATAAGAACCAAAGGCCTTTACTGCCTCGAGAAGGTCGAAGATATCTACTGTTCCATTTCCATTCAGATCGCCAGCTAGCCCCCCGTATCCTTTTATTACGACGCGTCCGTGTACTGGCTCTAAGGTAGGTATTTCCCCGCTGTGATCCATGAGCTTATAGTCGCAGATGTCTAGGGGACTTTCGTCTACTTCTGGATACTTTCCTTGATACTTGACATGGAATGTAATAGTAGCGACTAACACGTCTCCACTTAAGCTTTGTGTAGTGTTGACGAAGATGTCTACCCTGTCTGGGGCTTCATGCGTTACAGTTACGTTCTCTCCACCTCCATCCCAATCTGCCAAGTTTAAGGTTATGTTCGATGTTTCAGTGTCGATAAGTGTTGCATTGTAGCATAGGCTGATTGAGGCATTTGTCACAGCCAAACCTAAGCTTAGGTTCATAATTTTTACTTGAATGTCAAAATATTTGCAGACCGCTTCTGTATATTCAGGAAATTCCACATAGTCCGGCTGTATTGCAACATATGGCGGTGTTATTTCTGGGGCAATTGATTTGTAGGTGAATGAACCGTCCTCCTTTGTGATAGGGGATATATCTGTTAGAGTGTCGTCCAAGAGAAATGTCAGCAGCGGGTCATCAGCTATGTTTAGGTCGCAGTTTATTGTCTCTCCCTCTCCTGGGGCCTTCTTTATGTG
>CAZCYX010000188.1:0-3551 GCA_964503065.1 uncultured Candidatus Bathyarchaeia archaeon
AGCCACAATAACCATTATCCTTCCATAAAACTGGTTAAGATCATTCATAGATGGAGCAAGAACGCCTGAAGGGTGAGAGTGGGCAACACCAATTATGGAAAAGTCTATGGGAAGCATGTGCAAAGGAAACGTTGAGAAACCTTTTCCATGAGTTGAAAAAGGCGGAATAACAGTGTCGTTAATGAAGACTTCATCTCTGTTAACTTTTCCTCTGAGGAGAAGAATACTCTCTTTAGGATGTAGGCTGTACGCGTAATTGAGTAAATTTTCGATAACTGAGCGCTTTAGATACGTAACCTTCATTGTCTATTCTTCTGAGTGGATTGTGCTTATGGTTACTTTAGCGATAAAGAAACTTCGTGTGCAATTTTTCTTTGGTCTTCAGTTATTTCTTCAAAGATTCTTTCGACAAGTTCTTTTCCATGTGTAAGTCTGCCAACTTGATGATGACTACCATTTGTTATCGAGGATATAATCTTAGTCACCGCAAATCCATAGGTTTCTCGTCCAAAATAGTGGGGGTTTGTGTTTACGACAACGGTATGAATCCCTTCCCTTTTAATCATCTTAGAAACTGATATCACATCCATAACAGCTAAGTCTTCATATTTTCTCACTGCGATACCCACAGTGTCAAACTCACGGATTTCGCCAGTCTCTAAGCTTCTCTGAAGTGGAACGTTAGCGCTCCCATCCGTTATGATAACCATTACAGGTATTGCTGATCTGTCCCGGCGCCTAGCCTCTTTCAAAACCTCCCGTGCCTTCAACATTCCAGCCGCCAAAGGTGTGAAGCCACTAACACGTAACCCCAGTAGCTTGTTCGCTACAACTCCCAGATTAGTTATAGGATGCTGAACAACAACTGCTCCCGTTTCTTTAAGAGCCACTATTCCCACTTTGTCTCTAAATCGGTAGGCATCCGTGTGCAGTTTTAATATAGCCTCTTTTGCTTCTTCAATACTAAATATCATAGATCCGCTTAGGTCAATGACGAAGACCAATGTCATGGGAGCCTTATACAGCCTTAATTTTTCACGAACATCCTCTAAACATATTTTAAGGGCTGTTTCAAAAGAAGGCTCTCTGTCCTTCTGTTTTCTTGCGGCAGCTCTGATCGTTGCTGGTAAGTGGATGTCTCTTGGTTTACCTTGTGGAAATTTCCATCCCCAAGGTCGACCGCGATGAAGTGAAGTTATTGTCTCCGCCCTTTTACCTGCAAAACTACTGAATCCTCTAATAGGAGGCTTTATTTTGAAGAAGAGATTGAAGGGTGCCAAAACGCTTCCTTTAATCTTGGTAAGTAAAGTGAAGCCTTCAGTGGTTTGTGGTGGTTTTAACGCCGAACTAACTGTAGGAATTCCTTTCATCTCGCCTTTTTTAGGTTCTGTTTCTTCAGAGACTACTCCTCTTAATCTATCTGACCCCATTACGACCCCTTCTGTGATAGGTGCTTCTTTAGGGCTCTTTTTTAACTTTTTTCCAAATCCAAAAACTGGACTGATTCTACTTAGGAAGGCAAACATTTTTGCGCGGAGCTTACTTAGGCGGTTTTTCACAGCTGCTTCTTCTTTTTCACTTACTTCTTTTCTTGCCCAAATCATGGTTCGCCCTTTCGGTTTCTTTCGTTTTTTTTCTTCTTCAGTTTCAGATGGTTTGATTTCCTCTACATATTTTACTTCTTTAACCTTTGCCATGAAAGTCTTTGATATTTCTTCTGGAGTTGCTGGTTCCAAAAAACCCCCTTCTCTTGTCCTGTGACTGAGGGCAAGTTCAGAAGCGATTAAAATGTCGTTTGGGGTAACTTTAGTTCTGTCTTCAAATGCAGCAAGCGTACATGCAGCTTTGCTTATCACGATGTCAGGTCTCATTCCATCGACTTTTAGGTCTAAGCAGGCTTGACATATGGCTTCTAGAAGTTTTTCTGGCATCTCAACTTTTGGGAGAATCTTTCTTGCGCGGATTATTCTGTTTCTCAATTCTTCTTGGTTTGTTTTATATTTTTCAATAAAACTTTCTGGGGTTGCTTCAAAATCGAGGTTTCTCTTAACAACCTCCATTCTGTCTTTAACTGTCAAAATTCTTTCAACGCCTACGGAGAGGGAAAAGCGGTCTAGTAGTTGTGGTCGCAGTTGTCCTTCTTCTGGGTTCATGGTTCCTATGAATATGAAGCGGGAGGGATGACTAACCGATATTCCTTCACGTTCCACTACATTCCAACCTGTTGCAGCTGCATCCAGCAAGTCGTCTGCTATGTGGTCGGGGAGCAAATTTATTTCATCAACATATAGAATGTTTTGATTTGCTTCTGCAAGGATTCCAGTTTCTAAGGCTTCTACTCCAAGTTTTATTGCTTTCTCAACGTCTAGGCTTCCTATCACTCTGTCTTCGGTTGCTCCGAGAGGAAGATCTACGACGACCATTTCTCTTTCTTCTAGGGGTAGTTGCTCTCCCTTTCTGTAACGTTTGCTACATTTTTCGCACATGTTTGAGGGGTCATGGGGATTGCAGTTGAATGGGCATCCTTTTACAACTTCCAATTTTGGCAAAATGTCTGCTAGTCCTCGTACAACTGTTGTTTTTCCAGAGCCTTTAGGTCCTTGAATTAACACTCCTCCGATCTTGGGGTTAATAGCGTTGATCAAGATGGCTAGTTTTAGCTTGTCTAATGAAACAATGGCCGAAAATGGAAATGATATTCTTCTTTGCATAGGTTTCGCCAGTTCTGAAGTGCACTGTTATAATTGGCGTATAAAATATAAGAGTCTACTGTTCTGTACTGCAAATGATCTATTTGATGAAATCTAGGTGCTTTCTACTTTTTGATTCTTCTGATTTCGAAGACCACTGGGTTTTCGGGATCTGGGCATGCATTGTTTATCGTGTCTTTGTCTTTTGCCCATGGAAACTCTGCACCGTATCGCATTGAATAGATTTTTGGAAGCAGAACCATGAGAGCACTGTAACAGATGTTTCCCTTAATCGTTTTTCCGTCAAAATATATGGTGTCACCAACTTTATGGCCGAAATTACATTTTCCCTTGACGCTCTTTACTGTAACCTTAATGTCATAGGGCATCCAAAATCACTACTCGTTATAGCATTATGCTTAAAAAGTGACCCTTAACCATATAAAATAACCGATAATATCACAGCCAATGAAGGGTTATATAATGGAAGAAACTTGGCAACCTCCAGGATGGATCTACCGTAAAACACGCCCCCCAAGTGATGATGCCTACTTCGAGAACATGACTCACGTCATCTTTCAAGCAGGCTTAAGTTGGAAGATGATCGAAAAGAAGTGGCCAAACTTCAAGAAG
Organism: uncultured Candidatus Bathyarchaeia archaeon; assembly: GCA_964503065.1. Lineage (GTDB taxonomy): Archaea > Thermoproteota > Bathyarchaeia > Bathyarchaeales > Bathyarchaeaceae > JAOUKN01. Next base: position 3,324 of record CAZCYX010000188.1, read on the forward strand.
GCTTTTGAAAACTTCTCTATTAACAGAGTTGCAGAGTTCAATGAGGACAACATAAAGCGCCTTATGACTGATTCAAGTATAGTGAGAAACCGAAGGAAAATCTTGGCCACCATATACAATGCAAAGCAGTTCCAAAAAATTAGAAGCGAGTTCGGATCTTTCCAATCATATTTGGATGCTGAGGTCAAAGATGATCTTAAAGTGATTTTCGAGGATATGGAGGAGTTA
>CAZCYX010000189.1:0-3521 GCA_964503065.1 uncultured Candidatus Bathyarchaeia archaeon
AGCTTCTCCTCAAAGTATCGGCCTTCAATAATCTTGAAGTGCAGAAATAGCTTGGTTGACTTGTGGTGAGAATTACCTTTCTCATAATGAATGCACTGCGCTTGGTATATGCCATCTGGAATGAGAGGCCAACTTTCGTCAGCGACGAGGTAATCTTCTAGCATATCAACCTGTTTTCTTTTTCCGGTACCTTCAGAGGTCATTTTTTCCATGCCGTGACCGATTCATCGTGTCGGTGTGAAATCTCCTCTTCTAGCTCCGTGTTCTGTAGGGATTTCCCCGCAAATTGATACCCCTTTCCGACCTCCACTAACTTCTTTTTCTCGATTTCGGGAAGAGCTTTTCTTCCACGCCTTCTTTTGGCCTTCGCTATTGTTGCAATATCAAGGAACGACTCTCTATCGAACAGTAGAATAGATTCATCTTCACATTCAACGAACAGGGTGACTTTCTTATCGAATTGCCTGATAATTTGCTCTTTGATACGGTTGGCGGTGCAATAGAAGGCTAAGGTGATACCGCCGTAGGGGAAAATAAATCCGTATTTGGCGGGAATCACATAGTACCATTCAATGGGGTCTCTAAGCTCTGTACCTTCAAGTTTGTAGGCACCTTCAAGCTCTATTTGGTATTTATCACCAAAGGCTCTTTTTAAATTTAGGACTTCCTCCTTTTTCATCTGGGCCACCTCTCCAAAACCAAAAGATGATATTGTCTCTTTGAACAGACTCTTATTTTTCATAGATAGTATAAGGAGGAATTCAACATGCATTTATGGAAGAATGAAGGGCTTCATGTTTCCATAATTTGACTTAAGAAAGTTTAATTAAATTAGCTTGTTACGGAAAAGGGTGTTTGGATAGGCAGACTGAGGCAATAAAAAGGAGGGAAAGAGGGAGGGATTGACAGGATTATCGTACTTTGACCGGTTTAGTACCTTTGTCTAGGTGTTTTGCAAGATTAGGCTGTGCCCGTCTTGCCCTTGTTAGTAGCTTTTTAAAATTATCAGGGGTCTTCTGGTAAAGATAGGAAGTTAGATTAACCGCTAATTCCCTTTTTGGTAGAGATTTCCACTTTCTTAAAAGATTGTCTGGAACCTGTTGTCGCTTTATACTTATCATGTGTGGGATGATTGCTTGCAATCGGTCTTTAATCGTCAGGAAGCGGGCATTTGGATTTCTGAAAGGTAACCTGTCTAATGTGCCAAGCACAAAAGAATAGTCAAAAAACGCAATTTGTGGATCAATTCTTTTCCATGGATGCACTTTGCCCTTCAAATTTGGGATGGTTGCCGATTCACAGAAATCTTCTACTTTGCGGAAGGTCTCTTCTGTGGGAATCTGCTCAAAAAGGTCAGGTAAAAAGGTGTTACCAGAAGTTAAACCACATTTCTTCAGGGATTCCAAAAGTCCCCACGTAAGGTTGTCGTTGTGTTCATTTAAGGCTCTCCATACTCCGAAAAAAAGACAATGCCACCGCCGATGGCATCTTTCGAGTTTCTCTTCAACCTCTTCTTCAAACGCTTCTTTCATTGCGTCACCTCCCCACAGATGACGCCCCAAGGGGATGCGGGAGGGGGTTGGGGGACCCTTTCGGCGCTAGCTGCCTATCCCGCACCGAGGGGCTTTTAATCCCACTATAGTTCAGCATATAGGGAAAATCAATCCCAGAGGGTCACACTATGGATATATCTGTTGACTTTTAGGCCGTAGGGGTTTTATATATCCTTAGGCTCTAAATGACCTAACAATCTAACCTCTAACCTTCTGGAGCGGGGATGATAAACATGGGTTGCCGGAAGGTGTATTGATCTAGCCTCTGAGGGGTTTTGTACCCTTTTGGGGCTTTTGTATTTTAGAGGTTTAGTAGGAGACTGTGGAGTATAAAATAGTTCACAAAAAGGAGGAGAGATGAGATGAGAAAAGCATTGTTGCTACTGTTAATTGCGATGATGTTGGCTGGCTGTGCAACAGGTCACTGGACGAAGCCAAATTTTTCAAATGAGGAATGGCGAAAAGACTACTATGAATGTGACTACAACGCAAATATGTATTGCTATCGTTTCACTGGAGCCGCCGCCGCTCTCTGCCGCAGAGATAATATGACTAGGTGTTTACAAGCAAGGGGTTACGTATACGTCAAGGAGGGGAAATCCGTAAGTCCTGACAATGCTAATGCTGGCCTTGCCGCAGAAAATCGGGGTGATTACGACGAGGCTATAAGGCTCTACACTAAGGCGATTGAATCCGGTGATCTTTCTCGGGAGAACCTGCCCATAGTTTACAACAATCGCGGTAGATTGTGGTTGTTGATTAAGGGAGACAAAGACCTTGCCATTGCGGACTTCAATAAGGCAATCGAATTAGAGCCACAAAACGACATTGTTTACCGAATCACAGCGTGGCACTTGGCTGTATGCCCCGAATCTAAGTATAGAGACGGCGTAAAAGCTGTTGAACTGGCAAAAAAAGCTGTAGAACTAAAGGACGCAGCCAACAATCTAGATACACTGGCGGCTGCCTATGCCGAGGCTGGCAGATTTCAGGATGCGATAAAGACTCAAGAGAGGGCCATAGCAAAACTAAAAGAAGAAGGGAATACAAGAGACATACCTGAATACGAGCAGCATCTCGCTTCCTATAAGGCCGGGTATCCGCGGCGGGAGAAGTACTGAAGTCTTAGGAAAACCCTAAAACTTGTAGTTCATGGTAAGCCTTTAAGTTACCCCCACGTTCCTTGTTTTTTCCTTGTTATTCGCAAAAAAGTTAACCCCAAAACCCTGTTTTCCCCTGTTAAAAACAATAACTCGTTAATCCCTCTAGCCGCTTTTTTACCGTTTTTTAATAGTCAAAATTAACCCTCCCCCTCCTGTTTTTATCCTGTTTTCGATGGTAAATGTTACCCTGCATTTTCTCCCCCTATTGCTTTCTCAAGTTGAGCAACCCCCCTTTTGCCTTTCAAGAGTAACTTTGTAAACTCCTCGAATTTTCGGCCTCCTCACACCTCCGCTCCAAATCCCCCAGGTAAAAATCAATCCCGTTAATTCCCTGGTACTCCATTTTATGCAATTTCCTCTCACAGATTTCTTTTATAATCGGCTCTAGCTTCTTGAGCCTCTTGTGACCTTTGACTCTACAAGACCCAGGAGTCCCACCATAAACCCTCCTCGTTGCCTCCGTAGCGTTGAACTTGGCCTCGAAGAACTCCCGTATCCAAGCCCTTTCTTCTTCTGTTAGCCTTCTCTCAAGTGCCTGCATCTCTTTATATAGCTCCTTTTTTGGGGGGAATTAGCTGCAGGGGATATATCGCCATTCATTAAGTACGTATTCCTCAAAGGGGTGGACTGTAACCATTTTGTAACCATCCAAGCCGAAAATAACCTAAAATAACCCAACGTATTCCAACTTGACTCCTGTAAGTAGTTGATATATAAGTACTTGTAAATGATGGGAAATCGCCCAAGCATCAATTAAGGACTGAAAATCCTCGTGTCGGCGGTTCAATTCCGTCCCTCGGCACCA
>CAZCYX010000190.1:0-3520 GCA_964503065.1 uncultured Candidatus Bathyarchaeia archaeon
GTCTGACCATTGTTGGAAACACCTTTTCGAGGCGTTCTGCCAAAGCGCTAAGATCAAAGGGTTTTTCAATAGAGAAAATTTGAGCAACAACATTGCCGTTTAAAAAGACTCTATGAAGAATGGTTCCTTTTTCATCTTTGGCATTTGCTAAACAGAGGCTCAGTGTGTCAGGAATGATTCCAATGAGCGTTCCAGCGTATTCTTTTCCATCATTTGTGATTACCATAATTGCTTTGTCAAGTAAGGTTGCTAATTCCCCGAAGAATTTTCTTTGGGCAACAGACACTTTCTCACCTTCGCATTATATCATGTCTTTAAGGACTTAATGGTTTCGGGTTCTTCCATGCGGAGATTGCTGAATGATAAAGATGAATTCTCGATATTGATTTTGGTTTCATAACTGCTAACTATGGCATTGCTGAAACGCTTTTGCTGGTTGCGGTGATAAGTGTGCGGAAAGAAATTAAGAAGGAGTTAAACGATATTAGGCAGCATATTAATGAAGTTAGGAATCCGAGGGCTAAAGATGAATTGATTCGCCGTTATGCTCAGCTGCTAAAGAGTTTGGTTATTGAGGGTGACTAGTACCGTTTTGCGTTGTTCTTGATGATGATTTTAGAGTTTTGGGAGTTTTTGTGCGTGTGTCTGTCTAGTCTCTCTAGAGGGAGGAGAGGATAGAAGGAGCTTTACACCGTACTTTTTTGGGATGAAAACGGAAAGATTTTTGTCTTATCAGTAACTGACGAAAGAAACAGTACTCTTAGCCGTCTGATTTTGGAATGGGCGTTGCTTTAGGCTCTGTTAGGTTTCACCACTACGATAACAGTTGATAAAATAGGTTTTCAATCGCTATCAATTCGGAGCAACTAAACAGAACCCAAAACAGTGTTTGTTTCAAATTCAGAAAGATGAAATTGCTGTTCCTTTCGGCAGTTGATGAAAAAATCAAAGATTTTTCTGTGTTTTCACTTGGAGAAGATTATGAACATGATGAAAAACAAAATTTCCACTTGTCTACCACTCATATAGAGACTTGATAGGCACCCACACACAAAAAAACATTCACCTAACAAACCAGCCAATCAAGACCTTTCTCCGCCTACGTACATCACATATAAGTTCTCTTGCAAGTCTTAAGTGTTCACCTGCCTCTTCACGATCAACATCGCTTAAACCAAATGCTTCTACAATGTTCTCACACATTTGCGCTGACTCTTCTAAACTTCCCAGTACGGAAAGAAAAGTTGCATAACTGAATCTGGTTTCCTTAAGCATAGAGATAAATGGAACATAGTTCTCAACGATGCTGAAGAGTGAAGAAAGCAGATAATGAGAAGCTTCAATGTATCTTTCTTCATTAACAATATCTTTTGCCCTAGCAACTATACCGTGCAAGAATTCAGGCTTCTCATAATACTTTAACTTGGTTTTAACTCTAAAATGTAGGGAATCGATTACAGACTTGTGCTTTCTTATGCAAGAAGAAAAATCATTCCAAAAACCCTCAAACAACTTGAGTTTTCTTTCTGCCTCAGCCTGATTCACTTCAGATAGTTGGGCCACAGTCAGAAAACTTGTAAACATACGGGGTGTCCCTAGTTTATCAGTTGATTCCTTAAGAAGTTCGATAAAATGGCTATTAGAAATAGGCACAAAACTGATTTCCATAAATGTTTTTAAGATTGATTCTACAGCAATTTCAGCAAAGATACAAGCGCTTTGAAAGTCATCTCGTAGATAAGCGGAAAAGGCTTTGCTTAATAGTATATCTGACTCCACGACATAAGATTCGGTTCTAAGATCGATACGATGAGGGGTTCTGTATATTCTTGCCAGCCAATTCTTTGTGTTTGTTAAAGCCCAGTCTCGGTCATATAATATGTGTGTCTCATAGAGTTTTTGATCGATATCTAATGGAAACTGCCCTGTAAGCCATTTCCTAGGGATGTAATTAAGATCAATTATGATGTTCTTTAAGTTGAAGCGATCTACATATTCATAGTTGAAGTTTCGTTTATCTATAATTAAGAGGTCTAAGTCGCTGTTTGCGGTTGCATCACCTCGGCTCCAACTTCCAAATAAACCAACTCCTGAAACTGTTTCTTTTGTACTCAATCGTCTTACGAATTTTTCTAGTGGACTACGAATATTTTCAGGCAGTTGAGCCATGCTAACTCATCTGATGGTGTTCTAATTTGCTACACATTTGAATTCATGCATTAATAAGCATTCCAAGTATTTTTGCTTGCTCTGAAAATACTGCGGAAAATGAACGCTGAGAACTTGCCATGGTTCCCATTTGTTTCTGGTGAATACATTTTAGAAAACCGTAAGATTTATATATTGAGACATGCACTTTGGTAGAATACGGCGGGCCAGATGGGTGGTTTCTGAATCTGATCGTGATGAAGGACCCTCTAGTTATGATGGTTCTCTCGCCTACATTACTCCATCGAGGGGAGGACTTGGCGAAGAAGGAAAAACAACAACGATTCATGGACAAATGCCCAGAATGTGATAGTGCAAACCTTATTCATGACTATGACACTGGCGAAACCATCTGTGGAAACTGCGGCTTAGTTCTCCGTGAACAAATGCTGGATAAGGGTCCAGAATGGCGAGCCTTCACACAAGAAGAGAAGGAGTCTAGGAGTCGCGTTGGGATTCCAACGTCCTACTCCGTCCATGACAAAGGTCTATCTACCGCCATAGGTCGTGTTGATCGTGATGCCTTTGGACGAAAACTTCCACTATCCACACGATTGCAGATGTGGAGACTGAGAAAATGGCAGATACGATCTAGGGTTCATTCTTCTGTGGATCGTAATCTTGCTCAAGCTATGGCTGAACTTGATCGTTTGGCAGATAAGGCCGCTATTCCTAGTGCTGTTAAAGAGAAGGCTGCAGTTGTTTATCGTAAGGCTCTTGACAGGGGATTAGTGCGTGGTAGGTCCATTGCTGCGATTGCGGCTGCTGCTCTTTATGCTGCTTGTCGAACTACTGAAACTGCTAGGACTTTGCGAGAGATTGCTGAGGCCAGTTTGGTTGATAAGAAGGACGTTGCTCGATGTTATCGGTTGTTGCTTCGCGAGTTAGATGTTCAGATGCCTATCGCTGATCCTTTGACATATGTTTCGAAGATTGCTGAGCGAACTGGGATTTCAGGTCCAACTCAAGGTTTGGCTGTTAAGATTCTACGAGAAGCTAAGGAAAAGCGAGCTGCTGCTGGGAAGGATCCCATGGGCCTGGCTGCGGCTGCTTTGTATATCGCTTGTTTGCAGAACAATGAGAAGAAGACTCAGAAGGATATTGCCGAGGCTGCGGGTGTAACTGAGGTTACTGTGAGGAATCGTTATAAGAGTTTGAAGAGAGAGTTGAAACTGGAACTTCCAGACTAATGCGATGCTTTTAAACTATTTAATAGCTGTTTTCAGTTCGTCATTTGTTATCTATACGCGTGCAATTATGTTATCAAAATTCTTAAATGTTCAATGTAAATAGGGAACTAGCATGACAAAGA
>CAZCYX010000191.1:0-3504 GCA_964503065.1 uncultured Candidatus Bathyarchaeia archaeon
GCTAATCTTAAGGCTTTATGGGTCTGTTTCCCCATAGTGTCTGGCTATTAGAGCTACATCTCGTATGTTGATTTTTCCGTCTGCTACACCTTGTGTCGGTCCCGTCAGGTCGCAGTTTGGGTCGTATCTCGGGTCTGGATATTCTACGCCGTAGAGTCTGGCCACCATCGCCACATCTCTTATGTTACATTTCCCATCTGGCCATCCATTCGGACCAGTTATGTCACCTATCCTGGCAATTATGACCCAGCCGTCCGTTAGGGTGTTGTCCGCTGTGTCTATCTCACCTGGAACTGTGCCTGCTATGGCGTTTAAAGTGTAGTTTCCATTGGCCACGCCCGTAGTATTCCAAGTGAAGGTGACGATTGTAGAACCCCCACCTGTTAAGGTAACGGTTTGAGTCTCTATTGGAATCCCAGTGGTGTTTTCTGAGCTGTAACATACAGTTATATCAAAGGTTTCTGTGTAATTGCCCCAATTTTCAGCAGCTACGTTAAGGGATACACTACATCCTTTTCCTACCACAGTCTTGTAAGGCATAACGTCTGCTAGCCCAACATCATGATCTGGCAATATGACTTTCACAAGGCCGTCTGTTAGGGTGTTGTCTCCTGCGTCTGTTTCGCCTGGAACTGGGTGTGCTTTGGCGCTTATGGTGTACTTGCCTTTGGCAAACTCGGTGGTGTTCCATGTGAGGGTGATGGTTGTGGAGTTTCTGTTTGGTATGGTGCTCGTTTTTGTTTGGACGATGATTTCATTGGCATAAGCGGTCACATTGAAGGTTTCAGTGTCAGCACCATAGTTTACTACTTTGACGTTTATACTTAGGTTATGACCTTGAGTGACCAATGTATTTGATGAGGTGATATTAACTATTCCTATATCGTGTGGACCGCCATAAGGCTTCATAAGGGGATAATGATCTCGATTGTATTCATCTATATCATAAGGTTTGTCTCCGATTCCATCACTGCCAGTCATGTTCTGATAACGACCACTAAGAAAGTCTGCATCAGCATAGTCACTCCAACAGTTTCCACCAGAAGGATACCCATCATCCCAAGTGTTGTGCGGTGATGACTCATAGACATAGGCTTGGTTTGTGTTGTTGACGAAATTGTTATGATAAACAGTGTTGTTACTGCAATAAGCATCTAGGCGAATCCCATAGTCGTTGTTCGACACCCAAGTTTCATCCAAAGTACAATTTCCTGCGCATACAAATAATGCGCCTTCTCGGTTTCTTGTTAGATTTAGATTTTTCAAGATAATGTTCGTTGAGTTTATGACAGCCACATAACCTGCATTAACTGGAACTTGGTAGTCATGTTTATTCACCAGATAATAGATAGGTTTTCTATTCACAGTGTTGGACGAATCTATATCGTGAATGAAATATGACAAATTCACATATGCATATTCTATGGATGCTAGATTTCCAAAATTGCGATTGTTGGCAGTAATGTTGTTATTTCTAAGCGTAATGTTGCGTGAATCGAGCAAAACACCACTTTCTCCATTTTGGATAGTAAAATTGCTTACAGTGGCGTCCTTCGCCCCTGGTGTTAGCCAAACAACAACACCCGACCCATTACCATCTATGATCGTATTACTCGAATTTTGTCCAACAAGCGAGACAGTCTTGTTTACAACTACATGTTCATAGTATTTTCCCACATCAACCAAGATTGTGTGTCCGTCTAAAGTTTGAGGGGCGTCTATTGCTGCCTGAATGGTGTCGTAGTTAAAGGTGGTGTTAATGTTGTGGACTGTTGCGATCCAAACTGGATAGCCCGCGGACTGCCATGCCAAGATTCCTCCTAGCATATTATATACCTTAGTGAAGTTATGGGAGACAAGGATTTCAGACGCGTTTGCGCTTCTAACCCCAGACCTACAATACACTATTATCATCTCCTGATTTTTATGACCCGCCAACTGACCGATTCTTGCCTCTAATTCCGAGACAGGTATCCAAACTGCTTCATATATGTGACCACCGTCATACTCAGTTTGAGTTCTAACATCCAAAATTACAAGGTTGGGATAAAGACCACTCGTAATCATATTGTAGGTCGTGTGTACATCTATATCGTAAGGTCCACACACAGAAACTGTAACGGTGGCGTATCCATGCTTTTCTACGTATGCGTTGGTGTCCTGCCTGTAACCTGAAGCATTTACATCAAGACTGAAAACCCCACTTGCCGTGAAGATTAATGTCCAATTGACGATTCTTGATTCACCGCGGTTCATGTTCCCAATGTATACTGGATTGTCATCAGAAATGAGGTCTGCTTCTGGAGGGATGGTTAACGACGCCAGCATATCGCGGACGTCGTAGGCACCTCAGCAGGATATAACACTTATTTTTGCTTTGACAATCATCTGCTGACCAACGCATGCTTCAGGCGGAATCACATTTACTTCAGGATTCAAGAGGAGGCAACACGCATTTCTGATAGATAAACCCGCCAATGCGAGCAAAGTCGTTAACGTCATTAGGACTATTGCAGATAGACGAACTCTTCGTATCATCACTTATCAAGTTTAAATTTGTGTCATCGAAAGTTATTAAGATTATGATAGACCAAATGCACGCATAAATGGGAAAAGTACAGTATTCGAGACATAGAAATAAAAATAAAGCGTCAACTGCCCAATTTATGGTAATCTACAGAGTAGATAAACCCCAAGATTACAGCATACCTAATTATATATGTCCTAATTTACAAGATTTAGCCGAGAACTTCGACTACGTTAACATCTTTACTCAAAAAAGCTGTTCCTGGACCCTTTTTGACAACTCCTATCTCGTATCCTTCGCAATTCCTTTTTTTGAGAGCTTTGAGCAGTTGGTCCACCTTATCTTCTGACAACGAAATAAGGAGACCTCCAGCTGTTTCAGATGCTTTTCCTTCAAGCAAAGGATAACCAAGGATTTCAGCGATTTTTGGTGCCCACTTGATTACTGGCAAAGTGTTGATCTGTATTGAAACCCGGCTTTGTTCAGCCATGTTCAAAGCATGACCGAGGATCCCGAAGCCAGTCACATCCGTTGCCGCGTTCACCCCTACTTCTAACATGGCAAGAGCAGCATTGCGAACTGAAGTTGTCATGATCTTAATCGCATGATCAATCGACTTTGAAACCTCATCTTGAGGTATAAGTTCGGCAAGTTTTTCCTGTTCTTGATCTGGGAGCCTCAAAACGCTCATTATTGGTTGAATTCCTAAAGGCTTCGTTAAGATTATTTTATCTCCAGGTTTGGCTCTAGAAATGAAAATGATCTTATTCATCTCCGCAATAGCCGTTACGGCTCCGCCCATAATAGGCCATGGACAAATTATCGTGTGTCCGCCAACAACCTGCGCGTCTAATGATTTACAGAAGTCGCAAAAACCTTTCAAAATCTCTTCTTGAACATCTAGAGGTAGGTCTTCGGGCATGCCCATCAAAACAAGGACAGAAATGATGTCGAATCCCCCCTTTACATAGGCATCA
>CAZCYX010000192.1:0-3496 GCA_964503065.1 uncultured Candidatus Bathyarchaeia archaeon
TTCCTGCAATGACTTGAGATGACAGCACCATCACACCTTCACCGAGTTCATCTTGAACTTCTTTTGTGATCGTGTTGACGGATTCTATGCTCTCGGCTTTTATTATAATCTGGTCGACTGTGTTGCCTGTATGAAAAATCCGTTGTGCAGTCTTGAGGGTAATGAATATCTGGGTATCTGCAGAGCCAAACATCATTCCTCCAATCTCCTCTAGAATCCCAGCTACTCTAAGAGTGACAGTCTCCTTTTCTTCTTGTCCCGTAATATCTAACGTTACGCGGTCTCCAAGGCGTCCTATGGGTTGTTCAAGATGTTGAGGATGGGCAACCCTAGCTCCTAATACCGTAGACATACCATCGCTTCCTCGTAAGAACCTGCCCTCCACCACCTCAACGGTGGCAAAAGCTTGGGCATACTCTTCCGGAATCATGCCTGTAACTGTTACAGAGTCTGAGTAACCGCCTATTTGGATTTTCACCGTTTTGCTTATCACAGGAGTTGCCATAGCCACGCCTGATATTCTTTTTATTCGGTCGATGTCTCTCGTAGTCAGTGTAGCTCCGCCTCCGAGACTACGGGCCTCACCTCCTTGTCCAGCCATTGCCATAAATGCCCCAGGCGTGACAATTATCGTTTTGGGATCCAAAAGTTCCAGCTCCTGGTTTATGGATACGCTCATCCCTTCCGTGATGGAGAGGAGAGCCACTATGGCTGAGATTCCTATTAATATACCCAAAACGTTGAGGGCTACCCTGAATTTACGTTCTTTTATTCCATCTACTGCCATGGAGACTATATCTGCAAGCTTCACATTTAGACCTCCTATGGCTTCATACCGAATAATATCCTAATTATGGTCCAAATTGTATCCCATAATGTTAGACTCGTTTCCTCGCTATTCTTTGTAGACTCGTTGATGATAACAGGTAGCTCAATCATGGTTTGGCGTTGTTGATTATATCCATCCCAGCAGCTGACTCTCATTTGAAGAGTATAGCTTCCGGAAGTAGCATTTGGGTCGACCATGAATTGGATGGTGAATAGGACTGGGCTGTCAGGATCTACGCGACCGATGTACTCGTAACTCTCAGGAATTCTCAAAAAAGGATTAATTGAAATATTATCAACGATTTCAATTTCCACAAAATCAACAGTTTCAGTTCCCACTAAAAGTAGATCAGCCTCAATCGTAACTATTTCTCCAGGTTCAACTGTTATGCTTGAAGGTTGGACATCAAGAAGGCGAAAGTGGATGATGCTGTGCACATCTATTGACACTGCTTCAGTTAGGCTTCTTGGTTGATCATATACATCGTTGTATGAGATGACCAGTTGAAGAACATAGAGACGTGCATCTGCATCTCCACTGACGCGTAGATTGTAAACAATTTTTGCAGTTTGGTTTGATTTCAAGTCTCCAACAAAAGCAAGCGTGGGATCAAGGGAAACAAATGGACTCTGAGAGTCAATTGTTAACTGTACTTGAACGTCATAAGCGTTTGCTCCCCAATTTTTCAGTTTCAGTTCCACAGTAGATTTATTGCCAGGATAAATCTCAGTTGGTGTTATTTGGAATTCTTGAATCACAATCCTTGTATTCTCTGTTGGCTCTACCGAATCAACAAAAACACCTACAGTTACTTCTTCGTGGTAAGCAACGCCTTTTGAATCCTTATAATTAAGTGTGAGTGTTAAAGAGTATGCACCCAATGGAATGCCTTGTGAGACTGCGAATATTGGTCTAAAGTCGACGTGACCCTCAACATCAATCTCGTCAAACAAATAAGATAATTCTCTCAAAATGACTATGCTTGGGGTGGTTGATGTCAACACTGCTTTAACATTATACACTGCTTCCTCGCCGATGTTGGTTACGGTTATGCTTATCTCGTTCTCAGTGCCTGCTGTGGCATGATAATTCTCCGCGTCAACGTCAAGATCAACAGTCGTGGGCTTTATATCGTCGACGACAACACCAATCTGAATACTGTCAATATACATTTCATTTGAAGTGTCAGTATATTCTAGCTCGAGCGTTAAAGAATAGGCTCCAAGTGGGCAGGTGTCTGCAACATACAAAACGGGATGCACCCATTCTACTTCATGGTAATGTATTTGCTCAAACACCACGTAAGACCCTTTCACAACCGATATTCCTGAAACAGTTGAAGGAACGGTTAAACTTGCTTTAACATCGTAAGCATATCTCTCATAGATGTTTTCAATGGAAATGCTCATTTCGTTCTCATCCCCAGCTGTAAGGTTATATCCAGTGACGTTTACCTTCAGCAATGGTCTATTATATGCAATAGTGGGTTGCGAAAACTTCATAATGAATAACATTACAAGGCATATTGACAAGATTATCGAACTTATCTTCCTATACATGATTCATCGCCTAATTGTTTCTTCCCTTATGATTATACCATCCTGCATATGCGCTATGCGATCCACGGAGCCAGCTACAAGAGGATCATGAGTAACAATCACAAATGTCTGCCGCTGTTCCTTATTCAATTTTCTAAGGATCATAATAATCTCTTTACCTGTCTCTGTGTCTACGTTTCCAGTAGGCTCATCACAAAGCACTACCGAAGGATCATTAACTAACGCTCTAGCAATCGCGACTCTCTGTTGTTCTCCACCGCTCAGCTCTGTAGGTCGATGATCAAGCCTATCCCCCAAGCCAACTCTCTCCAGAAGCTCCGTGGCCCTCTTTTTTCGCCTCTCCTGTAAAACACCGGCAAAAGCCATTGGCATCTCAACATTTTTTAGAGCGGACATTCGAGCCATGAGGTTAAAAAATTGAAAAACGAACCCTATCTCACGGTTTCTAAGATCAGCTAGCTCGTTGTCATCAAGCCCTGCAATGTCGGTTCCCTTTATAAGTACTCTTCCTTCCGTCGGTCTATCCAAAGCACCTATAAGGTTGAGCAAGGTTGTCTTTCCACTACCTGATGACCCCATGATGCTCATAAACTCACCAGCTTCAACTCGTAAGTTTACTCCCTTAAGCGCAGAGACATCAAGCTTGCCCATCTGATACCTCTTCTTTAAGTTCTGGGCCTCTATCACTGCACTCAACCTGACCACCTAATCATTGCCTCGTTGAACAAAGGCGTTTTCTTGCTGTATGAATGTTCTTTGCATTAGTACTGTTGCCATGCTTATACCTTCAAAGGGTATGTTGGAGGGGGGTATATGTAGCTACATATATATACCTTTCCATGAGATATTAACCTGATAATCATGGCGTTTTTATGGCGGTGGCATAGACTTCGTGGTGAACTTGGATTAAGTCCAGTTGAACTTATAGTCCTCCTTCTCTTGACCGAAAGGAAAAAATATGGCTACGAAATTACGCAGGAGCTTAAAGGATGGTTTGACGGCTTTTGGATACCAAACGTTGGCACCATCTATCATGCCTTGCGTCGCTTAGAAAAGAAGGGATTCGTCACTTCTTATATCCAACATCAAGAAGAAGGGTTAGACCGAA
>CAZCYX010000193.1:0-3468 GCA_964503065.1 uncultured Candidatus Bathyarchaeia archaeon
ACTGCTGAACGATCGAAAGGAGGAAGATTGTAATCAGCCACAACATCTTCAGCGGTAACTCTTTCTAAAGCCAGTTTTAAAGGAACGTTAACTGGTCTTAACCGTTTTAATTTGAATTTGCTCAGAAAGATAGAGAAAGCCTCATCAACATCTGTGAGCTTGTCGAACCCTTTGAATCGCACCAATTTTCTTCCCATCAACAGCAAGATAAGATATGTAGAAAAACTTATCGCAAGTGCTAACGCTTTTTCTGCATCTTCCTTCTTCATCTGGGGTTTAGGTCTACCGTGGTCTGCGACGATATAGACGAGAAGTATACTGCCCATAAGCCCAAGCCATCAAAGCAGATATCCAAGCAGCGAAGTTTTGACAAAGAGTATACTTCCACACAAGATCAAGTTGACTCAAAGGCTGGGTAACCGAAGTCCCAAATCCTTTGAAAGTGGTATAAAAACCAAGTGCTGCGGCGGTCAACGCATTGTTTATACTTGAACCCAACCCAATAGGAGACAAGACCTGTCCTAAACCGTTAATCATCTCAATGGTTTTCAAAACAAGTCCGTGAAACGATGGATTTCCTCTATGAAACCCAACAACTACATCGTACATTAGTGTTGGATATGCCAAGAGATACAACCCAAACGCCGAAACCAGAAAAACTGCGAGAACAGTTACAGCACTTTTAAGAGCTGCTCTTGCAAAAAACAGTCGTTGCATTATGTAAGAAATACCACGAATTCGAAGGAGAGCACTACTTATTCGTCTAAAAAAGCCTTTAAAAGCCCAGCTAACACGCTGAAACTTTTTACTTAACCATTCAGAAAAGCGTCTGAACGTCTTGAAACGTCTCCTTTTCGGCTTTTGATATTTTTTTCTTAAGGGTGTCGATTTTCTTGAAGGCTTTACTCCATGCGGAACCACAGCTATGTATTTTGTAAGATATGTCCAACTTGAAATAAGGACGAAGATTACACCTAATGGTATCAAGTGATAAAGTGGGCTAATAGTTACAGTAAAGGATAAACTACTTCCCAGAATTTGAAGAGTCTGCATCATTAGGAATTGATCTGTCAAACCAGAGGATAAGAAAAATGTAACGACAAGATATTCAATGAAGAAAGATAATGCGAAAAATAGCACTATTGCTGTAAAACCTTTCAGCGCAGTCCACCTGAAGACTAAAGGTCTCCAACGCTTTTCAGAGGTCACCATGACTCACCAAATTAATATGCCTCTTCAATATTGACTTTGAAATATCACTTCTTATTAATGTAGTTTTTCTCTCCTCTCAGTGTTTTGATGTGAGACTATATGCAGTGGTGAAGAAAAATGCAAGTTAAGGTTCAGACGAAAATATGAGAATTGTGTTTGCCACTAATCGTGCTAATACTCAGAAGATTCAGCATACTTTCTATGGTTGGAATACACACGCCCATACGAGCCTGGCAACGGAAACTCATGTCCACATTTAGGGCACTTTGCCATGTTGCATTGAACTAGAGACGGGCATCCTGAACATGCAAAGGTTCTGCCATAGGATATATCAAAGGTAAAATGGCATTGAGGACAATGAACTATCCGTTTTTTCCCTCTAGACATGTTTTAGATTCTCCATGTCCTTAATCTTAGGAAAGTTTTCATCATCTTATTAAAATATTATGTCTAGATTCTCCGTTAGGATTTTGGCTTCATAAACTTTAGAGATATAACAAGTATAACATCAAGCTAGTGAAAAGTATAGGTGGAAACAGTGCTTTCAGAATTTCCGAAAAGGACTTTTTCAATGGAAGAAGTAAAACCAGGCGAAAAATTGTATGAAGTGTGTATCATTCTTAAAGACGTTCGTGGAGCGATAGCTAAAGCAGCAAAAATGTTTGCAGATGCTAATGTTAATATCAAAACAGGAGCACTTTTTTACATTCCCAGTAATCCAAAACTTGGAGCTTGGACATCATTTATAGACATCTCGAAGGCTACACTGACTATCCAAGATCTGGAAAAGAAGTTACAAAGCTTAGATGAAGTTGCAGATGTCAGGTTTGAAGAACCTAAACCAGCCCCCTATGAAGTAATACACTTTCCAGTGCTCCATGGAAATTCAAGAGCAATAATTATAGGAACAGCCACATTTGCTGCATTATGGGAAGGCTTTGAGGGAATCTTAACACCTTCAGGGTTAGAAGCTGTCCTTTACAATGTTGGAAAAAAAATTGGCACTTATACAGCAACGAGTTTAAAAGACACATACAATCTAGAAAACAATGATTTAATTTTAGCCATAGTTCAAGCAGCGAAAGCCTTAGGCTGGGGAATTATAAAGTTTGAAGATGTTGATTTCCAAAGCTTCACAGGAACAATAATTATGAAGGAATCTTTTGAGGCACTTGCGAGACAAAAGAAACCTTATAAAGTGTGTCACTGGGCTCGTGGCTATTTTGCCGGATGCATGAGTATAGTACTTGGGAAACCTGTGGAGGCGGTTGAAGTGAAATGTTTAGCTACTGGTGCTGAATATTGTGAGTTCAAGATTAGATGGAAGATTTGATGTAGTGGGAGGCTTAACAAGTTAGGTTAGGTTTGAAGACTATGTCTCAGACTTCAGAAATCCAACGAGTGGAAGTTTATAAGGATCATAGAGTCCAATTACTCCTCAGCAAATTCATTACTGGAGAGATTAAAAAAATCGATCCCGTTTTTGATTATAAATATGGATATAGATATCCAGTTATTGAGGCAATCGTTGGACATCAGTCGGATGTCGATGGATTCTTGGAACAACTTTTCAAGGAGGGGATTCTAGAAAGAGAACTTTATGATAAAATTCTTCATTGCCCTAATTGTAATTCAGCTAACGTTTCTGTTCGTTACCGCTGTCCTTATTGCAAATCCTTTGATGTCAAGAAGGGCTCATTGATTGAACATATTCCTTGTGGGTATATTGATACCGAAGAACGTTTTCAAACAGACGATAAACTCGTGTGTCCAAAGTGTAATAAAAAGTTAACAAAGGTGGATGAAGATTATCGAAAGGCTGGAGTCTGGTGTACTTGTAATGAGTGCGGCAAAAGTTTTGACGTTCCCACTACTTCACATTTCTGCCGCGACTGTCACAAAGATTTCATGTTTGAGGATGCAATTTGCAAGGACGCATATTCATACACTCTAAGTGCCAAGGCACTGAAAGAAGCTTCTTTAGGATGGGTTTTGATTGCTCCGGTGAAAGAGTTTTTGCAGATGCGTGGATACAAAGTAGAAAGTCCTGGGCACTTGAAAGGAGCATCTGGTGCCAGCCACATGTTTGACATAACAGCTTCTCATGAAAAGCTTCCACGAAATGTGATAGTATTTGACCTTGTGGCTTCAAACAATGGCGCAGTTACTGAACAGCCTGTTATCGCCATGTTTGCCAAGATTTATGATGTTGCTCCAGATAAAGCATGCGTAATCGCAATACCTAAAATAAATGAC
>CAZCYX010000194.1:0-3401 GCA_964503065.1 uncultured Candidatus Bathyarchaeia archaeon
ACGCTCTTCCGATCTTTGTCAATTTAGATTCCGAGCAGGTTAGGTCGGTAGATCAGTTCCTTGCTGGCATGCACGCACGTAGCGTTGGTTGGTTGGGTTAAAATTTAATCCCAAACCCAAACCCAAACAAAAAAAATAAATTTTGACCCCCCAAACGCTTAATACTTAATTAATCTGCTAGACTAATGGTGAGTGTGAGAACAGAACATGAGAATAGAGGAAAGAATGAAGGAGCTGGGGTTGCCTCTCCACGAGTTGCCTAAGATGCCTGAGAATTTCAGGAGGGTATTCCCATTCGTCCGGGTGAGCGGGAACAGGGCATGGGTTTCAGGGCACGCAGCCACGAACCCCGATGGATCTATGTATCCCAAACTAGGGAAAGTGGGCACCGACCTGACGAAGGAGGAGGCCTACGAAGCAGCACGACTAACTGGCTTGGCAATCATTGCGAGTCTTAAGGAGGAGTTAGGGGACCTTGACAGGGTCAAGTGTTGGGTCCGCGTCTTCGGGATGGTGAACGTGGCCCCAGGGTTCAAAGAGATGCCTTCGGTGATTAATGGCTTTAGTGATCTGATCATAGAGATCTGGGGTGAGGAGGCTGGCCGGCACGCCCGCTCAGCGGTGGGGATGGCTGAGCTTCCATTTGGCATACCGGTGGAGATCGAGGCCGAGGTCGAGCTCACAAACTAATTAAGGTAAATGCGCGCGCGCGTTTTTTCTCGAATTGTTTTTCCTAAATCTCTTTAACTTTTTGGGAATAAACGGTTTTGTTATTTGGCGAAGAATGTTTTTGCCCTTATCAAGTCTTTCATGGTGTTTATGGTTAGCCATATTCCATTGTATACATATCCTAAAAGCATTCTCTTGTCAGATAATATCTGCATGGTTGCAAATTCGAAGTCTCCTTCGTCTGGGAAGAATCTTTCAACAACTTTCCTCTTGAAAACATGATGCCCAGCACTAACATAGAAATCTAGAGTTGGATTCCTCTCAAACCTAATCACATCCCTCTCATTTTGAAGAGTAACCTTTCCAAAAGGCAACATGGGCTTGGCAAGGAGCACCGCTGCGCCTTTACCTGCGTAGTCAAAGAGTTCGTTTGGATCATAGAAAACTATGTCATCTACATTCATGACGTAAGCGAGGTTTTCTTTAATCTTCTGGAATGCTTTCTTGGTTGCTCCTCCGGTTCCAAGCTTGTTCGTCTCTAATGAGTATTCTACATCAAGGGTTGTGAGCCCATCCTTATCTGATGCCACAATAATATTTCGGAATCCGCGAGCTTGAAGCCACGATATCTGCTTATCCAGCAAGGTTTCCTTGTTGATCTTCAGTAGGGGCTTGGGTGTCCATGTTTCTGGTTTGAGTCTCCATCCTTCTCCTCCTGCTAGAATTATTGCCTCTTTCATTCATCATCACCATAATAGCATTGCACTTTTGAAGTCCTTTTTTGCTGAGTAAACCCTATTGTCATTCCCTTTATAAGAATTTAGCTAAACCCCATTTTTGATTCCAAATCAAGGGAAGAACACATGAAAACAAAATGTCTTCTTTCATCAGAGAAGTTTAGAAGACAGATGCTTTCTCTTTTAACTCCTTTATCCTCTTCTTAAGTTCCACCGTTTTCTTTCCTTTTCTTTGTGCTTTGTAACAGTCTAATGCGTATTCTAGTGCACTGATGGCAAACCTGTCGAAGGCTTTCTTTAGGGCAAGGTCGGCTGATTTAAGAAAACGCTCGGCAGCGGTGTCGTAATCTTTCAGTAGGTAGTTGCATTCTGCTGCCTTGAAGAGGGCATATGATGCGTCAAAGTAGTTGCCTTCCTTTTCGTAGAGTTCACTGGCTCTAACAAACTTTTCTACGGCTTCATCGTGTTTGCCAAGGTCGGAAAGGGTTGTTCCTTCCTTATGAATCTTGATTGGGTCCTCTTTTGTCGGTTGATCACTACTCATACTTGATTCCCCTTAACGATTGCTAACAATTGCTTACATCACATTTTAAGGCTTTTCGCTTTTGCTGAAATTCTCTTCTAGAAGAATCCTTCTGCAAATCTTATTTATCCCAAGACGACTTTAAAAACTGAGGAGGAGCCAGTGTACTCATTGTCTCTTAAAATTTGGTATCTGTCACTCTTTATGCTAAATGTTCTAGACATCATTACGACAATACCAAACCGTGAACTCAATCCAGTCACCTTATATATCTGGAGTAAAATCGGCTTTTTTCTTGCTGCATGGGTCAAAATAAGCCTTGTAACCCTCTTTGGAGTATTATGCTTAGCAATCAAGAAAGTTGCGACTCCTGACGAATGGCACTTTGCCAGACGCCTTCTAGGTGCAGTATTAACTATTCTTGTTGCCTTTTACATCTTTGTAGTCGCAATAAACTTAGGCATTCACATTTTTGTGAGGCTTTAGACATTTTCTGCTTTAATCATTAATTAGGCAAAATTTTTCAATACAGCCTTCAAACAACGTTAGGCAGTCTCGGAAGTGATTAAAAGGTGAACTGAAGTTGCTAGACAAATTCAAGATTTGTGACGCTCATGTCCATCTAGGTGAGTCTGGACCTTGGCAACCCTACTCAGAACCTACAATATTTGTAGAGGAACTGATAAGACTCTTCGATCAATTTAACGTTGAAAGAGCATTAGTCTTCCCCAATCCAAACGTTGGCGACAAATATCCAGAAACAAATGACTACATTGCCCAATGCGTCAAGAAATATCCTCATCGTCTTGTAGGATTCGGACGGGTCGATCCACGTAGAGGAAAAGAAGCCATAGACGAAGTAATACGATTCAAAGAGAAGCTTACTTTAACAGGACTCAAGTTGCATCCCATGGTGGAATGCTTCAGACCTGACCACCCATTCTTTAACAAACTTTTTGAGAAGATGAATGAATTAGGAATACCCCTTCTTATCCATACAGGCGACGGTTTTTCATCTCCAGGACTAATACTAAAGGTCGCAAAGAAATACCCAAACTTGACAATTATTCTTGGACATTTGAGAGAAGGCTGCCTAAATGCATTGAAAGAATCGGAGAACATTTATGTAGAAACTTCAGGCACCCTCCCAGAATTCGTAGAGATTTCAATTGACATTGATGAAGACCGTGTTTTGTTTGGGTCAGATGTGCCTTACCTCCGTTACCCAGTGCAAATCGCTACAGTGGATGCTGCCAACATCTCTAACAAAGCCAAAAGAAAAGTATACTACGAAAATTTTCAAAGATTAGTTTAGGTATAAACTTCTTACCAGCAAAAATTCTTTCGAAAGTATGGTATCTTCTAGTTCATATACACGATGACTGAAGAACTTCTCTTTAGTGGTCTTATGAAAGTCAGATTATAAAAAGGGGGGAGATGTGCTGGTCTTCGTGTGTTGCTTAGCACGCCCA
>CAZCYX010000195.1:0-3371 GCA_964503065.1 uncultured Candidatus Bathyarchaeia archaeon
TAGGGTTTAGCCAACTTCTATTTGCATAAAAATCTCTTAAAGTTTTTGACCTTTTGATGGTGCTGGTGTTTTTTGTTGTGGCGGTTAAGTGTTCTCTAGTGCTTGGAAAAAACTATACCCCCTCTATATATAGGTTGAATTAGATGTGGAGATTAGAGGTTGACTCCTGAAAAGAAAGGTAAATAGATTAAGATAATCGGTTGAAGAAAACCGCCACAAACAACTTACTAAAGCTGGAAAAATACTCCCATACTTTTGATTGCAGTTGAGAACTCTAATATTGAGGACGTGACAGCTAACTACAGAAGTGATTTTTGGATAAATATTCTTTCATGGCAAATGGTTACATTATTCTCAATAGTTATGGTTGCATTCTTGTCTATCTTGAAGAAAATAGAATCTGCAGCAGTCAGGTCAAGCTCGTTTACAATTTCTAATAATCCAGAACCCTGAAAAGGTCCAACTCTTGAAAGTTTGCTAATGTCTGCCCATTTCTCTGCAATTCTTCAAAGATAACACTGACAAGGTCTTTTATGTCAAACGGTTCTGCATACATCTGAAATTCGCTTTTCATTTTTTCAAAGTGCCCGCGAATATATTCTATTCTTTGCACATTCTTGGCAAAATTAAAACCATAAAACACTCTAACTATTCCATGTTGCTTGCATAAAGTTAATTCATTCCAAATTTTTGTCATCTTGTCAGCATCTATGTAGGCGTTCTTGAGAAAGATAGCACACTGGTCTCTAACGTAAATATCTACGTCAGGTTTATCTGTCTCTAACATAAACTTCAAGATAATGTCATCTTTGCTTGAAGCAGCTTTTATACAAATGAGCAGTTCCTTAAAATCCGAAGAAGACTTTTTGTCTAAAGAAACATAGTCATAGACTTTTTGCAATAAGTCATGAATCAAATACTCAGAAAAGCTCCCTGCAAAAGAAGATGTCATTATTTTGAGACTATAGTCTTTTTTATCAACGATTTCGTATTTGAAAAAATCCTTTATCTCTTCAAGGGACGAGGCAATCTTGTTGAAAACTGTTTTTTCCCAATCCTGACCTAATGAAGAAGTTCTGTTGCTAACCTCTTCTTTGAGTAAACAAATTTTTGCGAAAATGTACAGTAATGTCCACTCTTCCCCATAATACTTCAACTGGTCTTCCGAGAATGCCAAATTATCTTTGAATGCTTTTGTTACAAAGAGATGTTTTATTCCATCCATTATTTTCCATGCCCTTAAAATGTCCTTTCTTGAGTATGCCTCTTTGTAATAAAGTGCTGTCAGTTTGTCTATCTCATGCTGAGCAAGCACTAATTTTACCTTAGTGTCATTTTGTTTGTCTTCTGGCATGGCAGTTACATTTACACGCGCAGCCCTCAATGATAATTCGGAGTATTTAATTAACTCAGCTATAATTCTGTCAATTAAGACCTGAAGCTCCTGTTTTTTGTCTTGCGATTTTTCAAAAAACATTTGGTTCAAGAAATAGTAGAGTTGGTTTTTTCTTGTGACGTATATGATATTGTAAAGTTTAGAAATTACGCTTTTCTGTAGTGAAGAAGCTACCATGACTTTCTCAATATTCTTTAAATGGTCTACAAAGCAGTCAAGTTCATCACATTGAGAAAAACTGCGAACTTTAATATAATCGGCTTTTTTAATGTAGTAATTCTCCACGAACATGCTGCACAGTATTGAACCAATATCTGTGAGCTTGCTATAAACTGCAAATATAGAAAAATAGCCTTCCAGAAGCTCTAGCAACTCTCTTTCAACATTTTCATAACCTATGTTTTCTGCATTATTACTGACCTTAATCAAGGCTGATTTATAGGTTCCAAGCATTCTTTCTAAACTATTTTTTGGATATGGACGAATATTATGACGCTTAATTAGTTTTGTTAGGGCTTGTAAGAAAAGAACAAGCGACTTTGTTGGATTGCTTTGGAGGTATTGATATACCTTAGTTAAATAATAGTTGCTTTCAGCATGTAACAGATTCAGCTCATCATAGCATTGTTTATGGGAACTCTTAACTTTTTCAAATTCTCTGTCTAACTCCTCGAATAAAGAGTTGTGGGGGATTGAAAAATCTTTGGCGTTTAAAACTTGACTATTTATTTTAGCTTTGATTTCATTGAACCTTTTCTCTATCGCTTGCGGAGAAGCTCTTCCGACTAAGGCCTTGTTGTTTATGGGTCTTCCCCCAAATAAACAAGAAATAGTAAGTTTTTCCTTTTATAAAAGATTACACATTTTTCTAGTAGCGTTGGTTAATGCAAAGTCAGGGTGTACCTTTTTTCATTTCACGCATATTCCAGGTAGAGTGAGATCTCCGTAGGCACGCTCTCAATTAGTTTCATGGCTTCAGTATGTCTACGCGCTTCAACTTCTTTGATTCTTCTAAATAGGAATTTTTGCCATTTCTCCTTCTTATAGAAGTGAATGTAGATGACAGGAATGTGGTTGTCACGGTATATTTTCTCTCTGTATTCATAATTGAATTCCTTTGAACCGCAGACTTCTATGTATATTCCCAGCTTTGGGATATAGAAATCAGGTGTCCAAATTCTAGGACGTTTCCGTTCATCATAAACAAAGACTGGGAATTGAAATATCCAAGGGAGACCTAACTCGTCCAAGAATTCTGCCACTTGCCTTTCAGAAGGCATCATGTCATCATAGTTCACGTTTTGGAACTTTGATCCTCTCAGACAGAATCAGCGATAAGCGTTCTTATTACTTCTGAATTCAAACTACAGTTTTTTACTTCACAAACATTCCGAGGGAGCCTATAGAAAGAAAAATAAACAGCTCGTTTATGTCTATCTTATTCCAAGAACAGTCTGGACAAGAATAGTCTTGCATGTCTTCATGGCTGTTCCTTTTTTTCTAAATCTTTATCAAGTAGAATGGAAACTCAGATAGTAGCTGTTAGCTTTAAAGATGGCAATGACCAACTTGGTCAACATAGCAATATAGACCTAAAACTCCAAGCCAATAGCTCTGAACTGGAAAATAAACTAAGCCGGGGTAGCCTAGCCTGGTTTGGGCGCCAGACTCATAATCTGGAGTTTGCAAGGGGCAAGCGCCCTACGACCAGAAGTCGCGGGCTCGAAGCGCAGAAAAGCGAGAATCCCGCCCCCGGCACCATTTTGCTTATGGGCAAATATTAGGATAAGGCATAACGGTAGAGAGGGTCTCTCCGAGGCTACTATCTCTGCCCTTATATAGTTTGAACTCCGAACCCAAATAGCGCGTGTGAGTTCTGAATAAGGTGGCAAAAACGCGCGGTATGGACTGTTTTTATGTGATTCTTTCTTCGTTTTCTTTTAAGTGTCTAATCTCTTCATGTAGTTTGTTTATT
>CAZCYX010000196.1:0-3320 GCA_964503065.1 uncultured Candidatus Bathyarchaeia archaeon
GTCGTTGGAACTGCCTTTACAGATATTTTGCACTCCATTAGAAACAACATGGACAATAAACAAAAGATTGTAAATGAAGTAAAAATGGCTTTATTCAATTTGATCACGGTTTCTCCTGTTAGTGCATAATTATTAAACGTTAAGATGAGATGCGCTTAATAGTTATCCTTGGGAGAGTATTTTGCCCAACATGAGAGAACATGCAACGCCAATAGAAAATGCAGGAACGAAAATGATTGAGTTGATAGTAGGTTGCATGAGATCCCATAAAATCGCCATGTATGAAGCGACTACTAAGAACACTAATATGCAAATCTTGATCTTGATACTGTTCATTTTAGTTGCATGCTTTTCTTGTTGGATCAACAACGAGTGCAACAGACTTTGAGTCTGTTTTATTTGCTGGTCTGTCGCAAAATTTACAAGATTTTTCTCGACATCCTGAAACTTGAAACTTGAAAGCGCATATCTTTGTAACCCCCAAGACCTGTCCTTTGGCACAATCCTGACGACATTGTTCTTTTCCATCTTTTTTAAGATCGTTTGAATTTTACGGACAAACTTAATGTCATTAGTTTTTTCTTCTCCGTATAATCTTTTTATTATGTCTTTAACGTCTGGTAAATGTAGTTCAAGTTGGAAGGATGCAATTGTCTTGGCAAGGTCATATTGATATTCGCCTTCTCGCAAACGTATGTTGCCGATTTTATAGTCGGCGTCTAGAGTTTCTTGCAAAAATTGTGTTTCTCTCGGTGGCAACTTACGTCGAGACATAGGTGTTGACTCCTTTCAATAGTTTTCAGTTGAAACAACGTAATAAATGCTTTGCTCCGAGAATGTTTAGTTTCGTCTATTTCGAGCATGCACACTTCCGTTTTCAAAGGAGTCTATGGAAAAAACCCCTAAGTTTTTCAACAATGATAATAAATAACCTGAGGAGACACAGCATTTGGAGAAGGGAGGTTTAGGTTGACGTTTTCCTCATCTTCCCAAGGTTTACCCGAATTTAAGTATAGAGATAGAGTGTCAATAATCAGCGACATATTAAAGACTGTCAAGTACTCGTCAAGAAAAGGGAAAAGAAAAACGCAAATAATGCAGAGCGCTAACTTGAACTATGATCAAGTAAACAAATATCTTGCCTTGCTGATAAGCAATGGTTACATAGAAGCAGAACGCTCAGACATACACAGAGGAGCAGTATATAAAGCAACAAGTAAAGGTCTAGATTTTGTAAAAATTCTTGAAACCGAAAATTTGACGCTAAGATAAGATCGTTGTTTCCCGCGAGTTCAACCTTTTCTTCAGAACCCATATCTACAACGTAAAATAAGCTTTTAGAAGAGTAATCTGTACGTTAAATCGTATAAAAAGAATGATGAAACTGGTTCCACACCCATGACAATGTGAGTGATATTTCTTCATATCATCCAGTGAACCCGAATAGGACTTCTTGTTGCATTTGTTTCAAAATCAGAAGGCTAAGATTATTGTTCCTTTCTGCAGTTGGTGAAAATACCAAGAAATTTTCAGTTTTATCATCTTATAGGAAGGAAAACTCCGTTGTGCTTAAGTATGGGAACCTGGAAAATCTTATGAGAATCGGAGGTGCACTACCCTCGAAAAAATCATCGTAACAACAGCTCTTATATATGCAAACGGCGAAATCCATCTAGGGCACATCACCTCTACATACTTGCCCGCTGACATATTCGTAAGATTTTGCAGACTCAGAGGCGATAAGGTTATACATATTGGCGCCACTGACGACTTCGGAACCCCCATTTTAGTGGAAGCAGAACGAAGAGGAATCAGCCCAGAAGAATTTGCGGGTCACTGGAACGAAATAGATCGCAAAGACTTCAGCGACCTTGGAATATCATTTGACATCTTCTATAAAACAAGCTCCAAAGAAAACATAAAACTTGCACAATATTTTTTTAGAAAACTCTATGAAAAAGGCTACATCTATAGACAGATCATATCGCAACCATACTGCGAAAACTGTGAAAAGTTTCTTCCAGACCGATACGTCAAGGGAAAATGCCCATACTGTAACGCAACCGACCAATATTCAGATAGCTGCGAAAACTGTGGAAGAACGTTCCAGCCAGGAGAAATCCGAGAACCCCACTGTGCTATCTGCGGATCAAAACCAACAACAAAAGAGAGCGAGCACTATTTCTTCAAACTCAGTCACTTCTCAAACGCCTTGGAGAAATGGTTGGTAGAAAACGAGAATCTCCAGCCTGACATTAGAAACTACGTTCTGAACTGGATAAGAGAAGGCTTGAAAGATTGGGATATCAGCCGTGACATAACTTGGGGTGTGCCCATTCCATTAGAAGAATCAGAAGGAAAGGTACTTTATGTCTGGTTCGACAATCACATCGGCTACATCTCAACCGCACTGAAATACTTCGCGAAAAAGGGAATTGACGGAAAACAAGCCTGGAACGCCTCAAAAATCTATCATTTCATTGGAAAAGACATAGTGTATCACCATTACCTGTTTCTGCCTGCTATGAGACTAGGCGTTGGGGAATTTAAGCTCCCAGACTTCATCCCAACCAGAGGCTACTTCATGCTAGAGGGACAAAAATTCTCAAAAAGCCGAGAATGGTACGTCAGCCTAAGAGACTATCTCAATAAGTTTCCAGCAGACTACCTAAGATATTATTTGGCATCGATCACTCCCTACAGTCAATTAGACGTAAACTTTGACTGGGGAGACTTCCAAAAAAGAATAAATAATGAACTCATCGCCAACATTGGAAACTTTATCCATCGAACTTTAAGTTTCATCTGGTCGAACTATAAGGGAGAAGTGCCAGAAGCCGAAACGTTTGATGAACTGGATCGAGAACTAGAAGAGAAAATCAAGACCATAGCAAAAGATGTAGCTCAAGAAATCGATAAAAATGAGTTAAATAAAGGGTTAAGGAAAATCAGTGAATTTTCGGCTTTCTGCAACCAGTATTTCCAACGAAAGCAACCGTGGGTTGATAAAGATAAGGCAAAGACACCGCTTTACCTGTGTGTCAATGCAGTTAGAAGCTTAGCCATTTTACTAGAACCTTACATACCCTTTTCAGCTGAACGCTTATGGCAACAACTAAACCTGAGAAGCATTGTTCATGAGCAAAACTGGAATTCCGCATCGGAATTGAAGATATCTAGCCAACACCGCATCAATAGACCGGCAGTACTCTTCAAAAAAGTAGAAGACGAAAACATCAGGAAAGAACGAGAAAAACTGCAAAAATTTAATCCTCTCAAATCTCGAATTCGGATCATTCATGGTCGTCCCTTCATACATC
>CAZCYX010000197.1:0-3317 GCA_964503065.1 uncultured Candidatus Bathyarchaeia archaeon
GAACTAATAGAAAAAATACAAAGATACTCCCAAAAAAAACCAAAGGAACTCCAACAATTTATAGACCTATGGTCAGGAATCTGGATAAAAAAATGGAACGAACGAGTCAAAATCCTCATAACAAACGAAGATAACCTATACTGGAAAGAAACAAACCAACGCCAACTCAGAGCAGAACCACTATGGAGACAACTTCCCTACCGCAACGAATTGAAAAGCATAATAATTAGCTCATTAATAAGAAACGGAGAAATCTGCGGAACATCAATCTTAGCCGAAAACCTCATAAAAACTGAACTAGTAAGATACTCAGAAAACAAAATTTACGTAAATCAAAACCTTTTAAACATCACAGACAAAGCAATAAAAAAGGCAAAACAACTTTCCCAAAGCAAGGGTCCATTAATCTTTGTAAGAATTGACAAACGATTCTTTCAACTCTTAAAATGAATTAATGTAGTCTCGCTCGATTCAAAGTCTTAGTCTGCCATTTATACCTTCTAATCGTGGTCGTCTCGCCATAACCACAAGCACCACACTTTTTCTTCTTCACATTATAGGCTCTTCTTCCACATCTTCTACATCGAATATGAAGTGTTCTTCTCGCACGTTTACCGAAAGATGGAGTGCCCTTGCTTATCTTTCCCACACTTTTCACCTAGGAGGCGGAGAGATTATTACAACATTGTCTCCCCGAACGATGATAATCCCCAACTTTTTCAAATTCTCTGCGTCTGTGGTATCTTCTGTCTCTTCTAACACTAAGTTGAGATGCTGATCAAATCCCTTCAGTTTACCACGTAAACTCTTTCCACCTTTCAATCTTACAAGAACGATTTTTCCGAGACTTTCTTCCAAGATTTGAGTAGTCATTTCACTCATGTGTGGTCCTCTCGTTACTTCTATCACCGTCTTTTTATAGGTGCCGACGACCAGTAATTTAAATGTATTCATCAAAGGATGATGTAAATCTTGCCTAAAAATCCTCGACGACAATTTCTAAGAGAAAAAAAAGCAAAGCGTCTCCTTCTCGAGTTTTCTAGAAAAATCGGATGTGCCACTGAGAAAACATTTGAGCCTAAACCTCACATTGAAGTCGTTGAGAACCAAGGCGCAGAGTTTTTCTTCATTGATGGAAAACCTTTGATGGCAAGACTAGACGGCATACTTTTTCCAACATTAATCTTCAGCAAGGTTCTTTCTTTTCTTCCTCAGATTGTTGTAGATATGGGCGCAGTTTCTCATGTTTGTAATGGTGCTGATATAATGGCACCAGGAGTTCGTAAGATAAAAGGAGATTTCAAAGAAAACGATTTTTTGCTAATCGTTGACGAGCGTTACGGCAAGCCTCTGGCGGTGGGTATAGCTATCTTTGATTCAGGGAGTATGAGAAAAGTTGAGCATGGAAAGATTGTGAAGAACATTCATTACATAGGCGATAAGATCTGGAGTTTTATCAAAGGTCAATAAGTTTTTGAGTGATGTGGAGGGGTTGATCTGGGTATCGTGCGTGGCTGTCTGTCTCTAGGTCTAGTATAGAGAGGGAGGGAGAGACAGAGACGGGTATAGATGGGTAGAAGGGTCTTACGCTTGTACTCTCTTCTAACATTATGCCAATGGCTTCTTGTAGGGCTACACTATTATAGCAGTGTGGGTTAGTTGCGAATAGTTGATGTGTTGTGTTATAGAAGGTTGATTCTGAATTGTTAAATATCGGTTAGATATATGTAATATAATTAGTTAATGGTGATTCGAGGAAGGAGAGATGAGTAGGAAAGTTGTTTTGTTGATTTCGGTTTTATTGTTATCGGTTTTTGTTAACATTGGCTCATACGACGGCAAGGTTTATGCTTTTGATTGGCCGCCTATATGGACTGGCTACCACAACTATGCCGAAATCGTTGAAATCTTGCTCTACCTAAACTCCACCTATCCGAACATCGTAGATGTCTTTTCCATCGGCAAAAGTTGGGAAAACCGAGACATCTACTGCATCAGATTAACAAACGAAAGCATGACATATCCAAAACCCAAGGTATTCTTCGTCGGATACCATCACGCTCGGGAGCTCATAAGCGCGGAACTACCCCTCTACTTCGCAGTACAAGCCGCAACCAACTACGACACTAACGAAACCATAACCCACATGATAAATTATAGCGAAATCTACATAGTTCCAGCATTAAACCCAGACGCCTTCGAAGCCGTAGAAGCAAACGAGTGGCAAAGAAAAAACGTACATCCATATAATGAAGATGGAGACACTTTGTTAGATGAAGACCCACCAGATGACGAAGATGGAGACGGCTACATAGAATACCTCTTCTTCGACAATGGCACCCACAGCTGGTTTATCCGATGGGAAGGAATAGACGACGACAGCGACGGCTCACTAAACGAAGACTGGATCGGAGGCGTCGACATAAACAGAAACTACGGCTACCAATGGAATGCAACATGCGACAGCGGAAGCCCATACCCATGGGCAGAAGATTACCGTGGGCCAGCACCCTTCTTAGAACCAGAAACACGAGCAATGAGAGACTTGGCGCTAAACCACGATTTCAAATACGCCATAAGCTTCCACTCGGGCTCTGAGAACATAGCTTATCCTTGGGGATACACAACTACACCCACGCCCGACGACCAAATTTTCGAAGAGGTTGCCGGCAACCTTTCTGTGTTGGTTGGCGCCCCTTACGGGCAATCAGGAGCGTGGTACACGGCGTCCGGTCTTTGGGACGACTGGATGTATGGCAACAGAAGCACATTCGCCCTCACATGCGAAATCTACACAAACAGCAGCGCATGGCAAAACGAAACCGGACCAATCCCATACACATGGTGGGAAAAAGGAGTCTTCGAATTCTTCAACCCCGATCCCAACGACATCGAAACCGTAATCCAGCGGTGGCTACCAGTCTTCACCTACATCACAAACAGAGCAATAACTGAAGCCTACGACATAGCCACAACCAACGTAACTCCTCTCAAAACCGTTGTCGGACAAGGACGTTCCATGCACATAAACGTAACAGTTGCAAATGAAGGCGATTTTACAGAAACCTTCAACGTTACCGTCTACAGCCAGTCTTCAGGCTTGGTTAGTCACTGGAATTTTGATGAAGGCTCAGGCTCACAACTCCACGACATATCTGGCAACAACAATCACGGAACAATATACGGAGCCACCTGGACCAATGGAAAGCGCGGAAAAGCCCTAGACTTCGACGGAGTAGACGACTATGTTGAAGTACATCCACACACACTTCCTAACAGCCTCAACGGAGTTACAGCAGTAGCATGGGTAAAATATG
>CAZCYX010000198.1:0-3302 GCA_964503065.1 uncultured Candidatus Bathyarchaeia archaeon
TTTAGATGCAAGCCTTAGAGTTGCCTCTGGGACGCCGAACATTTCCTTGCCTCTTTCTGGGTCATCGCTTAATTCTATGAACGGCTCTGACCTTAGGTGGTCGGCTCCTCTACTCGAGACTGCGTATCCTAAACCGTAGCCTTTTAAGCCTCTTGGGTCCGCCTGTATGATTCCTAAGCCTTTCACATGAAGCGCTATTTCTTTTCCTTTTCCGAGTTTTTCTGCTGCTTTTCGAACTCCATCTGCAAGCAAGTCACCGAATCCTCTGCGATAGGCGATCTTTTCAATTAAAGTGAGTGTTGCCTCTTCGTTTCCCCATTTCAGTTCAAGTCCGTCGGTTTCACTCTTTTGGAGTTCTCCTTTCTCATAAAGTTCCATCGCCCACGCTATACATTCAGCCGTTGTTATAGCATCTAAACCCAGTCTGTTTGCTGAGTCGATAGCCTTTAAGGCTAAGTTTAGGTTTGAGTTACCTATTCTAGCAGTAAAACTGCTTAGGGCTTCATATTCGGGGCCTTCCCCATAAAGGCCAGCGTATTCTCCTTTTCTTATTACATAAAATCTGCTACATGGAACTATACATGAGAAGCAAGCCCTATTTTTTACATTGTATTCTCTTGCTAATCTTTCACCACTTACCTTGGCTGCGTGTTCGAATGTAGCTGAAGTAAAGTGTCTGGTGGGTAAAATTCCAAGTTTGTCTGCAAGCATCAAAATTCTGGTGGTTCCCATAATTCTACGAGGCCAATACTGCGGATGAACATGGGTCTCTTCTTCTATTTCCTCGACGATTTTCCAGAATCTTCTGGAATCAGCAATCTTCACGGTACCCGTTCCTTTTAAGGCCACTGCCTTCAAATTTTTCGAGGCCATAACTGTACCCACACCTGTTCTAGCGGCTGGTCTCGACAGATTGGCAAATATTCCGGCGTAAAGAACAAGGTTCTCGGCTGCAGGTCCCACAGCTGCTACTTGAACTGTTGTTTCTCCCAAATCTTTCTTTATGATTTCAGTTGTTTCGTAAACATCTTTTCCAACGAGGTGTTCTGTGTCCATTATTTGGATTTCTTGGTCTTCTATGAAGATGTAGGCTGGTTTTCGGCTTTTTCCTTCGATTATTATTTGATCATATCCAGCGAACTTGATTTCAGCAGGGAAATGACCTCCAGCATTTGAATCTCCTAATATTCCGGTTAAAGGAGATTTTGCGCTTACATTAAATCTTGCACCCAACGGAAAAGCTGTGCCGACAAGCGGACCTGTGGCAAACATAAGCTTATTTCTTGGAGAAAGTGGAGCCACATCTTTTGAGACTTCATCATAAATTCTTTTCGAGTTAAAGCCTCTTCCGCCTAGGAATTCGGTTATCAACCGTTTTTCAGTAGGCATAATCTTTGTCTGATTTTTCGTGAGATTTATTCTGAGAATTCTTCCTGCATAACCATAATATTTAGGCAATTATTCTCCACCTTCTTAACGTTTCTTCGAGAACTTGATTCGGCAGCTTTGGCTGTTGCTTTTCTGCTTCCACGTATGTTAGGGCTTTTGTTGGACATCTCTCAACGCATAGAGGTTTTCCGCCACATTGATCGCAGATTAGAGGAGTGCTCCGTTTAGGATGAAGTTTAATTGCTCCAATTGTGCATGTTTTTGAGCATATCTCACATCCAATACATTTCTCTTCGTTTACAAAGATCAAGCCTCCTTCGTTTCTCTCTAAGGCTTCTGTAGGACAGTTTTCCATGGCATTGCACGAACTACAGTGCCAACAGACGATCGGTAAGTCCAGTCCGAAAACGTCTTCTTTCATTACAGTTATCCTTGAAATGGAAGAGCCAAATGCGTTTTCATGGGTAAAGGAGCATATCATTTCGCATTGTCTACATCCAGAACAGCGGTCAACGTTGACTAGTATTCTTTTCAATTATGTCTGCTCCTCCGTCTTGCTGAAATCTTATCGTGGTCTTTGAGGTTAGAAAGGCTTAAGTGAACATCCATTTTTAGGTGTTTTGGGGTTTCAATGAAAACTTTAATCGTGAAGGTTAAGGCAATTGAGGGTTACTGTAACACGCATAAAGTTGGAGACTGCTTCCGACTTGAAGGTGGAAAACTAAGCTTTCCAAAAGAAAATAAGCATGTTTGCATTTACGCCCTTTCCAGTTTGCTGCCACTGTTGCCAGCTAAACAAAGGAAAATAGATGAGCCAGACGATTGGCTACCCAAAGTTTTCGAAATAGAATGCCCAGACCCTGAAGGAAGGGTGATCTGGGAAATAACCTATGAAGAACAATAGTGTTGTGGAGGCTTAATTTTTGAGGCGTGAGTATCCATCGCATCCAATTGTCGGTGTTGGAGCAGTTATCGTTCAAGACGGCAGGCTTCTCATTGTAAAGAGAGGTGTCGAGCCAGGAAAGGGTAAATGGAGTATCCCTGGCGGTGCAGTTGATCTTGGAGAAGAGGTTCGAGACGCAGTTGTGAGAGAAGCCAAAGAGGAATGTGGCTTAGACATAAAGATCGTTGAGGACAGACCTATGGATGCCGTTGACAGCATGTCCATCGACAGAGAAGGACGCTTCAAATACCATTACGTTTTGTTGCAGTTTCTGGCGCAGCCTAAAGGTGGAACCCTAAAACCCTCCAGTGACGCGTTAGACGCAAAATGGGTTCCACTAGAAGAAGTAGAAAAATACGACTTAACAAAGTCTTTTCGAGCCTTCTTTAAAAAACACCGAAACGAATTAAAAGTCTAGTCTTTATTTGTGAAGAAGAGTCTGGTTTGCCCCATAGTCTGAATGTCTAAGCCTCTGATCTTGGCAACAATAGGAAAATCTTTCACCACAGTCCCCAACACCAAACAGTGGCGTGGTGGCAGATCTCTGGCAATAAGTTTCACCGTCTCAGCGTCCACTTTGGCTGCCCTTGACACAGTTTCCAAGTCGTTTTCATTAGTGAAGTTGAAGAGGAAGATGTTGTCTGCTTGACGATAGATGTTCTGTCTAATCGTATCGGGCTGATTTGTTATGAAAGTTGTGAAGATACCAAAATGCCTCATTCTTGTAACAATGTCGTCCCAGTAGGTCTCACGCAAGTAAAGATGAGCTTCTTCTGCAAAAAGAAAAACAGCCCGCATCTTCCAATTGGATAGAAGTTCAACAATCTTTCCCAACACATATTCTACAACAATTTGTCTGTCAACAGTTGAGGTATCACGCAGATTAATTATCAAAGCTCCACCATCCTTCAAGTTGCAGAGATTTTCTTCCAGCGTTGTTGCTTCTGACGGGTTGTCGGTGAAAAAGCCG
>CAZCYX010000199.1:0-3298 GCA_964503065.1 uncultured Candidatus Bathyarchaeia archaeon
TTCATAAAGAGAAACCATGGCGGAGTGTGCAACAGCACTCTTCTTTTACAGTAACCTTCAATCCATCTTCCAATGGGCTCCTCAGCTACGATTGTGTCAAGAGGATTCGAGTTCTTGGCAAGCCAGTCAACGGCAAGGAATTTATCGTTGTCGCCATAAGGATCTATGAAACTATACCATGCATTTATGTTCTTAACTGTGGCAATGCTTACAGATGCACCTAAAAGTGCTAATATTCCTAGTACGGCGATGGATGTTAAGCGAATGATGTTGGAACGCTTTTTGACCCACTTAAATGATTGAAAAGTTGTCTTGGAAAAGATGATTGGTTCTTTCAAATTAACTATTAGAGCTGAGGCAGATGCCAGCAGCATGAGGGGTTGAAAAATAAAAAAGAAAATCCGATTATAATCCAAACTAACATTAAATAGATAGCCTTGTGTCGCTACGAGTGGGGTTAACATCCAAGCAGTTACTAGTCGTGTCTTATAGCTTGAAATTCTCGTATGGATTATGGCTAGAATGCCTAACGTGCAAGCAACTGCGAATAAAGCCAAGAAGATCTCGTTTTTAAATATATAATGGAGGTTTACAGTGGCTCTAAGTCTGTAGTATGCCGCAATGTTGTTGAAAGAGAAATCTGGAGGCCATACGCATATTAGTCTGTAAACCAGAAAAACGGAAAGCGCGATGACTAGTAAGGTAGCCACATGTTTTCTTTCAACTCCTTTGAATGCTATAGAAAGAAGAAACCAGAAAGTTAGTGCACCTAACAATATTAGTGAGGCTAGGTGATGAGCTAGAATAACGGTTATAATAGAAACTGCCGCCAGAACCAGGTTTGCAGTTATTATTTTCTTTTCTTCAACGTATCTTGTCATGATGAAGAAGACTATGGAAAGAAATGCAAAAGCGAGGATGTTTGGATATCCACCCCATCCCATGAATTCTAGGAACAAGGGAAAGAATGCAGTAAGCCAAGCGGCAGCTACACCGGCAAGTGATCTTCCAAACATCTTTTTCGACAGAAAGTACATGGCGATTGGGAAGACGAAAAATGAGGCTAAAGCCACTGATTTCAGAGAGGCTATTAAATTTCCTGTAAGTTCTGCAACTGCTCCTGTTAGAATGAAGAATATTGGTGGGTACTGGTAGATTCCTTCTTCCCACATTGGGTAGATATCACCTAAAACAGCATTGACATGCTTTAGCCAGTTTCCACCATCAGTCCACCAAGGAAAGTATCTCGTAGCCCAGTAACCTGCAAAGGTGGATGTGCTTATTATAGAAGGGGTCAAAACTAAGAATATCAAAATGATCTTGAAGGTTGCGCCTGAGTTGGATTTCAACTCATCCTTCCACAGATGTTTCAACTTCGAATACAGAAATCTTCAAGTTCGAGTGCACTCGTCGAAATCTTGAGTCTTGGTAGAACCTTTCCATATTATAGAGGCGTTTACCTACGGCAATATGAGTAACACAATAATTTTCAATTACCTCGTCAGATGTTAGACCTTCAACGCCCACGCTCCAAGTACTTTTCACAGCAGACAGAAAGACAAATCGCAAAGTAACATCAAATTCATCATTTAAAGGAGCATAGGTGAGAAGAATTCTTAACTGTCCGCTTTCAGGATCAGGAGATAACTCCACATGCTGGGGAACTGGATCTAACCAGAGAAGAATTGATTCTCCATCGATTTCTAACTCTGCAGGTAGAACTTCAAACCATGAAACCTTCGCACTAGCACCCGGTGGAATCCAAAGTGAAACGTTCATCGATTCTAGTTCAATGGTTTTTAAAGGTGTTACATGATATCTTAGTGTAGCTTCACTTGATTCTGTCTCTAAACTGAGAGTTTTATTAATTAAGAGCGATCGGGAGTAGAATTGCATGACCATGGTAACTCGAGAAGAATTTTTTTCTAACCAGTTCATCAAGAACCTTTCAGGTTTATACGGGGCTTCGATCCACCTTGTGTCACTAAACATGAAAGAAACTCGATTATACGCGTCAACGATATAGAAAAGATCTTTGAAGTCATCTCCTTTTGAAATTGAGAATAATGGGGTCTGTTTAGTCCAGTACGGAGTGCCGTCCCTAAGCCTAACGAACTCATTTCGCACTTCGATGTTAGAGTGAAGTAGTAGGTCAGCAGCCTTATAGCGGTCAACTTCGGAGAACATAAAGGCTTGATATGGAGGGAGCCTCATCACCACACGTCTTGCAGCGAATCCCTCTATCCACCTTCCTAAAGCATCGTCAGCTACAATGACAGCATTAAAAGGTGTGTTTTCTCTGATCCAGTTTAAAGCCTCTAATCTCTCTTCGTCGCTATAAGTATAATCAGTAATGTGATGATAGTAGGCGAAAACGCTTTGTTGAGCAGCAGCCCCTACCAAAGTCACACTGCACAACAGAGAAACTATAACTGCAATAACTAACAGAACCCAGACATCTACTTTAAGGTAAAGTGGATTGCCAGGGTTAGACTTACTTTTTGTAGCACTATGTGTATTGCTTTTCGCAAAAGAAACAGATCGACCCTGAACGAGTAGAAAACTGCACGAAGACAAAATAGCAAGGGCCGGCACAGAGAAGATAGGAAGACGCTTGAAATCTAAAGCAATTCCGAAAATATACGCCTGTGTAAAAACGAATGGAAGAAAAACCCACATAGTTAGCAAGGCTAATTCAACTCGTTTTCCTCGAAGAAACAGTGCAGCTGATCCCAGAATAGAAGTCAAGAAGAGAAGAGTTGTCAAAGACTCGCTCTTGAAGATCCACCAAAAAGCCTCTAAATCGAAGGGACGGACGCTTAGTGAGGAAAGATTAAAAACTACGTATTGAAACGGACCTGCCGCAAGCCTCCACAACACAAAAACCACTAATGCCACAGCAAAGCAAAAGACTACTCGCACTATCGCTCTACTGTCAACAGGCGCCTTGCGTATGAGACGCATCCACAAGTAAAACAGTGCCCAGCCCAATGCTATAGCGAAGAAAACGATAGTCGTCAAATGATGGCTTAGGATTACCATTGAGGAAAACACGAGAGAACCTAACAAATACTTCATAGATTTTTCATGATAGACCTTCACTAAGAAGTAGATAGCTCCAAAAAGTACCAAGAGTCCCAATGCATTGGGATAGCCCCCCCATCCATACATTTCTTGAAAAATTGGGTGAAATGCCATTAACCATGCTGCAATCAATCCTATTTTCCAGCTGCCACTAATCTCTTTTGCTAGAGGGTAAATTGCCAGAGGCATTGGGGCTACTACGAGCAGTCCTAAT
>CAZCYX010000200.1:0-3267 GCA_964503065.1 uncultured Candidatus Bathyarchaeia archaeon
TTAAAAGAATAATTAAAATCAAAAGCGGCAAAGGATTAAATAAATCTGAAAGAGGTGACGATGGACAATTTAAAGTATATGGTTCAAACGGAATTGTGGACTTTCATAGTGAATATGTTGTTGAACATCCAACAATTATCATAGGTAGAAAAGGCTCTACAGGAAAATTAACCTTAACTGATGGTCCTTGCTGGCCAATTGATACAACATATTATGTAGTTCCCTTGATGCACTTGGATTTAAGGTATTTGCACTATCTTTTATTAGAAAAAAGACTTGATGAATTACCAACAAGATCTCCTAAACCAGGAATCAGGAGCGGAGACATTTATTCCATTAATGTTAACTTTGTGGAAAACATTGAAGAGCAGCGTCGCATTGTTGCTTATCTTGATTCTCTTCAGGAAAAAGTTGATGAACTGAAAAAATTGCAGGATGAAACAGAAAAAGAGATAGAAGAACTAATCCCCAGCATCCTAGACAAAGCATTCAAAGGAGAACTATAAACAAAACTTCATTGTCCTAACTAGTAGACAGGCTTATTCTGAAATGCCTTTCTTCAGAAGGTGACAAAATGAGCGAACAACACGGTTTTGACACGAGAACGCAACAGAGAGCAAAGCAGTATCTTTACAGTGGATTAACACTATCACTGTGCAAAGGCGTGACTATACTTCTATTAGCGTTTATTGTTTTGAGCCTGCGACTTCACGTTGCTTTGGAAGAATCCGTAAAAGCGTGGGTTATGGAAAAGTGGCAGATCGTAGCCCTTTACTTCCTAATCGGATATTCACTGTTCTGGCTCGTCACTCTCCCTTTCGACTACCTTAAAGGGTACGTCCTCGAACACAAGTTTGAATTAGCAACTGAAAACTTTGGCAAGTGGTTTAAAGATAAACTAAAGATGCTGATGCTGTACCTTGTTTTCATGCTCTTATTCGTTGAAGGCGTCTACTTCTCCATGTCTCAGAGCCCAACCTACTGGTGGCTCTTCACATGGATTGTCTCCATAGTTTTTGTTGTCATCTTTTCTTACGCCTTTCCAGTTCTGATAATGCCGATGTTTTACAAGTTTCCAAAGATAAGCGACGAAAAACTTCTCAAGAAACTCACTAACCTATCCGAGAAAGCTGGAGTTAAAGTAGTTGGCGTATATGAGATGAAGGCTGGAGAAAAAACCAAAAAAGCTATCGCTGCACTCACTGGTATTGCGAACACTCGAAGGATGTTGCTTAGCGACACTTTCCTCGCAAACTACACAAGCGATGAAATTGAGAGTGTGATGGGTCACGAACTGGGGCATCACGTTTATCATCATATCGGGAAAGCAACTCTACTTATCACATTCTTCTTTCTTGTGGTGTTGGCTGTTACAGATCAACTGTTAAGAGCTACAATGGGTTTCTTCGGCGTAACTGAAATGGCGTCTATCACTTCGCTGCCACTACTGGCACTGTTTTTCGGTTTAGTCTACACAATCTCCATTCCCCTTTTCAATACCTATAGCCGCTGGCAAGAAGGGCAATCAGACCAATATGAACTAGACCTTGTTGACAAGCCAAACGCATACATCAGTTCAATGACCAAACTTTGTGATCAAAACCTAAGATACACTTACCCACACCCACTGATAGAATTCATGTTTTACGACCATCCATCTGGAAAAAGAAGAATAGAACGTGCCGTAAAATACAGACAGAGGAAAACACAATGAATAAGGCTCGTTGTTCTGGTTGTAGTGCTGGCTGTTCTAAACCGTGGAATTATATACCCCAAACTTCTACAATTATGTTGATTAACAGTGTAAGTTAAAAGCCTGTTATACCTGCAACAGTGGAGAAGACAAATATGAAGAAAATCTTCGCATACACCTTAACTGCAGTTTTGTTAGGTGCAGGAATAATGCTTTTTCCACTTCGACTATTCTATGTCTCTCATGGTGAAGAAGGCCCACTCACAGGTAGTGTACCTTACGTCAAAAGCCTTGACCAGTCGGAAAGTTATATGACACTTCGTGAGATGTACGGCTATTCTGACACTGGCACACTGTCTCTTGAGCCCACTGATCCTTTTGTTGGAATCTTAGCCATCAGTTTCTTCGTAGCGTTAGTTTTTTACTTACTCTTTAAAAGACGACGCCCCGACTCAGCGTATCGTTATACTCAATATCTACGCCGTTTCTAGCCGACCCAGTTGTTCTGTTTTTAGTACAGTCTGTTCTAAAACGTAGGATTATAGATAACATTTTAAATGGTTTATTTGGTGAAATATGTGAAGGTATCCAAAAAGAAGATAGGTTTAGCAGTTTTGTTGGCTGTTTTGATCTCAACCTTTGCAGCGTATAGTAATAGCCCACATTTGAAGCAGAGTTTCATTTCAGAATCTAGGTTGACGCCTGAGTCGGTGCTGCAGAGCATGTGGGGGTTATCAGACTCGTGGGCCAAAGTTGATCAACAAGCTTGGCAGGTTTGGGAAATAATAGAAGGCGAATTAAGACAAGGAACCTTTGAAACTGTTGTCACTCGATTAGAGGCGTTGACGGAAGCGAAATACGGATACATCTATTCAGAAGACCTGTTCTTCAGAGACAACCTCTGGAGTGGCGAAGTAGTTTCCAAGATTCCTCAGGAGAATACGAGTTCCTTCGTGTTTGGAACTAAGGCTTTGATCGAAGCCAATGGAACAGTCATATCTATAACAACAACGCTCAGAACTACAGACACACCTGACAAAACAGAGGAAGCCTCTTACTCTACTATAAAAATAAGCTTAAAAGAGACGGCAGGAGCAGAACCACCCCAAGCTATCACCCAGATCCTATCCGTTATACCTTGGTTAGTTACAGGTTTGGTTTGGATAGCTGAAGGTTTGATCATCGGCGTACCCCTATGCTTTGTATCCTTAGGAGTTATAATGCTAGTTGACAGAGGAATACTTCCAGTCTGGAAAAAACAGCTAAGGCGATCTAGACCAAGCTGAAACAAGAGTCATTTGAAGACTTTGCGTGCGTGAGTGATGTAGCCTGTGTGCCCTGTCATCAAGGTTTGTGGTCGAGTCTTTCCCCTTTCAATCTGCATGCCTCGCATAAGACATTCAACAGTTTCAATGGCTACAAACCCGTTTTCTTTTAGGGCTTCAACTGTCTTCACAACTTGATCAATAGTCGGGCTGAAGGAGACAAGGATGCCGCTTCCTCTCAGAGCAATATAAGCATGAGGAATAACCAGCCAAGGAGTTGCAAGATCCAAGACTACAGCGTCGACCTCA
>CAZCYX010000201.1:0-3258 GCA_964503065.1 uncultured Candidatus Bathyarchaeia archaeon
GCTGGGTTTAGACCGTCGTGAGACAGGTCGGACTTTATCTGCTGGGAGTGTTGGTCGCCTGAGGGGAAAGGGTCCCCAGTACGAGAGGAACGGGACGTTGTAGCCTATGGTTTACCGGTTGTCCGATAGGGCATTTGCCGGGCAGCTACGCTGTCGTGGATAAGAGCTGAAAGCATCTAAGCTCGAAGCTACTCCCGATAAGAGGCGGCCATTCCATGACACGAGACTTGGTAACAGGCCTCAGTTGTGGACGAGGGCTCCCATAGAAGATGGGGTTGATGGAGCCGGGGTGTGCGCATTAAGATCTTCGGATCGAGGTGTTTAGCCTGCGGCTTCCAATCGCCCGAGGTGTCGGGCTGAAAAAGCTTGGTGTTTGGGTGTCATGAGCTGGCTGGATGGTTTGCATGGTGTCGTGTCTTTGTTTTAGTTGGGTGTCTGTCTGTCTAGGTCTAGTATAGAGGGGGAGGGGTTGTTATTGACCTGCTTTCTTTTTGATTTCGTTGATGTCTGAGTATATGCGCCATTGGGCGACGAGACCGTCTCGGATTTCTGCGGTCCAGAGGACTGTTTCTTGTTCTTCGAGTTTGGGTGGGATGTGGGAGCCTGTTGTTTTGCCGATGATTGCGATGTTGTTGCCGCTTGTGAGGATGTGTTTTGTGTGGATTTTGTATTTTGGGTATGTTGTGAAATAGCTTTTCCAGTCGTCTCGTCCTTTGTATGTGTCGCCTTGCATGTCGATGAGTGTGAAGTCTTCGGTTTGGAGTTTGATGAGTTCTTTGGAGTCTCCTTTGTTGATTATTTCTACGAATTTGAGGGCGACAGATTTGGGTGTTTGTTTCAACTATAACTTCACCTTTTTTTACAATCAAGAGAAAGCTAGCTCAATAAAAGCTTAACCACAAAACAAGTTTGTGTGTGTGCGTGTGTGAGACTACCTCTAGAGAGGGGGGAGAGTTGTGTCATAAATGTTATAGGTGTTTAGGGGTGAGTAAATTTGGTGTTCAGCGTTTGGTAGGTGATTTGGATGCGTCATCCGTTTATGAGTGAGGTTTTGAGGGCTTTGAGGAAGGGCGTTAGGTTTTCTGATCATGCTTTTCATGTTATGTATTCTGGGAAGCGTATGGTGACTGTGGATGAGGTTGTGGAGGCTTTGCGGGTTGGGGATGTTGTTGAGGATTATGTGGATGATCCTCGTGGGCATAGTTGTCTTGTGTTGGGTTTCACGAGGGCGAGGAGACCGGTTCACGTTGTTTGTGCTCCGATGGATGAGTTTTTGGTTGTGGTTACGGCTTACGAGCCAAGTTTAAATAAGTGGATGCGGGGTTTTAGGGTTAGGAGGAAGTCGTAGGTGGTTAAGTGTCGCTTTTGTGGTGGGGAGGTTGTGAGAGGGAAGAAGACTTTCACTATCACTCGGGGAGATTATTATGTTATTATTCGGGATATTCAGACGGATGTGTGTTCTCAGTGTGGTGAGGCTTATTATGGTGTTGAGCAGGGGAGGGCTATTGAGGAGATTCTGAGGACGTTGGATGATCAGGTGAAGAGGCTTCAGACACCCGTACCATCAACAAAATCGTAAGTTTGTATGATGTTAGCTTTATTTTATTAGTGTGTGCGTGTGTAAGAACTTCCCTATAGAAGGGAGAGGTATAAGGAAGAACTTTATTTCTTCTTCTCCTTCTTCAAGTGAAAACAGGGAAAAAGTTTTTGGTTTTTTCATCAACTGCAGAAAAGAACAGCAATTTTTGCTTTCAGATTTTGGAACAATTGTTGTTTCGGTTCTGTTTAGTG
The DNA here is from genome assembly GCA_964503065.1 of uncultured Candidatus Bathyarchaeia archaeon. Taxonomy (GTDB): domain Archaea; phylum Thermoproteota; class Bathyarchaeia; order Bathyarchaeales; family Bathyarchaeaceae; genus JAOUKN01. The sequence continues at coordinate 1,792 of CAZCYX010000201.1, forward strand.
ACTCTGAATCGACAGCAAGTGAAAACCTATTTTCAAAACTACATGTTAGATGAGTGTTTTAGACTGTTCAGGTGGTCGCATTGATAAAAATTTCTTCTTCTCACATTAGTCTCAAATGTGGGCGTGCGCGTCTTATTGTTAGCCCCATCAATAAGTTGATCTCAGAAACGCGATCTATAGAGACTTAAACCCTAGTTCTTTTCTTAACCAGTTTGTGGCAAGCTTTCCGTCAAGTTCTAGTAGGTCAGCGAATATTGATATAGGTACTCCTTCAATATATTCAATTGGTCTTCCTTCCATGAAGAATTCAACGTGATCTTTACACCATCTTGGCACAACTGAATGTTGCTTCAGTATTCGAACAATTATGTCCTTTACCGCCGAACCTATCTCTTCAATCTGCTTCTTTATTATGCCCTTTGCACGCGTACGCGATATTTTCCTGCTTCTCTTAATCCACTTGTGCCTGCTCGCCGCTTTCTCGAGGATTTTGGTAACTAAAACGCTTTTCTGACTGAACTCTCCTATAGCTTCAACAAGGTTGAACGATATATCTCGAAATATCTCTGCTGTTTCATCAATTACAAATCTGGACCAAGCTGGATTTTGGTAATAAAACTGCATGGCTTTGAGTAATGGAAATTCTATCATCTCTGCGCTAATGTCTATTAGTTGTGTAAGCACCCAAGCAATCAAGGCTTCGATGTAGGCATCGCTAAACTTTTCCAGCTTTGCAGAATCGTTTGAAAGTGATCCCTTCTTTGAGATCGCGCTTACTTTTTCAAAATCAATGATTAATTTTAGAAGAAATGGAAGTGTTTCCTTCAGCACACGTATCTCCTTGCGCACACGTGAGAGGTACATTTTTGCTTGAGAAGTTTCTGGAATCTTCAGTTTATAAGTGACTTTGAAACGAGTCTCCTCAATTCTTTCTATAACGCCAGCTTTAACGAGTCCTTTTAAATGATCGTTGTAGGTTTTTATCCAAATCCGCTGTCCAAACTCTTCGCCAGATTTGGCATGAAGAGCATTGTATCTCAGACCCTGAGGATTCTTTCGTAATGTATTAACAATTGCAGTATCAACCGTATCGTAGATTTGCAAAGAAGACATGGTGTGGCACTTCCAATAGTAGAGTACTATACGTAAGTATAGTATTTAAGTTATGAAGCTGGCTCTATAAAAAAGAGGAGATTTATACACACATGAGCGTGAAAGTCATTTCCTCTGCCTAAACATAAAACGAATGTGCGAATGAAAATGGTGTCATTTCGGGAAATAATGAAGGAGATATCCATAGAATTTATAGTTGAAGTAGTTGCAGTCGTTCTGACATACATCATATCCTCATTCCTAATTGAGATACTAGAATTAAACATTCAAGTTTGGCAGGCGATTCTTGTGGTTCTTGCAGTCCTAGCAAGTGAGCATCTGATTCTGAGAGTGACCAAGAGAAAAGGTGGTTTT
>CAZCYX010000202.1:0-3250 GCA_964503065.1 uncultured Candidatus Bathyarchaeia archaeon
CATCCACCAATGCAATTGCTAATTTTCCAATATCCGTCTTGGCTAGATTGAACTGTTTCACGGTTATGCCTCTTTCAACTAAAGCACCAACAAAGTATTCCACCATCTTCTTAGTGCTGCCGTGCATTGAAATGTAAGGCAATACAACAGTGTTTTTAGGTGGGGCGTAAACCCAGTCTCTGTATGCTTCAATTATGAACTCTGGCTTGTCATAGATTGGGCCGTGGCTTGGCGCTATCACATCTACTTGCAAATCCTTTATTTTCTCTAAATTCTTTTGAATCACTGTTCTAAATGGCATCATGATTTCTGCATAATACCTTTTAGCAGCCTCGTAAACTGTTGCTTCGTCAGTTACATACAAATCAGATGTTGCAAGATGCGAGCCAAAGAAATCGCAGGTGAAAAGTATCTTGTCTTCTCTTAAATATGTGAGCATAGTTTCTGGCCAATGGACCCAAGGAGCATGGATGAACTCTAATGTCTTGTCTCCTAATGATAGAGTTTCCCCATCTTCTACGGTTATAATTTTGCTTTCAGAAATTAGGAGCAGGTCCATGAGCAGATTTTTACATTTAGGTGTTGCAACAACCATGGCATTTGGGTACAGATTCAGTATTTGTGGCAGTGCTCCTGAATGGTCTTGTTCCGCATGACTTGTAATAACATAATCTATATTCTTGACACCTAGCTGATTTAGGTTATCTACCAGCACATTTGCCATAGTTGGGTCAACAGTGTCTATCAAAACCGTCTTTTCACTGCCCTTGACTAGGTAAGCGTTATAACTTGTTCCATCAGGAAGCGGAATAAGTTCGTCAAAAAGTCGTCTATCCCAATCGACCGCTCCAACCCAGTGAATATTGGCCTTTATTTCCCTTGGCTTCATTTCTTATTCATTCCACTTTTTCAAACTGATCTTTGGATACACCACAAAGTGGGCAAACCCAATCATCTGGCAGTTCTTCAAATGGGGTTCCCGGTTTTATTCCAGATTCGGGATCACCCTCTTCCGGATTGTAGATGTATCCACAAACAGTACATCTCCATTTCTTCATATGCTTACACCTTTGTCATCAATATTAATGCACGAGCATTTTCCCGTTTTTAGAGAGCCCATACTTATCCTCAAATTCCTCAACAAATCCAGCGTTCTTGAGTTCTCGGAGACCACTTCTCACCCGAAATAGGGGTTGACCAGTTTTGCTTGCAATCTCATTAGGAGATAACGCTCCATTCTTTAACGATTTCAGCAGAGCCATTCCACTTAATGTCGGTTTACCATCTGGAGATACACAGGGCATGGTAAACTCCCTTAGAGCTTCTTTTTGCAGAGGTACCAGTCTTTGCACTCGTAACCTTCTTTAAGCCTTTCCTCTGCCTGCTCAGTCGTTGCCGGAGGTGGAACCACAACCGGGTCACCAGGTTTCCAGTTAGCAGGCGTAGCCACCTTATGCTTGTCAGTTGTCTGCAAGGCATCTATTAACCTCAGGATCTCTTTCATATTCCTACCAGTGGTGAGTGGATAGTAAATCATGGCTCTTATCTTACTTTCTGGATCAATCACAAAGACGCATCGCACGGCCTCCGTCTTGCTCTCTTCTGGATGTATCATTCCATACTTCTTAGCAACTTCTTTGTTTAAGTCTGCAATGATTGGGAATGGTATCTTAACGCCCATTTTTTCCTTGACGTTTCTTATCCAAGCTATGTGGGAAGAGACGCTGTCCACACTGAGACCCAAGAGTTCCGTATTCCTCTTCTTTAACTCCTCATAGATTTCAGAAAAGGCAACAAATTCCGTCGTACACACAGGCGTAAAGTCAGCTGGATGAGAGAACAGAATGAGCCATGTACCCTCATAATCTGAAAGCCGTAATGTTCCCTGAGTTGTCACTGCCTCGAAGTCCGGAGCCTTTCGACCTAATATAGGAAGCTTTGCCGCTTCTTCTATTTCAGATTCTTCTCCCATTCACCTCACCTCCTTTTTTTCACATAACTTCATATTTTCAGAACGCAATCTTTTTATGTCGCGCCTCCTTATATAGATTTCGTAATAAAATAGGAAGAAAAATGAACAAATCTTCCGAAAATAGGATGATGAAGACATGGTCGATGTTGACACTTTGGATATGAAAATCCTCAAACTTCTTGAAAAGGATGGAAGAACTTCATTTACTGAAGTAGCTAAGAACTTGAAGTTAAACGAGTCTACAATTAGAAAGAGGGTGTTGAGACTCCAAGAAAAGCGGGTGATAAAGAAGTTCTCTGTTGACTTGGACCCGTCAAAGATAGGTTTGAACACAGTTGCAATCGTTGGAGTCGATGTGGAACCTGTAAAGCTTATAGAGGCTGCACAAGAGATCTGTGAAATCCCTGAGGCTAGATATGTGGCTACTTCAACTGGAGATCACATGATTATGACTGAAATCTGGGCAAAGGATGGAAGAGAACTTACGAAATTGATCTCTAACCGAATAGGAAAGATAGAGGGCGTAAAGAAGATTTGCCCTGCAATCATATTGGAGAAACTTAAGGGTTAGCTTTCTCATTTCCTTATTTTTCGATAAGCAATTAGGGCTATGTTTGCGATTATGAGTACCCCGAGAACTAAAAAGGGACTGTTAATCAGCTTGTCTTCAAAAGGAACAGGAACTTCAACAGGAAGTTCGAAAAATATTGTGTCTGTTATGGCATGAACGTTAGCTGCTCTTGTAGGTAGCACAAATCGACAGAGCGGATCAAACGTTGTTGGGGCTGTATAATTATAAAGGTATGTTGGGTGCACCTCTCCATTAATCGTATAGCTAATGATCTGCCATTCGCTCACTGGGGTCTTGAAATATTCTGCAAAGTCTAAGGATAAGTTGTCTGTCAAGTTGACGTGAATCTTTCTCCATTCAGTCTTTACGTTATAGGTTTCAGTCATTGCGGTTGGATTAAAAGTGGAGTCTAATATGTCTGAACCACTCAAATAGAACTCTATTCGTATCGACTTTGTGGAGTTGTTGAAAATCTCCTTTGCAGGATCATAATCCAATTCTACATTTTCCAGATTCTGTTCTTCAAAATATGTTTCTATCGCTTGTGGAATCGTTGAGTTGTTGAAAATCTTCTGCTCCAGAATTTTCTCGTATAGTGTAGAATTAATGTTTTCAATGGCAAAGACGACATGAATATTCTCTTCTATTGAGCCTTCTACTGTTACTGAAGCGTGGATGGGAGTAATTAAGGAAAAGAAAAGAAAACA
>CAZCYX010000203.1:0-3239 GCA_964503065.1 uncultured Candidatus Bathyarchaeia archaeon
GCCGCGGAAGAAGCGAGAAAGAGGCATTCTGAATGGTGGAAAATGTGGATTGAGGAAGGGCAATGCAAGATAGCAGTTAAAGCACAATCAGTGAAGGAACTTCTTGAACTAGAGAGAGAAGCAAAGGAACTGGAATTACCATCTGCGTTGATTTCAGATCGTGGCTTAACTGAACTGCCACCTGGCACGATAACATGTTTAGGGATAGGACCAGCACCCTCCAATGAGATTGACAAGATAACTGGTGAACTCGACCTTTTCTGAGGCGTTTTTTTGAGTGTTTCTCTGTTAGAGAAGAAACTCGGCATAGAAGTTTATGCTTCTGAGACTCCAGGAATTGGAGGAAGGATTCGTCAGTTTCCAGAAGATTTCATAGTTGAAGAAATTCTAGTTGACGGTTCAGAAGCCAAGATTTCACCTGTAAGCACTCCTCAACTAGTTGGAAGAGGACGCTATCTTGTCTACGTTTTAGTTAAGCGAAACTGGGACACCCTTCGAGCAGTCCAAAACATTGCGAAGCAACTAGGTATAAGCGAGAAATCCATTCAAATCGCAGGTATAAAAGATGCAAAAGCCCTTACAGCCCAGCATGTGAGCATCAGCTGTTTCAGTGGCATAACACCTGATCAAGCGTCAAGGGTGAAAACCAAGGATATATCTCTCCATTCACAACGTTTTTCTAATGAGAAGATTTCGTCACAACTTCTTCTTGGAAATCGATTCAATATCAAAATCAGAGCCATATCCAGTTCTTCTTCCACAGTTAAGCGACGAATCGAGAATGTACTAGACAAATTCGAAGATTTGGGTGGAATCCTAAATTTCTTTGGGCATCAACGCTTTGGCACAGTTCGCCCCATAACTCACAAAGTCGGCAAGTTCATTGTTCAAGGGGGCTGGGAGAAAGCAGCCTTTACATTTCTTTGTCAATTCAGCCCTTATGAGCATCCTCAATCCAGAAGAGCACGGCAACAACTTCAAGCTTCACAAGACTTCAAAGAGGCGCAACAATATTTTCCACAGAGCCTCCACTATGAACGCTCGATGCTCAGACATTTAGCAAAACATCCAAGAGACTACGTGGGAGCCTTTCGAAAATTGCCCCGAAAATTGTGTAAACTCTTCATTCAAGCCTACCAGTCTTTCCTATTCAACAAATTTCTAAGCCAAAGAATCAGAAGAGGGATTCCTCCCAACATGGCTCAGATAGGCGATTATGTCATAAAACTTGGTAGCCATGGGCTTCCAACAGCCAGTTTCATGCAGGTAACTGCTCAGTCTCTGCAGAGTATTCAGAAGGCGATTGATGAAAGTGAGATGCGCATAGCCATTCCTCTTATAGGTTTCAAGCAACAATTCTCTAGTGGAATGCAGGGCGAGATTGAAAAAGAAATTCTAGAAACTGAAAATCTAACACCTAACGATTTCAAGATTTCATCCATGCCCCAGGTAAGCGCACCAGGAGGACTGAGAACAATCATAACTCCAGTAGTCAGTCTTTCCATAGGAGAATTATCTGAGGACTCGGCAAATCCATCCAGTCAAGCCCTTAAGCTGGGCGTCATGTTGCATAGAGGCTCCTACGCAACAGTTCTACTGCGGGAGTTCATGAAACCTAGAGACCTGATAAAAGCGGGCTTTTGACTCCATGTATTTAAAGTGTGGGCACACCTTTTTTAGAGATTTTTTAGAAACTTTTCTGCATCTTCATATCTAGGAAACACTTTATTTTCTAATAGTTTGGCCTTAATTCTCTCTTTTGCAGTATTTTCACTTATATGGAGAGCCTTTTCTATCAAGTCTTTAGGTATCCACCGTTCTATCAAGTCATATGAGTAGGTCATTCTGGGAGTTTCTTCTCGACCGACAATTGCCACCGAAAATGTCATTTGTAACTCATCCATGGCTTTCGTGAATTCATATTTCTTTGCTTTCCCCATAAGGTTAAGGTTTTTCTTCAATAATGTAGTGGACGTTACTCCTCTCTGTTTCAAGAATTCAAGAATTTTTTGCGCTGTTTCACTCAGCTTGCGTTTTCCATAAAGTTTGTAAAAGTATGGAAACATCTCTAAAGATATTAACGTGCTTTGTTTTCGCACAAGTTTTCCATAGTGAATTTTCTTTTTTTCAGAGAGGTTGTCGGACCATCGCCATGCTTTTTCAAATCTTTCTTCCTTGTCCTTTCCAGCGGTGGCTTGGTATAAATTTGGAAAACTAAAGCCTCTTATTGGGAAGAGGGTGACTAAGCCATACTTGTTTATAAACTTAAGCGCTTCGTCCTCTGTTGTTAACGTGTTTTCCTCAAACATCTTCTCAACCATACCTATATGTTCAGGCTTCTAAAGAACTAAATTATTGGCAAAATCTTAAAAAGAATAACTAAGGAGATATGCGATAGGTTTTGGCAAATGTTGAATGTTCAGAAAGCAATAAGCTTCATAGAAGAAAACGGGACTGAACTAGAAAAGTATAGGTTAAACTATCTGCTTGGCAAAGAGAGGGATAATGAGGTTCCACTGAAATATTTGAGGGGGCTTCAAAACGATGACGGAGGCTTTCCCTATAAAAACGAAAAGGGCAAAGTGAGCTGTATATCAAACACGAGCGTGAACTTCAGTCTCATGATCGAGTTAGGACTCGCCGAGTCAGATGTTAGCAGAAAAACTATACAATACCTTCTACGAGTTCAAGACAAAGACGGCGGCTGGGACGAAAATGGTAAAATTAAACAATACAATCCACCATTCTGGGATACCCCAGGAGACCCAAAAACAAAAATGTGGCTCACCGCAGACGTATGTAACTATCTAATTCAACTGGGTTATAGAGAGTCTGAAGCAGTAAAAAAAGCCACGGAATTTCTTCTAAAAAACAGGGATGCCGAAAGCAAATTTGCTGGGTTCATGCATTCAACATGGATATCAGTAGCAATCTTCGGTCAACTGAAAGGAAGCAACTCTGAGATCGTGAAAAAGGCATTAAAAGTCATAGAGCGAAACATCAGTCGAATTGAAGATGGAGCCACAGATTTTATCTGGTGCCTAGAATGCTTCCATGTTGCTGGAATTTCTAAAGATACCCCACCAGTCAAAAGATGCATTGACAGAGTGATTGAGTTGCAGAAGAAAAACGGAGCTTGGGCATCGGCGGATGGAGAGAAATATAACGTTTCCACAACAATTGGCGCATTAAAAGTTCTGAAAATGTACGCGGTTTGGTGAACTTACAAAATTAAGGTG
>CAZCYX010000204.1:0-3225 GCA_964503065.1 uncultured Candidatus Bathyarchaeia archaeon
CAATACAGTTTGTCAAGACTAATCAGGATGCTAGTGGAGGATGGGGATGGGCTGTTGGTGTGGGTAGTGATGTTGACGACACAGCCGCAGCAATAATGGCTTTGATCGCAGCCGGTGAACCTGAAAACTCCAATTGCATGGGCAAAGCGCTGGACTACTTGTATGAAAATCAACAGGAAGATGGTGGCTTCCCGTCATGGGGCGTCACAAATAGCGCGTCAGACTCGTGGGCAATAGGTGTCATTTGCGCTGTAGGGCAAAATCCTACGGATTGGACGAAGAATGAAACCAGCGTAGTTGATCATTTGCTAAGCTTACAAAACCTGGATGGTTCTTTTAACTGGACTGCATCAGATCCCGAATGGGTGAATAAGGCGCTAATGACCTCCTATGCAGTAGTGGCTTTGTGCGATAAAAACTACCCCGTTAATGGTATATCAATTTATGTAAGAATTGAAGGTGGTGTAAAGACGGTTTGGAGCAGGCGAGTCTTTGTTGCAGCATCGCTGATTAAGGATGATCAAGGACGGGAGCACTATTTCGATGTCCCAACTGCATTGGGAGCACTCGACAAAGCAGCAGAAGTTGGAGGATTTGATTATACTGTGGAAGAAACAGCGTATGGACTTTATGTATATTCCGTTGCTGGAGAAGCAGCAGCTGGAACAAATGGTTGGCTGTACCGGATCAACTATTACATGCCTTGGGTAGGTGCAGATGCATTCGTACTCAATGAAACTTCGCCTCCACCACCGCCTCACGAAGAATTACTCTGGTATTATGGCGAATGGACTGACCTACCACTTGAAATCCTCGTTGGCAAAACCGAAGTTTCCTACGGCGAAAACATAACAGCAACTGTAATCTACTTCAATGACACTACCGAATTTTGGTATCCCTTAGAAGAGGCAGAAGTCCATTTCCTGGGACGAGTGTACATCACAAATTCCAGCGGATGCGTAACCATCATGGTACCAATAGACCCACCAATATGGGCTGAAAAGGAGGGATTCGTTAGAAGTGATGTTGTAGAGATCATGGTGCATGCATTTGGAGGATGGGGAAGACGGGATATATTTCCATACTAGCTTTTCACTCTTTTACGGAAATTGGTGGATATTATGGAGTGTAAGCGTGTTGCGATCTTAGCTGTGATGGCATCACTGTGTGTAGGGATTCAGGTAGCCCCGAGACCTCCTAATTTCGAGTTCACTTCACTCATTTGCTTCATGACTGGTTTTGTCTTTGGGTCAAAATTCGGCGCTTCTCTTGGCGCTTTAACTATGTTTATTAATGGATTTCTATCCCCTTGGGGTTTCGCTGGGATAATAATGCCTTTCCAAATGTTGGGGATGACGTTGATGGGGTTCATGGGCGGAATCTACCGTAGATCCTTGGGTGAGAATCCTTTAATGCATTGGACTTCAAATTTGGAAGTTTCCGTTCTTGCTGCTTTTCTTACATTAACCTATGATATAATCACGAATGTTGGTTATGCCGTGTTTTTCGAGAAGCATATGATTGCAGCACTAATAACAGGCACATGGTTCATCATAGTTCATGTTGGTTCAAATACTGTGCTTTTTGGAACGGTCTTCTTTGTTTTGGTGAAGACTGTAGGTGAAAACATATGGAGCTATCAAAGAAGAGTTTAGTAATATTTTGTTTAGGATGGTTGGTGTCTGTTGTCCTTGTTAGTCTCGTTGCTGGATATTGTTACATAGAGTTCCAAGAGGAAGCCCAACTTAGCAGAGAATATGCAGACATGTATAATGGACTTGTGCAAAACTATACCAGTCTTTTGAACGATCATCTGATGCTAATCCAACAATACGAATCTGAAAAGCAAAACTTAACCGAACTACTTGAAAGGTATAGAAGCTGTGTAATGCAAGTTAACATCTGCATTGACTACAGGGAATGGAATGGAACAGTGGTATGGTATAATAACACCATGATACCGTTAGGATATGACATGCTAAACGCTACGAAGCTAATTGCCGAGGTAGAATATACCTATTGGTCAGCATATCAAGCCTCCTTCGTCGATGCCATAAATGGAGTTTCAAATGAACACCCCTACTACTGGATGTGGCTATATTGGGACCAAAATGAAAAAACCTGGAAATATGGAGCAGTGGGAGCAGATAGCTACATTCTAAAACCGGATGAAACAATAATGTGGCGTTACGAAATTCCGAGTTGGTAACAACATTCAAAAACCTCAGCACTTTACTAGTTTCTTCACCAAACACGGCTAGAGGCGTTCCTTATCAAAAAGTTAGCAAAGCTTCTTCTTTCATCACAACGCAGAGAAACTTCGCTGGAAGAGAAGGTGGAAAACTCTACAACAGCATCAGAGAGAGGGCAAAACTGGTACAAAGACCAGAAGATGTTCGAAAGGTCATCGGTTAGACGATTAGAACGTGCATTGTAACCACCATTCTTAAAATCTTTCCTCCCCCTGATGAAATGCGGTAATTGTTATAAACGAATTGACGTAATCACTCTCTTTATGCCAAACAGAGTTCATTGTGCCCATGTCCTTGTAAAGACCGAGAAAGAGGCAAACACGGTTCTGGAACGGTTGAAGAAAGGAGAAAAGTTTCAAGTTAGTTCAAAAATTCTTGCTGATCTTTCTTTTGTAGTTTCTTTGCTCTTTCTATGAGGTCGTCACGTCTTGTCAAGAGTTTGTCAAACTGGTCGTCATTGATCTTGCCTTCAATAAAATATTTTGTGATCGACTTTGACAGATTCTCCATCTCTTGATTAAACTGTGTGAAATTATTGGAGTAATGATCGTATAGGTTCACCATGCTCCTATAAAGGCGATAATACGTTTTTTGTCTGCCCCATATTTGTTTTCCACGAAAAGTGGCGTAAAAAGCTGCTATTGCAGTTCCAAGAGCTATCCAGATCTCAGGCTCAGTTGCCCAGCGTGCAACGTTTTCGAGAAAGATCTCTGTGAAATCTTTCTCTGGTGGGCCACTGGTCACTTGGAACGATTGAGGGTATCTATCACCCTGAGTAATGGTGAACATGGCGATGTTCCCAGTGTAGGTGGAGATATTCGAGGGTGAAGTACTCTTCACTCCAGTGTCAGATGGCATAGAAATATTGATGAATCGATAAACATCGTGGTTTTGTCCTATATATGGAGGATAAACTCCAATTGAAAGCGAATACGTATCCATACATTGAGATAAAAGATTAGCTGGAGCCTTG
>CAZCYX010000205.1:0-3208 GCA_964503065.1 uncultured Candidatus Bathyarchaeia archaeon
ATGTAAATATCGTTGCAGACGCCACTGTACCCGGAGGACTAGGAACCTTTGGCTGTGATGATGAAGGAACGCCAGCCAAGCAAGTTTACTTGGTTAAGGAAGGCTTGTTTGTTGGATATCAAACTTCCCGTGAAACTGCTGCGGAGTTAGGGTTAAAGGAAAGTAGCGGTGGCATGAGAGCAGATTCTCCCCTAGCGTTACCACTGATTCGCATGACAAATATCAATCTTCTTCCAAGAGACTGGAAAGCAGATGAGATAATTGAAGAGACCAAAAAAGGAATCTTGATGCTTGTAAACAAGTCATGGAGCATTGATGACAAACGCCTAAACTTTCAATTCGGCACTGAGATTGCTTGGGAGATAAAAAACGGGAGCAAAGAGAAAATGCTGAAGAATCCCACATATACTGGCATAACCCCGGCTTTTTGGGGCACTTGCGATGCTATAAGTAAAGAGGACTGGAAAATGTGGGGCACACCGAACTGTGGTAAAGGAGTGCCAGGACAAGTCATGTACGTAGGACATGGCTGTAGCACTGCTAGATTCAGAAACATAAAGGTAGGAGTGATCAAATAAGTGGTGAGAAAAATGGTAACAAAGAGATTAATAGACATCTCAGAAAAGACCGTAAAGACCGCCTTGAAAGAAGGGGCAGATCAAGCACAAGCTGCTTCGTTCCTTTTAGACGAAGCCTTAACGCGTTTTGCCAACTCCCAGATTCATCAAAATGTAGCATCTAAAACTGGAGGAATAGCGATAAAGGTGGTGATGAACAAAAAAATCGGAACATTGCGTGTCAACACCTTAGAAGAAAAGCAGATTGAAGATGTAGTTAAGAAAGCAGTTAAGATTGCTAAGGTTACGCCTCCTAACAAAGATTTTAAGAGTCTTCCTGAACCCCAGAAATGGGCTTCCATAGAAGGAGCATTTGATTCAAAGACAGCACTCTGCACTCCAGACTATAGAGCGGAAAAGGTGAAAGAAATAATAGAAACTGCACACTCAAAGTCTGCCATCGTTAAAGCTGTTGCCGGATCTTTCTCAACTGGTTCGGTATCTTTCGCTATTTCGAACTCCTTAGGTGTTTCAGCTTGGGCACAGATGTCGCTAGCATCAATTAATACAACGGTAATCTCTGAAGTGGCAGGGTCTGAAGGCTTTGGCTCTGCAGAACAATACTCAAGGTTTGTAAAAGACATCAACCACATTCAAGTAGCTAGTGAAGCTGCAGAAAAATCCGTGAAAAGTGTGAAACCAATGAAAATATTGCCGGGCGATTATGAAGTAATCCTTTCCCCACGAGCCGTCGCCGTTCTTCTCTCATTTCTGGGATACATCGGTTTTTCTGCAACAATGTATCAAGACGGACAATCCTTTGTGAAATACCATTTGGGAGAGCAAGTTTTTGATGAAAAACTCAGTGTCAAGGATGATGCAAAGGATTCCCTTAGCCTGTATGGTGTGCCCGTTGATGGAGAAGGGGTTCCTAAGAAGGCTGTACAATTGATTGATAAAGGCAAAGTTTCTGAAGAGAGCATCTGCTACGACTCTTTTACGGCGGGAAAAGAGAAGGATAAAAGAAGTACTGGGCACTCAATTCCTCCAGTTGTACGGTTCTATCCCTACCCAAGACCGCTTCCAATTAATGTAATAGCAAGTCCAGGTGATGCTTCCGTCGAAGATATGATTGCTGATACGAAACATGGAGTCTTTGTCACGAGATTTCATTATACAAACCCGCTTGAACCAACAAAGGCGATACTTACAGGGCTTACAAGAGATGGAACGTTCCTGATAGAAGATGGCAAAATCGGAAAACCCGTTATAAATCTTCGCTATACAGACAGCATGCTCTCAGCTCTAAGAGACATCCCCATGATCGACAAAAAGTTGGTACAACTAGATGACACTACAGTTCCAGCCATGAAACTTAAAAAGCTGAGATTCACAGGAGTTACACAATACTAAAAATCTCTCTCCTTTTTTTATTTTAGCAATCAGCTTATCTTTTTAGATTAGAAATTCGTAAACTGCCGAAAAGAATTATAGTTTCCCTACGAATGATTCTCTGAAGGCCATCTCTCATGGTGAAAGAACGACCAGTCTTTCCCTTCTCTGCAATAGTGGATCAAGAAAAACTCAAGTTAGCTCTGATCTTGAACGTGATAAACCCAAAAATCGGGGGAGCCCTATTAACAGGTACGAAAGGCTCAGGAAAATCCACAGTGGTCAGGGCGTTGGCTGATTTGCTTCCTGAGGTTGAGGTGGTGGCGGGTTGTCCCTTCAACTGCCATCCTTATGATCCGACTAACATGTGTGAGGGTTGCAGAAACAGGTTTGAGAAGGGGGAGCAGCTACCCACAGAAAAACGAAAAATGCAGATAATTCAACTTCCCATAGGCGCAACAGAAGAGAGTGTAATCGGCACTCTAGAGATCGAAAAAGCCCTTCGTGAAGGAATAAAAGCACTCCAACCAGGGCTTCTTGCAAAAGCCAACCAGAATATCCTATACATTGATGAAGTAAACCTACTTCCTGACCATCTTGCAGATGCAATCTTGGATGCTGCAGCTTCAGGCTGGAATGTCATCCAGAGAGAAGAAATCTCGGTTATGCACCCCTCTCGTTTCATTCTAGTGGGGTCCATGAATCCTGAGGAAGGAGAGCTAAGACCTCAAATTCTTGACAGATTTGCTGTTCACGCAAAGGCTGAAACCCTTTATGATCGCGAAAAACGGATTGAAATTGTTGAGAGAAATCTTGCCTTTACAGAAGCCCCAATAGATTTCCGTAAAAAACATGAAGCCGGACAAAGGCAACTAAGAGAGAAGATTGAAAACACACGAAAACTTCTTCCTAAGGTGCATGTTTCTGACTCAATCTGTGAGACTGTTGCGAAGACCTGTATCGATTTGAGAGTGGATGGGCATCGACCAGATATTGTAGCGATAAAAGCTGCAGAAACGTTGGCTGCTTTCCGTGGAAGAACTGAGGTTGAACCTGGGGATGTTCTTGTAGCTTCGGAACTTGCTCTTAGTCACAGAACGAGACTATCGGGCTTGGAGGCTCCCGCTTCCATTGATGAGATACGAAAATCGTTGGAGCAAGCTCTTCAATCTTCGTTGGTCTTTGAGCAACTTGCAGAGATGGGGACTAGCCCTGCAGTTTCTCTTTCTCTTCCAGAAGAGGTTTCTATCCCTGAGATA
>CAZCYX010000206.1:0-3082 GCA_964503065.1 uncultured Candidatus Bathyarchaeia archaeon
AAAAATTTTCCGTGTCTCTCCTCTCTATAGAGAGGTTCTAACACACGCACACACAAAAACAACTCTTCTAAACCAGAAACCCTATTTGCACTCTCTTACAAATTCAAGGCTAAGATATGGGGAAGTTAAAGGGAAATAACAAATAGGAGACGTTCAACCAATTCCTTATAACGATTCCGAATAGTGACTTCCGTAACCTGAGCAATCTCAGCTATCTCCCTTTGGGTCTTCCGTTCCCCAGTCAACACAGATGCAATGTAACTGGCAGCTGCTGCTATACCTGTGGGACCTCTACCAGATGTAAGTTTGAGTTCTCTGGCTGTACCAAGAATTTTATGGGCTATCTCTTCCACCTTTCCTTGAATGGTAAGTTGATTTGAGAATTTAGCAATATATTGGCTCGGTTTTAAGGGTGGAATAAAGTAATCCAGTTCTTTTACGAGAAACCTGTAGCTACGGCCAACCTCCTTTTTGTGGATGTCTGAGGCTTGGGCAATCTCTTCTAGAGTTCGTGCGAGTTTACATTGTCTACAAGCAACGTATAAGGCTGCAGCCGTGACTCCCTGGATAGATCTTCCTCTGATAAGTCGTTTTTTAACTGCTTTTCGATAAATGACAGAAGCTGTTTCAACAATATTTTTAGGCAAGCTTAGAGTGTTGGCTATTTTAGAAATCTCGGATAAGGCAAATGCAAGATTTCTTTCTGTGGCGTCTGAAACTCGAATACGGCGTTGCCACTTCCGGAGGCGGTAAATTTGAGCTTTTTGACCTGGACTAAGCCTTTTTCCATAGATGTCACGGTCGTGCCAGTCGATCATGGTAGAGAGTCCTTTATCGTGAATGGTGTATGTTAGAGGGGCGCCAACTCGGGTTCGTTTTGCTCTTTGTTCATGGTCGAAAGCCCGCCACTCTGGTCCTCGGTCTGTGAGCTTAGTGGCTATGACAAATCCGCAATCCATACATACGATTTCTGCATTTTCATGGTCTCTCATGAGTCTGGCACTTTTGCATTCAGGACAATGTTGAACCTTTACTGGTTGTGAGGGTATCTCTTCACTCATTTCCTCTTCCTTCTTTTCTCTCTCGGAGGTTTTGAGGGAACAGCATAAAGTATGTGACCAACAAAGCGATGTGGTTCTTCAGCAGCAGTTTTTACAGATACGTAAGGAGAGGAGACAGGCCCGAATATGTCAAAAACCGTTCCAACAGACCTAAGATTTTCGTCTACGACCTTATTGCCGAGTTTTGGAAAGGTTTCCGCTTTAAGAACGATGCTTTTATTAGAGCTTATGTGAAGAACTCGGCCTATTCTCTGCAAATCCCTTTCTCCTCACAAAAGGCTAAAAATTTGACCGAAGCGCTTTATTTAAACTTTTTCCAAAAATTTCGGCCTTTTTCGATTTTTTTAAAATGATTCTTTATTTTTCTCCTGGGTTTCATATGGCTGAAGCTCCCGAAACAATTAAACATTCCAGTTTTATATCAGATTGAGGGGAAGTTAAATGCGGAAGAAAGACAAGGTCGTTTTGTGGCCTCTGTACTTTGATTCCACTAAGAATCGAGTTGAGGGGCGGAAGGTTGTGAAAGGTGTTGCCATACCGTCGCCTAAACTTGATGAAGTCCGAAGAGCGGTGAAACAACTGGGTTTTCAATGTGAGATTGTTTCTGACGCTTCGCATCCTAAGCTCTCGTGGCAGAAGTCTGGTATGCTTATTGTTTCTAAGGTGGGTTCTAAAACGGAGATGATTAGAAAGGTTGCTAGACAGCTTTTGGTTATTCGAAAGGAAGGATAGGTGCGAT
Source organism: uncultured Candidatus Bathyarchaeia archaeon (assembly GCA_964503065.1). Taxonomy (GTDB): domain Archaea; phylum Thermoproteota; class Bathyarchaeia; order Bathyarchaeales; family Bathyarchaeaceae; genus JAOUKN01. The sequence continues at coordinate 1,801 of CAZCYX010000206.1, forward strand.
GTCACTTGTTAGTGTCTTAAAATGCTAAGCCTTTTTTGGAATGAGAATGGCGTTTACTACTCCGTTTTGTCCTGGTCGAGATGTCACTTGAGCCGTTCCGAGGGCTGTTTCGATTAGTGCTCCTTTTGTTATTACTCCTCGACGGTCGTAGTCTGCGTTTGCTGGGTTCTTTAGTACGCGAACAATTTTGGTTTTTTCGGTTTTTCCTGTGGATGGTTCTGAGATGTTTGCGTGGGTTACGTTTAATAGTCGAACTTTTATGTTTTGTCCGCGTCCTCGGCTGGATTTTTTCTTTGTTTTTCCTAGTGTTGTCTCTGTTGGGAAGGAGCCTTTTTCGAATTTTCTTTTCTTTCGGTATGGGCGTTTTGTGCCGCCTGATGGTTTCTTTTTGTGGAGTTTTCCATGCCATACTGACAATGTTTGTTCTCCTTTATGAATCTGGTGACACTATTGAAGTTTGGAATATAAACTTTTGGAAGAGCATTGTAGATGGGTATGTAAGGGTTGCTATAGTTTTAAATTAGGAGGTTAACCTGTTATTTGAGAAAAATGGAATCAGGTGAACGTCGAGTTAAAGCGGTGCTTTTTGATTTGGGAGGTACGTTGATCAAGACCAGTGAAATTCCCTGTGTGCTTGAGAGGATGCTTAAGGACCGTGGAATTAATCGTTCTTTGGAGGAGGTTTCTCAAGCGTGGAGGAAAGTTGATGAAGGGTTGAATCTTCGGGATTTGACAAGTCTTCTTGATGAGTTTTGGGTTCAGTGGAATATACGAATTCTGCGTAATCTTCGGGTTAATTCGGGTACTCGGAGGTTGGCGGAGTTTATTGCGTCTCATTGGTGGGATTATTCTGATGTTTCTCTTTTTCCGGATGCTGAGAAGATGTTGCCGCTATTGAAGGCGAGGGGTTTGAAGATGGGTGTTATAACAAATGGGTTGCGGAGTGATGTGAATGAGATTTTGCCTAAAGTGGGTTTGCAGGGCTTTTTTGATGTTGTGGTTGTGATTGATACTTTGAGGAGGATGAAACCTGATGTGGAGGTTTTTCATTATGCTTTGCAGAAGTTAGGGGTTGAGGCTTTTGAGGCTATTTTTGTTGGGGATGAGTTGGAGGCAGATTATAAGGGAGCTAGTGATGCAGGTTTGACTGTGTTTTTGGTTGATCGTGATGGTAAGGTTCAGGGTGAAGGTGTTAATAGGATAGGTAGTTTGGAAGAGTTGGAGTTTTTGTGTGTGCGTGTGTGAAAACTCTCTATAGAGAGGAGAGACACGAAAAATTTTG
>CAZCYX010000207.1:0-3045 GCA_964503065.1 uncultured Candidatus Bathyarchaeia archaeon
ACTAGATGCTGTTGCAACTGGATCAATGATGATCGTGAAGAATGACCAAGAAGCAATAGAGAAGGGACGATACGTCTATGATTCACTTTATGCATACTGCAAACTCAGGTTATTGCGAGAAAAGTACAAGAAAGAATTGGAGAAAATGGACAGAAAACAGAGATTTGAGTTCTTGAAGAAGAAAGTGAAGGAGAAACAAAAATAATTTTACTCTCAAACTTGACTCAAAGAGATGACTCAAGAGTAATGGCGAAACCCAATAAGGTACCCAACAACTTCGCAACCAGCTTCTTTCTGATGCTGTGCACAATGGGATTCTTTGCGATTTTTAGTTCAACAATGTCAAAGAACCCCGTCCTAAATCCCTTCGCCAAATTCATCGGAACCCCAGAATACCTGCTAGGCTTTGTCGCAGCTGCGTCCACAATACCTGGAATCCTTGTAAGTCTTCCAGCCGGCTCACTGTCTGACATGATAGGTAGAAAGGAAGTTTTGCTGTTGTCAAGCATCATTTTTGCTTCCGCCCCATTTCTCTATCTCTTCATAACTTTGCCTTGGCAACTCTTACTCGTGAGATTTTACCACGGCTTCGCCACAGCCATTTTCATTCCAGTCGCAAATGCTGCGATAGCCGAAAGATTTCCCTTAGAGAAAGGAGAGAAGATGTCAACTTTTTCTTCGATAACCATAGTGGGAAGAACTATTGCACCGATTCTTGGAGGCTACATTCTGTCAGGAGGCTACATCTTACCCATAACAAACTGGAACTATCACAGGCTTTACATTGCAGTAGCAATTGCCGGAACTTGTGCATTATTAATTGCGTTAATAATTTTTGGAAGGAAGTTGTCAAAAAAGATTTCCCCAGAATTTTCTGAAAGAAAAAACCATTTTTCTAGCACTTTTAGAAACTGGAAAAAAGTTGCAAGCGTAAGTCTAGTAGAGGCGGCTCAATACTATACTTTCGGGGCTTACGAATTTTATCTGGTAGACTATGCAACATCTATTGGATTAGATGCACTCAGTATCGGCATTGTCACTGGAGTACAACTCGCCGCAATCGCGCTTACTAAACCTTTTGCAGGCAGATTTTCTGACAGAGCGGGAAGAAAAACTCCCATCGTTGTGGGGTTAATGCTTGGAAGTGTGCCATTGATTATCACTCCTTTCGCAAGTTCCTTTTTTGAACTTGTTTTGGTATCTGCCGTGTATGGACTTGGATTCTCTCTTGTCACGTCTTCGACCGGACCACTCGTCTCAGACCTTGTCAGCAAAGAATTATATGGCGCATCTATGGGCTTTTTAAGTACAATCATGGATGTTGGTCAAGCTTCAGGACCAATAATTACTGGATTTATTCTAGCACTCAGTACTGGCTTTACTGGTGCCTTTGTAACTCTGGGCGGAATCCTACTTATTTTCAGCGTTTTCTTCTCCATGACAACAAGAGCAAAATGAGTTATTGAGTAGCATGTTCCTTTGTCTTGCTGTGAAAAGATATGCCGAGTTGTTGCAGATAATTTGCAAGTTTTATTGCTTTCCTCGAATCAACTTCGTTTCCATTGATCATGAATTCACGGCTTCTCTTTGTCAATTTTTCAACGTAACAGTCTATACAATTGTTTATCTTGGGCCGATGATGAAGACAGTCTTCACAATATCCTGCTTTCCTCGCCCACATACTATTCACCTTAACAAAGAGATGATTTTATCATAATTGGTGAGAAATTCCAAACCTTTTGAAGTTGTTTTAAAAATTGATCTATTGCCTTCTTTAGCAGTTTTAAGAAGCCCTGTGGAGATGAGAAATGATAAATAATCGTTTAATTGGGCAAAACTTAGATTCGCCCCGTACATAAGGTGAGTTTTTAATGATCCATTCTTTGCCATTCTTAGGATCTCTGCTATTATGTATAGGCGATCTCTACGTTTTCTTCCCTTTCTTTCAACTGCTTTACGCATAAACGCTCGGGTTTAATATTGTCGTCTATTATTGAAAGATTTTTCCTATCCGAATTGTTGAAAGAAGACAAGCCTAACCTTTTCTTTAAGTTTCTTCACGAGTTTCTTTTGTACACAGAAATTCTACTGGTTCATCACCGACGTTTTTGAATTGGTGCTCCTCAAATGACGGAATGAATATTACGTTTTCTGGGCCAACGATAATCTCTTGGTTTCCTCCACGCAGTAAAGCGATGCCTCGCAAGATGAAGACTTCATGTTCGTGGGCGTGTTTTTCTAAAGGTGTGTAACCTTTGACGTTTATTTTGAAGAGTCGGAGTTGTAGTTTTTTTGCTCCTACTCCTTTGTGTAGCAGATACTTGACCTTCACGTTGTAGGTTCCTTCTTTATCCATTGTATATTCTTTTACTTTTTCGACGTGTGTTACGTACAATTTACTTCATCCTAAATTCAACTGTCACTCAGTGTGTAGATATAGATTTCCAAACTTTTTAGCAACATTTTCTACATATAGATGGAAATGAAATGGCGAAAGAAAGTGTTAAGTGCTTACAACTTAAGACTCTCAAGTGAAGATAAAATGAAAGTGGCGATGTATTATAGTCCAAAGGATATCAGAATTGAAGACATGCCTAAACCCAAGATTGGGGCAGACGAGATATTGGTTGAAATGAAGGCTTGTGGAATATGTGGTTCTGATCTTATGGAGTGGTATCTGAAAGATCGAACTCCTATAGTTCTTGGTCATGAACCGACTGGAGTTGTTGCCGAGGCAGGAGACCAAGTTAAGGATTTTAAGGTTGGCGACCGAGTTTTTGTCCACCATCATGTTGCGTGCCTAGTATGTCATTACTGTATCCGTGGAGATTACACCATGTGTGAGGAGTTTGGACGTACTCACATTCAACCCGGAGGTTTTAGTGAATATTTTAGGGTGCCAGCTCCCAACTTGAAAGTAGATACGCTGAAAATTCCAGATGACCTCTCTTTCAAAGAGGCGACCTTGATTGAACCAATTGCATGTTGTATAAGGGCGTTGAGAAAATGCAACATAGAAACTGGAGACGCTGTGGCAATTATTGG
>CAZCYX010000208.1:0-2928 GCA_964503065.1 uncultured Candidatus Bathyarchaeia archaeon
ACTCGTGGTAACTTTGAAGGGGGGCCTTCGGCACCTAAAAGCGGATGAAAGTGAGGAGTAAAACGATCAACTAGATGTAATACAAGAGCGCTTAAGACAAGCCCAAAAACAGCAACCAATGGACCGCTTAAATCGATGGCTGGAACTATCAGACTAAAAGAAGTGGCGGCTAACATCACACCAGCCGAAAATCCAAGCAGAATATCTAGCAACCTGTCTGAGATTTGTCTCGTGAACAATACTGGTATAGCTCCTGCGCCAGTCGCCAAGCCAGCGATTAAGCTGGCGATGGAACCAAGCCAAATGATTTCTGCGTTCATAATGTTTCCTCAATTAGTCGATACATACATATAAAAAAGGGAGATGCAAATCGTCTTGCTACCTGCTTTGCGCACACGCATATACTGCGTAACAGTATGTGCTGGTGTCTATTTTGTGGCGTTTGCTAGTTTCTTTCCCAGCTTTTCCGCTTGATTCTTGTCGATCTCTTTTGGCGAGCCTTCTATTGCTAACCCTGGTTTTACGAATTTTGGATTGAATGCGCCAAGAATTTTCTCGATGTTTTCTAGAGCAGTCACTTGACCCCCACTACCAGTGGTGAATACGCATGCGGGTTTTCCGGTGAGTCTGCTTCTGTGGGGATATAGGTTTGTGAACAGCGTCAATATTTCTCCTGACATGATACTGAAATGGGACGGTGAACCAAAGGCATAAGCATCAGCTGTTGCCACCTCTTCCGTGCTTGTTTCCTTTGCCTTTTTCAGCTCTACGTCGATTCCAGGAATTTTGCGTGCGCCTTCTGCTATAGCTTTAGCCAATTTTTCTGTGTTTCCTGTTCGGCTATCATAAATGACAAGGATTTTGGGCATTACGTGAACCCCTATGTGTATATTCAGCCTATATATCTATTATTTTTTCTATTCGATATGTCTGAACTTCTGGGTGTATGGGCCTTCACCTGGGGCTCTTCGTCTAAAGTGTCCCGAGGGTCTTCCTTCTAGGAGTTCTTGGAACCAAGCTTCATGCTCCACTTCTTCATGCAGAATGGCCAGTGATAAATCATAGGTTCTATGGTCCTTCCCGAAAGTCATGTTGCATATTTCTGTATAGACTCGGACGGCACACCGTTCTGCTTCCAGCAAGACTTTAAGGACGGCCTTCAGATCGCTTGGATCTTTAGGTAGATAAGCTGCAGAACAGGCAGCATCATCGTGAAGCTCTTTGAGGTCTCTATATAGCTCTTCTCCAAGCTCGTAGATGCGTGGTGCGATCGTCTCAAAATGGAGTCTGTCTTCTAGCCTTGCATCTTCAGCTATCTCCTTCACGGTTTCGCCTTCTAATCCTGCGCAGTGCATCCTTAGAAGAGTGTAGTAGTAAGTAGTGAGTTCAGCTGCTGCAGCTTTCTTTAGCTTGTCTATCAACAGATCAACATCAACTCCAGCCTTCTCCACCATTTCTCTGCCCACATTCTTTGAATATTTCTTTGCCATTAAATTTCACCTCCATTAAATTTTCAGTTACTTTCATACAGCCATATGTACGCGTATTCTTATGAACATATCAGGTTGGAAGCATATTTCTTTCGGCGATTTTTCTTCCAAATTCCTTGCATCTTTCCATTCCAGCTTGATCTGGTGTATACTTGATTAGAAGTGGCGGCTCTATTACATGCATGTTAAATTTGTTTTTCATGATTTCAAGAACTAGTCGTGGTGCTTCGCCACTCCAACCATAGGATCCAAACGCTGCTCCAATCTTATCCTTTAAGTCAATGTTATGAAAAGCAACTTCTTCCAAGAACTTCTTGATGTTGTTAGTCATGTTATGATGGTAGGTTGGAGCACCAACTAATATTATGTTGAAAACTGCCAAGCCCCAAGCTGATCCGTGACGCTTTAATTCTACTTCAACTCCTTGAACTGATCTAGCTCCCTCTTCTATTGCCTTAGCCATCTTCTCAGTATTTCCAGTTCTACTATAATAAAGAATGAGAATTTTCATTTTTTCACCTTTTTCTATATTTATTCCATGATTCTCATGCTTCAGTCGCCTTAGATGTCGTTGGAGGCGTAAATACTCGTGCCGCAAGTTCTTTGTCAATCATAAACAGTCCATTGCCTTCTTTTCCGACAAGTTTCAACTTGGAGATGATTTCGTTGTCGTTAGCTTCCTCTTCGATCTGTTCGGTAACATACCATTGGAGGAAAATATTCGTGGCATGGTCTTTCTCCTTAATTGCAAGGTTAACGAGATCATTGATGCACTTTGTGATGAACTTCTCATGTTCCAAGGTCTTTTCAAACATGTCTAAAGGCGCCCCAAATTCTGTCGGCGGTTGTGCAATGGCCATAAGCTTGACTCGTCCGCCCTGATCATTGATGTAATCATAGATTTTCATAGCATGCACCATCTCTTCCTGATACTGAACCATAAACCAATTGGCAAATCCCTTCAGTCCAATGAAGGTGCTGTGGGCAGACATGGACAGATACAGATATGCTGAATAAAGCTCATTATTGATCTGTTTATTCAGCGCCGCTACCATTTTCCTGCTTAACATATTGTCACCTCCTTTCAATCCATTAAGTTATGTTCCTTATGCTTGTTTAAGATTTCATCAGCTAGCCTGTCTAACACCCTAAAATCTTCTTCTTTTGGAAATCCTTTGATGACAACAGGTTCAAGCAACTCAACCTTCAAGTTAGACAGCATTCCTTTAATTTGTTCCACCGTTCTGCCACCCCAACCATAAGACCCAATTATTGATGCAAACCTAAGTTTCGGCTTCAGAGCATTTGTAAGATAAACCGCATAAACAACGTTTGGGTGCGGTCCAACTAAGACTGTAGGTGAGCCTATTACGATTGTTGCGGCATCCACCAATGCAATTGCTAATTTTCCAATATCCGTCTTGGCTAGATTGAACTG
>CAZCYX010000209.1:0-2923 GCA_964503065.1 uncultured Candidatus Bathyarchaeia archaeon
AATACTCTTCAAAAAAGTAGAAGACGAAGACATCGGGAAAGAACGAGAAAAACTGCAAAAACTGAGCACAAACTGACAACTAATTCATCTAGCATAGTGAATATCACGATTATTTTTCAAAGGCATTCTGCAAACGTCTGTTTGTATTTCTTTTTAAGCCTCAAGTATTCTCTTTCAAGTCTAAGTCTCCATGGTATCGGTTTTCCATAAGGAATAGTTGCTCCCTTTCTTATTGCATGTATAATCTCGTCGACCTCTGGGTCTGCATCAACAGTTGTATAAGCAAAACCAATCTCAGAAGGATAATGAGCATCACTTCCAGCAATCTGTGGAAGACCGAGCCGAAGAGCAACCTTACGACTCTGATAAGTTGAAAAGAAGAAAGGAAAAGCCGAGGAATTAATTACCTCAATGGCGTCAAAACCCAAAGAAGAGTTGATTTGCTGCCCAATCCCACCAAAAATACTCTTTGGATGAGCGGCTATAGCTAATCCACCTAACTCATGAATCCTTTGAATAGTTTTAGAAAGAGTCATTTTAGGTAGGACTCCTTCATGGACGTTAAGGGCTAAGACATGCCCGTCCAAAGTCGTTATCTCAATTCCTGGAATCACGAGTAACTCTTCTTGGTTAGTCAGTTTTGATGCTCCTTTCAGAGTATCATGGTCTGTAATTGCGATTCCATCCAAGCCACGCTTTTTTGAGAAAGTAACAACTTCTTCAGGGGTTGTACCCGCGTCTATGGAATAACATGTGTGAACATGGAGGTCAATCTTAAGCAGCAACTCATTCACTCATCATTATACATAGCAAAAAGGGTCTAGTGAACCTCATACTTAAGCACAACGGACTTTTGACATCATCTGCCTAACTTCGGTTATAACTGTTTATTTGGGCAAATACTTCAAGTGCATTCTAATTCAGATTTCCATTCCGAAAAAACCAAACTAAAAATATACATCGACACTTCACAACAGATATATAACCATAATTAAAACCCATTAAGAATGTGACCTCGAGGAATCACGGTTGCCTAAAAAGAGTTTCGAAAGGCTCCTCCTTAAGGCAATAGATGAAGGCCTGTCTTCTTTAGGGGAATCTCCGAAACGGGCAGTCTTTTTTTATTTGGAAAGGAAATTTAATATTAAAAAGCGTCAGATTCCTTACAAGACTGAAGAATTCGTTGACGCACTCGAAAAGATTTTTGGGTTAGGAGCTAAGTTTCTCGAGATTCTGATTCTAAAGCAACTTTACGAAAAAGTTGGGCAAATTTTTGAATGGAATGAAAAACAAACTGATCTAATATTCACTGAATATATAGTAGCAGCTCGACGAAGTTTTTTGAAGAAAAAGCAGTGGCAAGTTCAATACGTGAGCAAAGAACTCGAAGAAGTAATGTTGACCCATAGGGAAACACCTTGAATCAGGTCTATTTGTGTTTCTTCTCCAAACTATGGCTGCTAGTGGTGTTTCTTAATCTGTGAAGTTTCCTTTGTCAGTATTTTTGGTTCTTTCCATTCTTCTCTAAGAATACTGTAAACGAAATGATCTCTGTAATTTCCTTTGGCATAAAAATATTTTCGCATGGTTCCTTCTTTTACGAACCCAACTTTTTCCAAAGCTCTTTGAGACATCACATTTTTGACGTCTGTTGTTACTTGGATTCTAACAATATCTTTCGTGAGAAATAAATGGTCTACCATTAATTGAATAGCTTCTGTTCCATAGCCTTTTCCTCTTTCAATTGGAATCAAGGCAAAACCCATCTCCATCGTTTTGCCTATCATCCAACCAGCAATATGCCCAATTTTGACTCTATCCTTCTCAATTATGAAGAAAATTGTATTCTCAAGCATAATTTTTTCAAGTTCTGGTTGGGTTTTTGTCATTACATCTTGGTATTCGCCCATGTACTGCGTATCACTCCACCATCCCATAATTAAGAAGACATCATCTTTCTCAGCAATCCTCAAATTGATATTCTTACCTTCAAGCAATTCCATCATCACTCAATAGGTCTCTGTCTTCAGCTCTTATGAATCTAATGTGCCCCATTTACTCACTAGCGAGTTTTCCCTTTTCCATTAGAAGCGTGTTGTCAACTTCGATGCTTGGATTGTTCAGGACAAAATCCCAATGTATTGACGCTTTGTTTACTCCTCCCAAATGAATGTTGTTGCCTATAGCAATGTGGGATGTCCCTAAGGCTTTTTCATCATATAGTCTGTAACCAATAGGCTTCATACCATAATTTATTCCAATGCCAAATTCTGCTATCCTATCCTTGTCGCCCTCAGCTTTCTTCAGCAAGTCTCTAAAAACATCGCATCCCTTTTCAGCTCTAAAATCGATAACCTTTCCTTTTTCAAAACGAAGTTTAAGATTTTGAACACCATAGTCTCTAAACTCCTTAACAGAAAGAACGCCGTATGCTGAAGTTTCTATAGGAGCCACATAAACTTCTCCCCCGGGAACGTCAACATCGCATTCTTTTCTAGTAGAGAAACACTCCTCCAATGTACCAGTCTCTATTCCAATAGGTCGTCTATCGATACTGAAGGTTAAATCGGTGCCATTTGCATCGTAAACATGAACATGTTTCTTTCCATCAAGCCTAGAGGCAATCGTATTTCCAATTTTTTGAAGCTTTTCATAATCGACATTAAGAGCATTAACGAATGAGTGAAGATACTTCCTGTATCTTATGCCCATGCCATCTATGCAACCAGCTGAAAGCAAATTCACAAACAAACATGGCTTAGTCTCAATCACTTGGTAAACAGCGTCCCAAAAAGAAACTATGGCTTTTCTAACATTTGCAGGGAACTTGTCCAAATCATCATACTGACTAAGCCATATTATTACATTCGAATTTTCAAGTAGAGAACATAGGTGCTCTGGAAGAATAGCGATTGCATCTTCG
>CAZCYX010000210.1:0-2881 GCA_964503065.1 uncultured Candidatus Bathyarchaeia archaeon
ACGTGTGCGCGTCCGAACGAGTTAAAAGGCATCCGGACAGATTTGTTGGCGTTGGATCTATTGATCTGTCCAAAAGCAAATCCTATGTAGAAGAGAAAATAAAGGAGATAGACAGGCTTCGTCTTAGAGGAATAAAACTTATCCCTACACTTCAGTTCTTTAATCCTATTAAGGCTCATGAAAAATTGGAAAGTGTTTTCGAGTTTTGCGAGAAAAACAGAAAGATTGTTATGTATCATACTGGGTGTGATCCTTATGTCTGGGAGGAACCCGATTTCTCTCAGGACGCAAACCCGAAGTATCTGAAGTTACTTGTGGAGGATTTTGAAAGAGTAAAGGTGATTGTGGCTCATATGGGCTGCTACAGTGCCAAGATGCCTGGAATCTGGTTAGATGAAGCTTTGAAATTGGGAAAGAACCATGAAAATGTGTGGTTTGATATATCAGCAGTTACGTATGTTGTTGCCAAAGCGAAGTTTGTACAAAAGATTAGAAAGGTTGTTGGCATGGATCGAGTTCTTTTTGGTTCTGATTTTCCGGCTGTACAAGGGGTAAGTATAGAAATTATGGTTAATGATGTAAAGAACTCTCGTTACTTAACAGAGGCGGAAAAAGAAAAAGTTCTTGGCCTAAACGCCATGGAGCTTCTTGGACTGAAATGAATCTCCAACTGGTTTTATATCGGTATTAGTTCATATGTGAGCACATCTTGTGGAGTAGTCTTGGCTACTAACTTGACTGCCATCCCAACTTTTATGTCTTTCAACTTGACGCCAGTTAGCCAAGCAAGCACTCTAACCCCTTCTTTCAGCCTTGCAATTGCTATGGTATAGTCGTCAAATGATTGAAATGTTGCTGGCTTCACTGGGATGTGTGTGAAGGTTTCGATTTTACCTTCACCATTTAACTCAATCCATTCCATATCTGATGAAAGACAAATGGGACAATCTGCGACTGGTGGGAAATTCAGTTTGCCACAATTTTTGCATTTTGTTGTGTAAATCTTTCCTTCTTTAATTCCCTCCCAGAATTTTTTTGTTTTGCTTATTGGGATATGGTACGTCAAAGTCAGCGGTTTCGACTTCAACGTTGGAGGAGGAGACTTTGCCATATCATCGCCTTCTTAATATGGTAACGTAGCAATAGTGACCAGTTCCTCCAACATTGTGGGCTAGGGCAATATACTTCTTCAGAGGAACTTGTCTCTGCCTGGATTCAACCTCTTCTCTAAGCTGCTTCGTTAATTCGTATATCATTGAACATCCTGTTGCTCCAATTGGATGACCTTTAGCTTTTAAGCCTCCATCTACATTGACAGGTATTTGGCCACCTATCTCCGTTTGTCCTTCTCGAATCAACTTCGCTCCCTCTCCCTTCCTGCAAAGACCTATGTCTTCATAGGCCATTATCTCGGCTATCGTGAAGCAGTCGTGGACAGTGGCAACTTCAATATCGTTTGGCCCCACTCTTGCTCTCTTAAAGGCTCTTCTCGATGCAAGGACAGCCGCTGTGAGGCCCACGTAATCTTCTCTGTTTGCTAAGTTTGCTGTGCCGGATGAGGAACCTATCCCCTCGATCCAGATAGGTGTGTCGATTTTCAGTTCTTTGACTTTTTCTTCAGAAGCTAACACAACTGCGGCTGCTCCGTCGGTCACAGGACAGCAATCGTATAACTTGAGGGGCCAAGATATGACTGGCGATTCTAACGCGTCTCTAGTTGTTATCTCACGGTGGAAGTGAGCTACAGGATTCATATTAGCATACTTGTGATTTTTGACGCTTACCAACGCCAAATCCTCTTCGGTTGTTCCATACTTTGCCATGTGAGCTGTTGCATGCAGTGCATAATAAGCTGGGAATGTCATCCCAAAGTTGTGAAATTCCCAAAGGTAATATCCGGCTCTCCCTATAAGTTCAAGGATTGTTGGTGTGTCAACTTCTCTCATCTTCTCAGCACCTATTGCCATTGCAACATCGTCGTGACCGCTCGCAACATCGAGATAGGCCATAGCAAGTGCCGAGCTACCTGACGCACAGGCAGCTTCGCAGCGAACCACTCCTGCACCTGTTAACCCGCAGTATTCACTGACAACCACAACAGGAAGCGACTCTTCATACCAAGCTCCCACTGAACCCAAGGCTACAAATTCAACATCCTTTCCAGTTATACCGGCATCTTCAAAAGCAGGTTTTACCGCTTCAAATGTGAGCTCGGCAAGATTCACGTCTTGTCTAACTCCGAACTTCGTATTTCCAACTCCCACAACTGCAACTCTTCTCATATACGCCTCGCCCTTTACTTCACGTAAACACTCGTGTCTATCATCCTTGTCATGTAGTTTTTCAGTGCGCATAGATAATTAACTTTCATGGGTGCACAACGTTTATAAATACTTGTGAAACGCAACACAAAATCACTGAACGAGACGATCTCTATCTTAAGCCAACTTTTGTGATCGATTGTGATTCCAAGGCACTAAGAGAAAAAACTGTTCTGCTCATAGAAAAATGCCAGAAAGAAAAGGCGAAAGAATTGTTCCATTTTGTGAGATGAGGTAAATACAATTCGTATCTACCTTTCTATTCGAACAATCTATCCGATTACTGTGCACGCAAGGCATTATGCGCACGCGCAGAACCCTTGCTAAAACATTTGGCATTCCTGCCAGACCAGGATTTGTGGATATAATGAAAAAATATCTTGTTCCACAGAAGCTCAGAAAAATAATGGGGGACAAACTGTTTGTTTATCATGGATACTAGGAACTCTGGCTGAACAACAGATGGGTAAAAGCAACACTAGCTTTGGGGAACTCTATATGAAATATGTCAAGTATCATGGAACTGTTGCAGATATTCCGTACAAAGAGACCATAGAAGC
>CAZCYX010000211.1:0-2841 GCA_964503065.1 uncultured Candidatus Bathyarchaeia archaeon
AACTTTAGAGGTTGAAGACCCCCATGGAAGGAACGGCGCTATCACGTTTCGCCTTAAAAGACCAACCAACTCAGGAGATGCGCGAGTACAGGCCACAATTAGTCTTCACTTATTTCGAGGCATATCCTCTGGACGCAATCATCGTAGTGGCTTTAGGGCTAACGGCGACCATAGCAATTATTTTTCTAGCGTACAAGTTCTCAAAGACGCACACACGAAAGGCACACTATCGGAAAATGCGTGCCCCCTCTAAATTAGCATCTAAGCGCGGCTGCGCCATCTTGTACATAATCACGCCACCTAACGGAGGTGGAAGCCGATGGATTTCTCATCATCTCTCATTCAGGAATGAAAGTCTCTATGAGATGATGCGCACAGCGGAAACCATAGTTTGCGTTTACTAGCACCACCAGAAGGATGCAGAGGGGTTCCAATATTTTGGCTTCTCGACTTCCTAGCGAGTGAAGGCGCCTTCTCAAATAATCAAGTCCAAAAGTCGCAAATATGGTGACAGGAAGATCATAGAGAATCCGCCACTGAACATCGCGATTCCCAAACATGAAAAGCACTGAAGGTACCATAATCCATGAAATGAGGTAACGATGAACAGGTTTATCCCTAAGACATACGAAGAAAGCGCCTATGAAAGCCAGAAAAAGCACAAGGGGATTAATAAAGAACCCTCCCATCGTGTTATGAAGAGTCCAATTAAGATTCGACCAGGACTGCCCTAAGAATTCAAACGCCAATCCAGAACTAGCCACACCCACTACCTCTGTCGCAACTCCTGATGAACCTAACAACCAGTTCTTCACAACATCTACCACTACATTCCCTGTCGCAATCATCCCTACAACCTTAAAGTCCCACCAAACATTCTTCCCACGCATCCCAAGAACCACAAGGAGAAGTGCATACGACCCCAGTACACCAATCAACATCCCCCACGTGTGGGCGTGCGTGAACAGAACCAACACCATTGTTAACGCTGCCAAAAAAATCCACCGCCAAGATCGCTCCCTTATTGATCTCATCAGCAATCCTGAGAACAAATATGCTGCGATAAGACCTATCCAGTTTGAAAACAAAGCCCCAAGCATGCCCACAGTCACGGGATAAGAGAAGGCGGCAAGAAGAGCGCCAAGGGAGGAAATAGTCCAATTGCCAGTTGCCTCAAACACGAAATAGAACATTGCCAAGATCAGTAACGGACCCAACAGCAGTGGCATGAACTTGAGTACAGTCTGCGACTGAAAACCTGTGATTTTGTGCGCTCCAAACATCAACAGCACACTCAAGGGGCGGTCTCTAAACGTGAAAAACGCGTACGACAACACGTTTAACCCATCACTTTCATCCATTTCAGATAACATTCCTTCATAATGTGGAAAATCTATCCCAACATGCCTTCCATTCGGATTTAAACTAGGTAAATATGGATAAAGAGTAAAGAGAGAGACGAGTCCAATCGAGCATACCAAAACAAAGGCGGAGAATCTCTGTTTGAACATCTCTGGTTTCGCTGGTCGCTCAGGGCTAGTCCTTCGTCCGCCAAGCTTCATCACCCATCGTCCCATTCCCAGTCGAACTCTTACCTGCCCAAGGTATCTCCTTAAGGGTAGGATACTCCATGAGAAGATTGTAACAACGAAAACAAGTGGAGCAAGACCTGCTGTAATGTAGAAAAGATCAGTCTCAAGATGGACAACCCACCAGCTTGGATCTTGATAAGATGTAAATGGATCAAATGGGTATAAAATCCAGCGCGCCAAAGACAAAAGTTCTATCGCCAGCAGAACAAAAAGTAGAAAAGAAAACGTCCATAAAACGAATTTGTGTACCCTATTCTTCTTGCTCATTTACTTCACGCTCCACAACCACCTCCACCTTTAGCTCCCTCATCACAACACCCAACACCATAAGTACTCCTCCAACCAAGGCAAGATAGGCGCCCCATGAAAGGTTAAATTCGGTTGAAGCGAACATTGCAACTGCTATGAAAGAGAGAAAGCTTGAAGCCAAGATGATGCTATAGGATATTATAAGCCTACGCTTTAGCGATAGTCTAAGTCTCTCAACATACCAGAGCAGAACTACACCAGCCCATCCCAATATTACGGCGGCTTTAATCAGCCTACTTATAGTTACTAATTGCGCACGTGCTTGCATTATCATGAAGAAATCGGATGGTGGGAATGGGATCCCCTCTCCAGTGACTATGCGCTCTGGCAGATACAAGTACAATGATGACGGGGTTATGCCCCATGGGAAAAAAAGTGAGGTCACGTTGAACAAAGCCCCAAGGATTACGAAGCCGAGAGTCACGATGCGAGAGAAAGTGAACCTCGTCTCACTAGCTTCAGTGAAGACGCAAAGTGAAAAGGCACTCAAAGGTAAAAGGAAAAGTTCAATTAAGAAATGACCATCATAGTACAAAATTCTACACCATGCCCATTTTTTTAGTACATTTCTGCTTAATAAGATAAACGTCAAAATGTTTGCATGCGTGCCCCCGAAGGAGATAGAAAAGTCTTTTAGGTTAAGCATGCATTAGCGAAGTGGAGCATGTAGAATTGTTTTCCAGACGAAGATTGCTCTCGATTCGGCGGAAGGCCCAAAGAAAAGCGGTTTGGTTTAATGTTTTAAGCCATGTAGAGCGTGGGTTGATCAGCCTCACCATTAGATGTGTGGATCGTGTGCGAAGTTCTAAGCTGGCGGCGATGTTAAGGGATATAGTGGAACGGTTGGAGGAGGCGTTGAGGGGCAGGGTGGAAAGATTGATGGTGGAGGTTGGCTGGCCCTTGGCGCAGAAGATGGCGGATTACGCGTTTTCTTGGGGAA
>CAZCYX010000212.1:0-2829 GCA_964503065.1 uncultured Candidatus Bathyarchaeia archaeon
AACTCAGGAAATGCGCGAATATAGTCCACAACTACTCTTCACCTATCTCGAACCTGAGCATGTACACCATTATGCCTTTGTGATCGAAATCATGGGAGAGAATTACACAATTGCCATTGAAACGAACGGGACAATTGAGAATTTCAGACATGACAACTTTACTTTCGGTTGGGGAGAATCGTTGGGAGGAGAATATGCTTTCTATAATATAACCATTCCAAAGACACTTAATAATACTGCCATACTTGCGAGAAGTGGAGTTTATCAAGGCGCATGCAATCCAGACACAATCTCAATGAATGAAACACACTATTTTATCTATTATGATGCAGAATGGCAGATCATTGATATTTTCTTTGGCGCTCCTTATGTTAAGACTTCCCTGAGCTGCTCAACAGCATATGTTGGGTTCACGGTTGAAATTGAAGGAAACGTAACTTATAGAGGAAAGCCTATTTCTAATTGGCCTGTGATTTTGGTTGCCTATTTCACACCTCTAAGAGGAGATGTCTGGGCATGGCAATGGCAAACCTTGCCATTAACCTTGATAACAATGGTCAATACTACGTTTGATGGAAGTTTCTCAGCCGTTTGGATGCCTACTGCCACTGGAAACTGGTGGATTTCGACTGGACTTGCTAATCCTTGGCCTTCCACCAACAGTGATTATCCAGAAGAGGCTTCAGCATCTGTATGCTTAACCATTACTTCATTTGCCAATGAACATGTCTTTTCGGTGATCTCAAATGTTACAGTTTCGGAATTGGTCTTTAACTCAACAAGCCAAGAGTTGAGCTTCACCGCAGAAGCTCCTACTGGTACTAAAGGATCTGTTGACGTTTTTGTTTCCAAGAACCTTATGGCGGATGTAACAGGATTGAGACTCTACTTAAATTCAACCTTGCTACTTCCCGAAGAATATGTAGTTTTTTCAACCGATCAATCATGGCGTATACGACTATTAGTTGATTTCGCCAGCAAGTATGAGGTAGTCATAGTTATTCCAGAGCTCCCATCATTCATTGTTTTACCATTATTCATGATGGCAACACTAGTGGTAGTCATAGTGTACAAAAGAAAACATTCCAGGCAACTGCACAATAACAGACATGCGGCGTTTGAAAAATAGGTTTTCAACTGCTATCATAGTGGTGAACCCTAACAGAACCTCAAACGACGCCGATTTCAAAATCAGAGGGTTAAAATCAAAGTTCCTAGATGCAGTTGATGAAAAAATCAAAATTTTTTCCGTTTTCATCCTGAGAGAAGGAGAATGGTTAACTCTTCTTTCACTGGGATGTTAGTTTCTTCTGCTTAATATTTCTATGAACCCTTCAACCTTTCTTTTAACCTGTGTCTCATCGTAGTTTCTCCAGTCAGACGAATCCACATCAAGAATGAGGCTTGGCACCCCAAGTTTCTTGTAGACCACTTCTTTTACGATGGTTTCTCCTATGGACATCATTCTGCATCCCCAGTTAGTGGGAAGGATGATTCCGTTTGCGTGAAAGTCTTTTGCAAGGTTAAGAATAAGGGCGATTCTCCTCTCGACACCACAATTAGCAAAGTTTGGCAGATACTTTCTAGCAAGGCTTTCTAGAGGTTTTGAAGAATTTAGGCTTCCAGTCCAAACATGAGAAAAGGTCTCAGCCACAGTGACTGCGTCTAGACTATTTAGATAATTGAAGAATTTCAGGTTGAACCACATTGGTAGGTTGTCCCAAATTAGCCTATACCTTTCGTTTGGGACTTTGCCTATGCCCTTTTTTGCTCGTTCTTTGACTTCGTTCCGTAGTTCTTCGTAGAAGTTGACTGCTGTTTGGGTGGCGGGTATGCAGAGCATGAAGAAGACAGCTGAGAAGGCGTCTCTGGCTCCCATGGGTGTTGGAACATGTTTTCGATAGTCTTGGATTTCCAGCCAGAGGTTACTTGTGCGATCCGACAGCACTATGGCTTTTCGTAGTTTGCTTTTGTCTAGTCTTGTGTCTATCTGCTTTTCTAGGAAGGAGATTAGGCCCTCTAGTTGGGAGACATATTGTTGTATGTGGTGGGGCTCAAGATTTTCAGAGTCTGCGCCATTGGTGTTGTAAGGTATGTCAAGAAGAAATAATGGTCGTTTTAGGTGGTGGCTAAGGACTTGAAACCATTTTAGATGTGTGTCACAAGCGGCGGTTGACGCCACTAGAAATGTTGGTTTTGGCATGCCTCCTTCTGGGAGGATGTCTTTTTCTTTTGTTAGGATGGAGCCGATTGTAGTCCTAGCGTAGCTGCAGAGGTCTCTGGAGTAGCCGTGTCTTTCTGCTATTTCCGCCAAGTGTACGGAGACTTGTCTTGCTGCGCATACTGAGGCGTAGTTTTCAGGCCATATGGGGGTTATATCCATGGCTTGGAGGATTTCGACTGGGAAGGTTGAGGCTACGTATGCGATGGGTTTGCCTTGTTGTTGGGCTTGGTGGGCGTTTTGGTAGTAGGGTTGTATGTGGTTTTGGTAGAAGCCTTCTAGTGTTTGTAGTCTTGTTGCCATGCTATGGGACTCCTTTTACCATTTCTATGAAGGCTTCGATGCGTGTTTTTATTGGGGCTATGCCGCTTCTTGTGTGTTCGTATTCTATGTTCAACACTGGTATGCCCTCTGCTTGGAGTTGTTCGGTTAGGATTGGGGCGTCGAACATGTGGGTGTCACAGAATTTTAGGAGAAACTGGATGACGGCTTCGACTTTATAGTCTTTTATTAGTTGTTTGATGTGGTTGAATCTTTCTCTTTGGTGGTCGTACATGAAGGGGGATGGGATTTTGTTTAGGTAGCGTTTGCTGATGGCTTTTATGGGG
>CAZCYX010000213.1:0-2808 GCA_964503065.1 uncultured Candidatus Bathyarchaeia archaeon
ATATGTCGGTTTGTTCAAGGACTTCTAAGCTATCCCATTCTCTTAATTCAACATTTCCTGATTTATCAAACTCTCGTAAAAATCCTTGTGGGTCTAAAGAAAGGATGTTGGTTAAGGTTCTTAATCTCTTGATGACGTTGAGTGACAATTCATTTGCAATTGGTGCTACATGGATTGCGTTTGCAGTCATTGGAGCGGGAATATCCTCAGAGAAGATTGGTGGAGCTCGACTTTTCAATTGTAGCCTTCGTTTTCCATTCTCATACTTCAAAAAGAAACTCGTTGTTGAAGCACCTTTAACAATCTTTAGTCCAGATAAATCCACTTTCTTAGCCGTCAGCCATGATATATAGGTACTGGGAAAATCTTCTCCAACCTTAGAAATTACAGAGACCTTTGAGTTGAGTTGGCTTGCTGCCAAGGAAACGTAGGTTGGAGATCCTCCTAAAGTTGGGGTGGGAGCTAGCATTTCTTGTGTCTGGATTAAGTCTATGGCGAAGTGCCCTACTGTAACTAGATCAAACATTCCATTTCAAAACAAGAAATCCTCAAAGGTTAATAAGTATGTTCAACAATCTGATTCATGAGGATTCCAGAGTGCCTTTCAAGAGAAAATCTAGAGGCAGATCAAAGGGCAGCAAAGGAAGAAGCGGTCTTGTTCAATGTAGCTCATGCGGTCAACTTGTACCCAGGGACAAAGCAAAAAGGGCGACCAAAAGAATATCTATGGTCGGTGGTCCTTTAGCCAAAGAACTACGCCAAAAAGGAACCTACATAGCCAATGCACGTGAAACAAGATACTTCTGCATCTCATGTGCAGTTCACCGAGGCGTAGTGAAAGTTCGTGCAGAAGAAGAAAGAAAATACCGACCAAGGCGAAGATTTTAGACCGAACCCGCATCACTTTGTTTATCTTTAGAAGCCTTATAAAAATAAATGGCACGTTGGAGCACTGTAAGATTTGAGAGAAACGCCAAAAGAATTACCCCCCAATATAAAGCTTCTAACCGAAAGATGCCAATGAAACTTGCAATTGCCAGTATAATTAGACGTTCTGCACGTTCAGCCACGCCAACTGCTTCCATCTTGACCCCAGTTGCTTCTGCCCTTGCACGAGTATAACTGACCAACAATGAACCTATCACGGCGATCAGTCCCCAAAAGAGGTCACATAATCCACCAATTATGATTCCAATGAAAACAACTGCATCTGCGTAACGGTCAAGCAGAGAATCGAGAAAGCCGCCGAAAGTTGTTGTTTCTCCATAAAGTCTGGCAATTGCTCCATCTAAAGCATCGCAGAAACCTGAGATTAAAAGAAGAAAGGGGGCAACTATCAGTAGGAATTGATTAGCCTGCCAGTTCCAATATGCTAATGCTGAAAAGATAGCGAGAATTATTCCAATTGCACTTACATGGTTTGGGGTTAAGCCTATTTTGTGAGCTATTTTCGCTTCTGAGGTTATCCATAGTTGAAACTTTTCTTTGAGTTTTGTCAGCAATCTTTTTCTTCTCTTTGGGAACTATATCTTTAAGTTTATAGCAGAATGTAGTTATCTGAAAACTGTATATGTAGATTGTGAGCGTGAATTTAGTGATAACTGTAACTCCTTTAGAAGTAGATGGTAAAACCGCTACAGGTTTGAAGGTGGACTTGCCAAACTCTCCGCCGCTTCTTGCGATAATAGGACGAACTGGTTTTGTCATGTGCGGTTTCCTCAATGCAGAAGCATCTGAAAAATTCAATGTAGCTGCAGCAATAGTTAGCGGTGTGAAAAACTTCGAGGATGTTCTTAAAGCTGAAATAAAAACGGCTACCTCTAAAGCACGGTCTATGGGAGTAAAACTTGGAATGACAGGAAAAGAAGCTATCAAAATGCTTCTGTAAGGATTAGTAAGCTACTGCAACTCTAACAATGCTAGTGGCATTTTTTCCACAAATCGCACATTTCCCATCGAATTTTTCTTCGATATCCATAGGGACCCCTAAGACTCGTGCACTAACGGTCTCTTCTAGCTTGTGACCACACTCGGCATCACCGCACCATAAGACTTCAACGATTCCTTCTCTGCTCACTATCAACTTTTTTGCTTCCTTTAAATTGTCAACACGGTGAACTCTTTTGTCCATCCATTCCCAAGCCCTCAGACGCAAGTCTTCCATCATCTTATTCATTAACTCCTGAAGTGCCGTCACTAATCTGCTCCTTTTGCACGTTTGTTTCTCTAAAGTATCTCTTCGGACAATGGTGACTTCGTTTTGTCTAATGTCTTTAGGTCCAATCTCGATGCGAATAGGGGCACCTCTCATATCCCAATAGTAGAATTTTGAACCTGGAGTTAAGTCAGCTCGAAGGTCGAGTTCAACTTTAATGTTTGCCTTTTTTAACATGACTTCGATGTCTTTGCAGTTTTTGTCAATTTGCTCCTCCATATCTTTGTATGGAATAGGGATAATTACAACTTGGACGGGAGCTATTTTAGGTGGCATTACTACTCCATAATCGTCTCCATGCGCAGTTAAGACGGCAGCTATGGCTCTTCCTGAAATCCCATAACATGTCTGCCAAATATGCTCTTGTCCTCCTTCTTCAGTCTCGTAAGTAATATCAAAGGCTTTCGAGAAGTTTTGACCCAAATTATGAACAGTACCGATCTGAAGGGTGCGTCCATCTGGGCATATCATATCAAATGCTATGGAATAAAGGGCGCCTGGGAATTTGTCCCAATCTGGTCTCCTTGATATGCGATAGGGAACACCCATTGCATCAAAGAAGCCTTTGTAAACTTTTATTGCATCTTTCACCT
>CAZCYX010000214.1:0-2794 GCA_964503065.1 uncultured Candidatus Bathyarchaeia archaeon
ACTTTTATCATTGACATGATCTGGGGTTTGGGTAGAATGTGCGTATGGCGCGACCGCTTCGAATGGACTACCCACAGACGTTTTACCATGTGCTGTCGCGAGGCAATGAGCGGCGAGACATTTTCTATAATGAGGGGGATTACCTCAGGTTTCTTGAAACTCTTGGCAGGATGGTGGAGCGGTTTCACCTGGAGGTTCATGCCTACGTGCTCATGGGGACCCATTACCACCTCCTTGTGCGAACAAACGAGGCCAATCTATCCCGGTCGATCCAGTGGCTTGGGGTCAGTTATTCGGTTTGGTTCAACCGCCGACACCACCGCAGTGGACACCTTTTTCAGGGGCGTTTTAAGAGCTTTCTGATCGAAAATGATCGTTATTTTGTGTCCATGTGCTTGTACATTCACGGGAATCCCCTACGGGCTGGTGTCGTGGAGAAGCTTTCGGAGTATCCTTGGAGCAGTTACCCCATGTATGCAGATGCACGCTTGAAGCCTTCGTGGTTGACTACTGATGTAGTGCTTGACATGTATGGGGGGAGTCGCACAATGTTTGTTCGGGAGCAACAGGCATATGTGGGACGCGACGACAGCATACTGGATGACCTTCAACATGGGCTGTATCTTGGAAGCAAAGAGTTCGCCGAAGAGTGCCTTCAGAGGGTATGGGAGACGGGACATCGCGAGAAGCCACAGTTCAGGTCGTTATTACGGGGGCGAGATGTTCGAGTTATGGCGTTAGAAATACTGGAACGTCTCGGTGAGAAGAATCCTGAGTCACTATTGGGAGTTCGCAGGGTTCGCTCTTTCAACCGGGCTCTTACCATCTACATTTTGCATCAGCTTGGTATATATCGGAATGAAGAAATCGGGAGGGTATTTGGAGTGGGATACACCGCTGTAACGGCTACTGTAAACCGCGTACGGCGCTCTCTAAAGGAAAACGTACAATTAGAGAGAACTATTAAAACGATCCTAAGTGACAAATGAAGATGTGACCCTGACCCCTATTGGCGAGATTTTCCGAGAGAGATATCAATGGGGAGTCTGGATGTCAAGACAAGGTAAAAAGCACGATTCGCCTCCTTTTTTCCTAAAAAACCGAAATATGTCAAAAGAAAAGCAAAATAGGTCAAAAACGTAATCATAAAACATGTTATAAACCCCATAGCAAGTGAATGGGAGTAAGGTCTTTTTTGTCTACTAGACTCTTACGATATTAGGAGAGTGGACAAAAAATGGGAAAAATTTGTCATGCGATAATGGCAATATCAATCAAGCATTACCATATATTAACTGAGACTATTAAATATAGTCGATTGCGGAGGAATTAATATGAACGGAGACGGAAGTGAATTTTTTCAGGTCGCCGAGTTCATAATTCGTAAGTTTATCGAGAATATCGAGAGCCCCTTTGTGTGGACGCCACTCGGTCTTTTTGTTTTGTGTGTTCTGGCCTATCCGATCACAAAAAACAAAATATTTCCATATGTATCTATTGCATTTTTGGTCATTGCTTTTGGAGCCGATTGGGTAGGCCGCTGGCAAAACCGGCAGACGCCGCCTGAACCAATTCCATATACATCTAGCTATCGTGACGATCTCTTCAACTATTTGGCAAGTGTTCAGACAAAGGCTGTAAACATGATGGAGGCCGGGAAAGTAGATGCGGCCCGAGCACTAACCAACAAGAATTTACAAGCTGTTGATACAGCTCTTAAAAGTTTTCCAGATGACGCGGATTTTCACGCGTTAATGGGATATACACTGAAAGATATGTATCAAAGTTCTAAAGATTTGCTTCCATCGGAACAACGGAGAGCATACTTGGAACGCGCGCGAAACTCTTTTGAGAAAGCACTGCAACTCGATCCACGGAATGCAAGCGCCCACAATGGGATGGGCAACGTATTGTTCTTTGAAGGCCGCTTTGATGAGGCAATTAAGGAGCATAATAAAGCGTTACAACTAACGAATGATAATTACCCTGCAGCAGAACATGATAAACGCATTGTGATAGCAGTAAAAAACGGTAGAATTCCTTTTGATTTTTAAGCGATTGCATACTTTTAATTCGACGTCAACCCTCTTTCGCCAGCTCAGTCACAAACGAAAACAACTCTTCTACCCTATAACTGCCATTATAAAGAGATGAACCCTTATCAACACAATAGGAGAGTAACAATGACTGTTACACGAAATTACAAAGACCGTAAGTCGGTCAATGCATCATGTGAGGCGATCCTGAAGGTTATCAAGCCGGGGGATGTAGTAAATCAGATCGGAGAGCGTAAATGGTGGCAATTTTGGCTTGCGGTTACTTATGCGGCTATTCGATGGCATCAAAAGAAGTTGTTCGGGAAGAACTCCAACTGGAAGGATACCCACACTATGCTCTATTTTGACAAGAAAAACACCTTTTCTGTGGAAATGCCCAAAGCTACCATGAAGCCTTTGCAAGAGTACAGTCTCTCTAATCTTTCTATTTACAGGCTCCGTCTTACAGAACTAACTCCGGACTTTATCAAGACATTAAAGGCCGCAGCAAAGAAAATGGAGGGAGAAGATTATGATATCGGCCAACTTCTCGATATAGCCATCAATGATATTCTTGGATATGAGCACCAGCGGCCGTTAACAATCTTCGATTTTGGCAGAAGGAAGAAGGTGTGCAGCGTGGGCGTCAGGGCAGCGTTTGAATATCTGTATAAAAAGCGGATTAAGACTGAAGATTCCCGTCCAGGAAAATGGCTGTTTTATAAATTGAACCCGGATAAATGGCCACTGGAAGCCAT
>CAZCYX010000215.1:0-2736 GCA_964503065.1 uncultured Candidatus Bathyarchaeia archaeon
GAATGTCATAACCAAAGATGGAGGCTGTACCTTCATTTGGCTTGATTACGCCAGTGAGCATTCGAATTGTTGTAGTTTTACCAGCAGCATTAGGCCCTAAGAAACCAAAAAGTTCTCCCTTCTTAACCTGAAAGCTTATGTGGTCAACCGCCACTAACTCACCGAAACTTCTTGTAAGATTTGAAACTTCCACCGCATTATCAGTGTTCACGACTAGGCACCTTTGGTAAGTCTGTTAAAAGGTTAATTCTGATCTGTTTTGTTTTGAGTCTCCAAACCTTTTCAGGCGCACCGCCTCCAACTTCACGATACTCAGCTAATTCGATAATGCCCGCCTCTTCTAGTTCGGAAAGATGATAGTAGAGTCCTGATCTAGAGAGGCGTTCTCCTGCTTCTTTTAACCCTTCGAAAATTTCATTAGTACTTCTTGCTTCATCTCCTAGGAGGCGGATAATCATCCATCTGGTTGGGCAATGGAGAGCCCTGAAGTACTTCTGAAACCTACTAACCTCTTGCGAACAGCACCCTTCACATCCGTCACCACACATCAACAGTCACCTAGTTAGACCTTGAACTGTAAGGAAGTCGTATTTACTAGCACTTTTGTGCGTTGATCAGATGCACTTATTTTTCTTTCAAATGTTTTTCAGCGTAGCTCAACAAGACATCAGCATCTTCGAACTTGCCTTTGGAGATCAACTTTCGTGCTTCGCTTATGTGTTTTAACGCGCAACCTTTCAGATCATCTTTAAACTCACATTTCTTTTCTTCCTTGCACATATATTTCCCTACCTTTTCGACTATGTTATCAAAAAAATTGTAATATTACAGTAAAACTTAAACTTTTCGCAGGGTACTTATCTTAAAGCGCGATGGCTTAACTCTTCCACTGCAACTATTGCAAAATGCAATGTCGAATTAAAAACCAGAAATTGGGCACCAAACCTAGAATTTAAACCGATGTTTATATAACCTTTAGAACTATTCAAATTAAAGCCTTGACTAAAAAGAAGGGTTCAATCTTGGTTGATTCAAAACTTGTTGGTAGATGTGGTCTCTACTGTGGTGCATGCAGCATTTACCGGGCATACAAGGATAAAGGAGAATATCTCAAAAGACTCGCAAAACATTTCAAATGCCCACCAGAAAAGGTAAGATGCGAAGGCTGCCAAGCACTTACCCCTGACTCTTGGGGATATAACTGTAAAATCGTCCAATGCCTAAGAACCAAAGGTCTGGAATTCTGTTATCAGTGCACCCAATATGATGAGGGGTCGTGTGAAAAATTTGAGAAACTAGCCGAACCCTATCTCGAAGAGAACGGGGTTGATCTCAGAGCAAATTTGGAAAGGTTCAAACAAGGCGAGACAGAGGCGTGGCTCAAAGAATCTGATGAAAAATTCAGATGTACTGCTTGCGGAAAACCTCTTTCATCTGGGGCTTTCAGAAGTAAATGTTACCACTGTGGCAAAGAGTTTTCAGAGTGAAGATTTGCTGGTCAGAATCAGAAATGCCTAGCTAGTTTCAATGATTTCTTTGGCAAGCACTCGACGAAAAGTTTTACCACAATAGGGGCATTTATAATAGCCTAATGTTAGTTTTGGTTTTATTCCAGTCTTGACGGCTTTTCCAGTCATACTCCAAGTTTTTTTCGGTGAAATAGAAGCTCCACATTTTGGACAATTCATCATTATAGCTTTCTCTGGATGAGTTATTGTTTCTATGAGTTGTTTTCTGAGGTCTTCGCCGGATGCCTTGATTCTTTCTATGGCGTTAGCTAAGGTGGGATCTTCAAAGGTGTTTTGTATCCATTTGACGAAATCTCCGCGTTTTTGATGGAATTCTATTGAGACAACTGGTATTTCCTTAAGTTTTAAGGTGAAGTCTTTCAAACTTGTGGCTACTTTGCCCGTTGGTTTTGCTATCTCTTCGTAAAAATGAAAGCCCTTTTCAGGAGAAACCATTTTTTCTTGCGACACTGTTTGTTCCTCTCCTCCTGTTATATTACATTTTGGATATGTTCCATATTTCCTTTTATATTCTTCTAAGATTTCCTCTTTTCTCTTTTGAGGGTTAAGGGTGAATTGTCTATTGTAATATTTTGTGGCAAGTTTGCAAGGATCTTGGAAAAAATCTGTTTTTAAATATTCTTCAAAGGTTTCTTTGAGGTTTGGGCTTTCGCCTACATATATGAGTTCATAATCTCCGTTATAGAATCCGTAGACACCAGCCTTCGAGGGAATACTCTTTGCTTTTTCACCCCACACATAGAATTTACTGCTCATATCCAACCACTACGGACATATAATTTCTTTTATCTTATACTAATGATTTACTATACTGGTTTCAGGAGGAATCTATAGTGATGGGGTTAACTCATGTTCTCTTTGGTCTTTTTCTCTTCCTCTTGTCTTGGCGTCTTGGGTTAGTTAGTTTTGATGTGATGGTTTTGGGGGCTCTAGTTGTTGGGAACATTTTGCCAGATTTGGATCATCCAAGGGGTTTGATTTATAGTTTGTTTGGGGTTCCTGTTTGGCTGAGGAGAGGAGTGCGCCGAGTGGTTGGGCAACGAGGTGTTCTCCATAGTCTTCTTGTAGCTGTGATTGTTTTGATTTTGGGTTACGTGATCTTCAGTGTGGTTTTGGAGTTGAGTTTTGTTGTTTCGCTTGGATTGTTTGTTGGTTATTTATCTCACTTGTTTCTAGATTCCTTGACTGTTAGAGGTGTGGCTTGGTT
>CAZCYX010000216.1:0-2680 GCA_964503065.1 uncultured Candidatus Bathyarchaeia archaeon
TCGGTTATGTTTATTTCGGATATTTTAGATTTGGCTTGATGAAACTTCTAGAAGAATCTTTCATCTGATTACCTCTCTCTGAAAACAGGTATTGGTGTCTTACGTGTAAGTTGAAATAAACAAGCTTTAAGTTACTTGATTGTTGGTGGTCTTTTCTGTGCGTATCTGTATCTTCTCGGTTTCCCGTCTCTTGTAAGTATGTTGTCTTTAACAAGGTCTATCAATGCATGTGCCACTGCAGTTCGGTCATAATGAAAACCCCTTCTAGCCATCTCACTGTGCACATCACCCAAACTGCGGCGAGTCGCAAACCATCCCTCTTGCCATAGCCCCGTTATTACACCTTTACAAGTTTCTGCCCTAGCTGACGACACGGTTCGCTCGGAAATCACCACCGCCTCCTTCGCATGCTCCCTTACAGATGATAAAATCTTCGCTACCGCCTCTTCTAGCTGGTCTTCTCGGCAGTCTATCTCGAACTCCACGTTTCCAACCTTCATCTTTAGGTGAATTGGTGGTTTTTCCTTTTCCTCTGTCATCATATTCCCTTATTGTTTATTGAATTGAACAATATGCACATGCACAACATTTAAATACATTATCCTCCAACAAATTGCTATTGGTGAATCTTGTTGATTGAACAACTACACTATACAACAACACCAAAATATAATTTTCCACTCCCCCCAGAATCGCTCCAAATACCACAAAAATTCATCCAACTAAGCCTCAAAACAATCAAAACAACAAAACAACAAACCCTACAAGAAGCAACATTCAACAACTATTCAACAAAACTTGAAGAAGAAAGAGAAGAAACACAATTTTTTCCACACTATAACCATTACACAGTACAGTCGATTCCACTGAAACCAATCAAAACGGAGACAACGATAGTCGCCATCGACGTCTCAAGCATAAAAATAGGCGAAACAAACCAAGGCATAATCTGCGCCATAAGAGGAACAGTAGTCTGGAAAGAACGAGACAGATACAAATACTTACGCATCGGACCCTTCCCCCTCCACATAACCGAAGAAAACAAAAAAGAAATCTACCATCTTCTTAGGCAGCATTCACTAACCATGCCAACTGAACCACTTCACTATCTCAATCTAATCAACATGCCAACTAAATTAGGCAACCTACTCGAACACTGGATAAAGATGAAAATCTCATATGCTTCACAGAACAGCATAATCCTATGGGACGGCTCCCTAACAGCCGGAACCCCCAGCAGCCCCCTAAAGACCATCTCTCAAACCTTAGAAATCGCAAGAAATCATCTCAACACAACACTAGCATTCTCCAAAAACACCTACCTAAGATTCTTAAACCATCACTCAACAGCTTTAGAAAATTTTCAATCACCATACCTGCTAGAAATCAACGGTCTCCCAACTCACTCTGGACCCTTCTCTCTCCTTGGAAAAGTCTACATGACAAAACTGACCCGCAACGGTTGCTCCTTTCGACTAGACATAGACAAAAAGATTCCAAATGAACTAGGAATTGAGGCAGTCGAAAAACTCCTCGGAAACGATCTACTCTTCCAAAGCTACCCTGAAACTTTACGCCTAGCCCACATATTCTCAACCTTCACCGCCACAGAAGTAATTGCAATGCAACATTTCTTAGTCAAAAAATGCAAACTGAAAATCCTCAATCGCCCAAACATACGTCATCTCCTCTTTGGACCCTTCGGCTATGGACCAGAGGCCTAACCATGCGCCTTTACAAAAAGGAAGGCAACACCATCCAAATCCTCAGTTTTCCAGACGAAAAAATCGAAAAGGGAGATTACCTTCTCATAGACGACGCTTCATCGAAGAAGAGTTTAATTGTACAAGTTGTTGATGTTCAATTCGCCAACATCCCCGGCATCCTAGAAGAGTTACTAAGAGACTCCACTACAAATCAACATCTCAACGGAGAAAACTTCGACCCCCTCCAAGTAGCTTCCCACATAACCTACATCCAAGACTCCAATATGCTCCTCTGCAAAATCCGCGGAACCATAGAAAACAAAAAGTTGATCCCAAATATTTCATGGCTTCCTTCCCGCACTCAATCAAAAATAGAGAAACTTCCCACAGATTCTCTCCTAAGTATGACCAGAATCAGTGATGATCTTCCTATAGTTCTTGGAGAAACAAATGACTCTTCCATGCTAACAGTTGACGCGCGCGCTTTAGATGGAAAACTAAACATTATAACTGGAAAGAAAGAAACTGGAAAATCTCATCTCTCAAAAACGATAATCCTAAACCTCATCAATTACGGAGCTGTAACCATAGTCCTAGACCTAAATGGCGAATACACGAAACTAGACTTTTCATTAGATGGCAAAAGAAATGAATATCACGGGAAAATTCATGTGTTTACTCCCGGGGCAGATTTTAAAGTAGCTCTCTCTCAAATGAGCCTCCGAGTCATGCTCAACATCCTTTTCCATGCACTAGACATTCCAGGTACTTCAGCCAGAGAATTTAGGCAAATATGGAGAGTTCTGGAAAAAGAAGGCACTCTGACTTTGCAGAGATTGGGAGAAGCCATCAAAAACTGGAAATGCAACTATCACGTTCGAGACGCCTTGTTCTCTCGTTACTATACTCTACTCAACTCCGGCTTTTTCACCGACAACCCGTCAGAAGCAACAACGCTGGAAGAAAATCTCTGC
>CAZCYX010000217.1:0-2672 GCA_964503065.1 uncultured Candidatus Bathyarchaeia archaeon
CAGTCTCTTAGTGGCACTGGCCTCTGGTTTGACCTTTTGCTTCTCTCAAGCAATGCTAGGCGGCGTTCTAGCTCAGCTATCTTCAATTCTGGATGGAGTTGACGGAGATTTGGCATACTTAACAAACAAAGTGTCGCTGTTTGGCGGCTTTCTGGATTCAATACTAGATCGCTATGGGGACATCGCCATTTTAGCAGGCATGACTCATAGTATCTTTGTTATGAATTGGCATATAACAGACATCATAATCGGAATTGCCGCGCTAGCAGGTTCATTAATGGTAAGTTACAGTAGAGCCCGTGCGAGATCCGATCTAGGCATAGTTTTCAACAAAGGTTTTGTTGGCTATGCCGCGAACAGAGATGTTCGCCTCTTTATCGTGATGTTGGGAGGGATTTTGAACCAAGTTTTCGTCACACTTGTAGTATTAGCCTTATTAACCAACTTGACAGTTTTGCTTAGAATTTGTTTTGCATGGAATTCAACAAGGAGGCGATAACGTTGATCATAGGGCTGGCTGACCATCCAAGTTTTGAGACGCCATTGACAGAGTTTTTGGCTTTTGCCTCCAAAATGAAGATGAATGCCGTTGAACTCAGAATGGATAGGCTTGAGTTGCTTTCAGCCTTCTCCCACACACGAAGAGCATTCGGAATAAGAAGAATTCTAGATGGATACAATTTCAAATATTTCGTTCACGCCCCAAGCATTAATGTTAACCTAGCGAGTCTAAATGCGACCTTGGCAAAGGCTTCAGAAAAAACGGTGAAAAAAGCAGTAGAATTCGCCGCGGAAATAAATGCTGAGCTCGTGGTGTCTCATGTGGGTTGTTTGTCGAGAGACTATCCGCAACGATTTGTCGAAAAGTCTAGGAAAGACGCTACTGTTGCTTTAAAAAGAATTAACCAACTTTCTAACGACTTAGGGATAATTTTCACGATTGAAAACGATCATAAATCGGGGGATTATGTTCTTGCTGGATACCCAAAGCAGGTAAGCCTTTTGGTTGAGAATGTTGGATGTAAGTTAACTTTCGACGTTGGTCATGCTAATACCTTGGGAAAACCAGATGAATTTGTAGAAATACTCAAGAGACATATTGTGAACATCCATTTACACGATAACAGCGGTATAGAAGACAGCCATTTGCCCCTTGGAAATGGAACAATCGATTTTGAAGATGTTTTCAAGAAAATCGGAAATGATATCTTCAATTTGCCTTTGACAGTTGAGTGCCATTCATTTCCAGGTTTGGAAGACGGTGCAAGCTTTGTGAGACAAGGACTAAGTCATCTATAGAAGAGACTCCTAATTGATTATCTGGAGGTGCGGGCTTGGAGAAAGAGAGTCTGAAGTTTAGGTGGATTTTGATTCTTGAGGCAGCTTTTGCAGGTGCTTACATTTCGCTGACTAGAGGATTGTTCGTCATATACCTGACTTCAATTGGATATGGAGTTGAAGGAGTCTCTTTCATAGTGCTTGTTTCAGCAGGTACATCCTTGTTGATCGGCGTTTTTCTGTACAAGCAACCTTCTTTTATTGTAAGAAGAGTAAAACTCAAGTTGATTAGTTTTCACGCTCTTGAACGAATTATGTGGCTATTGATTCCTCTAACAGCAAGCAGTTTGCTGATTTCTCTGTTATACTCTGCATATATGATTTTTTCCTCTTTCACCAGTACTTTCATAGCTTTCACCATCTACGGTTCTTTAACAGAACATTCCATAAGGGATGTCACGGCCAAAAGATCAGCTGCAAACGGCATTTCGGGCATATTAGGATTTGCATTGGGAATTTTTCTGCTAGCCTTCCTTCCATCCGAAGACAAATTCACGTACATCTTTCCTCTGGGATCCTTTCTCGGTCTCATGTCCACTTTTCTTATCCTTTTTCTGAAACTGTCGCATCTTGAAGGTCCGTCGTTTCCGCGGGTCACTGAGCAACCTGAAAAGTTATTTTCAGCCTCCTCATTTTTCCTGATTTTGCTGGCTTCAGGCAATCTTATGGGGATTGTGTGGGTGCCTTACCTGATGAACTATCTGAACGGTCCGGATTTCTTGGCTGCTTCAATGAGTCTTGCGGGTACATTGTCTAGTATTGTTGCTTCTCTTTTTTGGAGGAAAAAGGCCTTCAAGACTCTTCGTGTAGGGCTTGCCTTGAACATGTTGGGACCACCACTTGTGTTGGCCACGTCTTTGCCAACTTTGCATGTGGCTATAAACGCCTACACTTCTTTCACTTACACTGGTGGCAACTTTCTTGGTACTTTCCTGTTTGCGAAGTACAACAAATGGTTTGGGGCTGTCAAATCGAGCGTTTTGCTGGTAACGCTTGGGAATTTGGCTCAATTGATGATTGCTCCTTTAGGAATCCTTGCAAAAGAGAACTATGTCGTTGTCTTTTCAATAGTCTTAATGATAAAAGCTTTAGCTACCATTTGGGCCTTTGTGGCCATTCCAGAAGTAGCTGTTGTTCCGGAGGATGTGGCCAGAACTTATTCCCAAGTGTTATACAACAACAGTCTTACGGGCTACAGGATGAGTATTGAAATTTCCAGAGAAACCATAATGACTACTCTTAGGGTATTGGCGTTTTCGCTGATTGCTGTTACATTGTATCTGATATACCGTATTCTATGGATATTAATAAGTTGAGAGCATATTCAATAGGCG
>CAZCYX010000218.1:0-2652 GCA_964503065.1 uncultured Candidatus Bathyarchaeia archaeon
TCAATTTCTGAATCCAGCATAACTTTCAGTAAGCCAATCCATCTCAGAATAAGATAGGTTATATGAGTTTTTATGGCTATAATTGTGCCAATAAGTAGTATGAGAATGGCGACAAGAGATTTGACATCAATATATGTAACAACCAATGGAATGATAGATGTGACTTCGAGCGTGTCAACAAGTGAAATGATATAGTGAGATAAAAGAATAGCAAAGAAACCCGTGAAACCCGCAAGAACAATAGACTGATAAAATTTATGATAGGATTCTGAGACTTTTTTGTTCAACTGAATTCTCTCATCAATATAGTCAATAGGAGCATTAGCGAATCTCTTAATTCTCTTAAGATTTTCTTCATCATAAAGTATCTTGCCATTTCTTTTAAAATGGGCGTCATTATCTTTTATCCATTCACGAACTTTGTTGTGAATCCTCTCTTTCTCCTCTTTTCTAGTGTCATCTAAAGGTTTCTTTTCGCTCATGTACATCACTAAGGACCAATTATTCTAAAAGGCTTTATTTAAAGTCGTATCTGAGGAAAATGCAAAAGAGTTATAGCAGAAAAGAATAACTAAGTTTTGGAGATTTGATATGACAGAACATCGTAGAAGCATACGCAGAGATTTTATCCTTTTGGTTTATGGAGTTTTTTTAGGAATAATTGGGAATTTTATTGTAGAAATTTTCTTTAGGATATATTCTCCTTCACCTGAGGAGTTACCTACGCTTTTCTTGCTTATGTTCGCTTTGTTAGGTTTCTATTTGGTTTCCGCAATCTGGGCATTATGGAGATTTGGATAGAATCATACATGAAAACTCTGAAGTTTGTAAAAATCAGAGATAACATCTTGAATCGCATTTATGATTTTTTTAGTGGAGATAGAACTTGTTCTAATTGTAAGCACGTAAAAGAAGAGCCACATGAACTTGACAAATTTATTGCAATCGCAACTCACGGATGGCATGAAATTAGAATGATTAAGAGATGCAGTTTAGACAATTCTTCCATAAGCGAGAACGAGGTCAACACGAGGAAATGTAGGCATTTCAAGAGAAAATATGGAAGTGCTCCAGCAATACGAAAAATTCATAGTTCCATACGTCGAGCAAAGAGACCATGGCAACTTCATAAAATTACTATAGGCGTTATAGTAGGCATCATTAGTTTTATAGTTGCCTTTGTGGCGTTATTACATAATCTCGGCATAATCTGACAAAATAACTTCCTCTCTCCCTTTGGTTTTTGCCATTTTGAAAAAAGCTTCTAAAAATTCCGTCTCCCTCTAGAGGGGGGAAAAGGTAGTACATTAGCTCTCATGGGTTTTCTATTGTTCTGGGATGAAATTTCTTGATTTGCGGCGCTTGTGGGCTTATATGAGGTGTATGTTGCCTACGTGAACCTTTTCTAGGTGTTTTTCAGCGGCTTTGCGGCAGTTGTATGCTAGTTCTCGGCTGGTTGTAGGCAAATCTGTTAGTATGTATTGTGGATAGAAGGCTAGTAAAGTGTAGGGGATTTCTGGGTCTATTTCTGCTATGAACTCTGCTATATTGTGAATTTCTTTTTCATCAATGTATCCTGGTATTAGAAGCGTACTAGCGGTTAGGATAGGCAATTCAGAGCGTCGTTTGAAAAATTCATCGCCAATCATTCTGAAGTTTGCAAGGGTTGGTTTATTTGAAACTCCGCAAAGGGCTTTGTTCAGGTTCTCATCCCAAGTTTTCAAGTCAAACTTTATGTTTCCTCCACTAGCAAGAGACAATTCTGCGGCTCTTAACGCTGATTGTCTTTTCCAGTATCCATTTGTTTCCCAGCAAATTCTTAAAATGCGCCGCTCTTCGTCAGCCTTCTCTAATGCTATTTGGCTTGTTCTGAGGGCATGGGGCATCTGCACAGATGGGTCGCCACCAAAAAAGCATATACATGAAACGTGGGCATCAGCTTTAGCAGCTAGGCTTTCAGCGCTGATTATAGGACTGAGCGTTGCAGCTAGGTTTCTGTAGTGCCAGTTCTGACAGAACAAGCAGTCGAGGCTGCAACTTCCATAAAATACTGCAAGATTGGCGTGATCTGTCTCTGCGCCCTGTTTATATGCGTATTTTGGATAGCCTGCACCTGTGCATCCTGGACAGAACCACCATGCGACACAGTTAGTGGGTAATGGATCGTAATACCATTGAAGAACCCCTTTCTGAGGAGTTCCCCCCATTCGAATCAGTCGACCGCCAGCATTGAAGACCAAACCGCAAAAACCTTTACTGTCAATGCCGATTTTGCAGTCGTTGGCACATACACCACATAAAATTCCATTTGGGTCTCTCGGTGGCTTCGGAGGCAAACCAAATTTTTCTCGACTTTCAGCATGAACTTTATCAGTTATAGCTAACGCTTCTTCTGGTTTCTCTCGAATACATCGGAGGCAAATTCCTAAGCAATTGGAGATCAAAGGCGAGTTATCATTGCAAATCTTGCACTGTCCCACCGATCACACCAGATAATGTTAAGTATTCCATGTTTTTAGTCATTGTCTTTCAGAAGAAGGTTTAGTCTATTATTTTAGCTGTTATTCCTCAGCGGCGTTCGTGACTGTCAGCTATTTTTTAACTTCCGGAACGTATATGATTGCACTACCACACGATGGACAATACCGAGGT
>CAZCYX010000219.1:0-2647 GCA_964503065.1 uncultured Candidatus Bathyarchaeia archaeon
CGAGATCGTGATGTGACTGGAGTTCTGACGTGTGCTCTTCCGATCTATGCGGTTTTTCTGGGGAGCGCTCCCTGCGGCATAGGAAAGTCTCTGGCATCTCTGCTAGCTGTTCTACCCCAGCTTGGAGAGAACAAGCTCATGATCTGTTTTAGAACCAGAAGCCAACTGCACATCTATCTTAAAGAGTTAAAGGCGCTCGGACGTAATCTCTCAGCCGTATCCTTTTTCAGCAAACAAGACATGTGTCCGCTTCGCAGAAAAGGTGGGCTCTCTTACTTTGACTTTCTCGACGAGTGCCGGAGACTGAAGGAAAACTGCGAGTCCTCCACCAAGCCCTATTGCAAGTATTATTGGAACATAGACAGAAAGAAGAAAGAAGTCGAAGAACTGGCACTAGACTGCGCCAAAAGGATTCTTGCCCCAAAGGATGCAGTTATGCGAATGTCTAAGCAAGGATTCTGCGCTTATGAGGCGTTAAAACGTATTCTCAATCGAGTAGACATCTTCCTTGGAACCTACCACTACACTTTCAACCCTCAGGTTAGGGAGGCACTACTCAAAAGTTTTGGAGTGGACCTATCCAATGTCTACCTCATTGTAGACGAGGCGCACAACCTCCCAGCCTTCTCCAGAGAACTACTTTCTGACCAACTGGTACAAAACACAGTGGAGGGCGCCCTCAAAGAAACCGAAACCTTCGATGACGAGGCTGTGCCGTTAGTCCAAGAGTATCTCACCGTGTTAAACGAGGAAATCTTTCAACGCGCCCAAGAAACCATAAGAAAAGAGGAGCTTAAACAGCTTGACCCCCAACAAGTTAGCGACCTGTTTCTTAACCAAAGTGGGATACCTGGCACTGAAGCCGCAGAAACCCTTCATGAATACGGAGAACATGTGAGAGAGACACGCCGCGAACTGGGCTACGAGAGAATCTTCAGCTACAACCACCGAGTGGGCGAGTTTATGGAGAACTTCTTCGAAAAGGTTGGAACAAAGTATATCCATCTGATCCAGAGGGACTGGAGGAACAGAATCGTTCTAGAGGTCAGAAGCTTCGACGGCAGAGAGATAACCGATCCTGTTCTGCAGCAGGCACGGGGAAGCATCCTGATGAGCGGTTTTCTCTCCCCTCCAAAAGTCTACAGAGACTTGATACTCTACGATCAAAGTGGCGTCCACCTTCAAGAGTTTGATTCCCCCTTCCCCCAAGAGAACAGGCTGATCTTAGCTGCGGGGGATGTATCGTCAAGGTTTGAAAAGAGAACTGACAAAATGCTTGAGAAGTGGAAAGACTACATTGAAGCCATATCTGAGGTGAATGAAGGCAACATAGCCGTTTTCTTCACCAGCTACGGACTGATGCATACCATTCTGCCACTGATCAAAACCCATAGAAAAGAGATCGTGGAACAACGTAAGACCAAGAGAGATAATGTAATGGAGCAGTTAACCAAGTCAGCTGACAACGCATTGTTTGGGGTTATGGGTGGGAAGTTCAGCGAAGGAATAGACTACCCAAACAACCTTTTAACATGCGTAATAGCTGTAGGTCTACCATATGCAACTTGGAACGTGTACCAAAAGGCTTTGATAAACTACTTCAATCACCAGTTTCCTGGAAAAGGCAGAGCATACGCTTATCTAACCCCTGCGATACTTCGCCTAATTCAGACCTGTGGACGCGTCCACCGATCAGCCACCGACAAGGGATGTATAGTGATCCTAGATGAACGTGTCACCCATCCAAGCATCAAACAACAACTTCCAAACTACTACCAGAAAGAGATGAAGATTGTACAAAACCCAATTGACTGTGCCGAACAGATAAAGAAATTCTGGGAAATGCATTACAAAAAACGGTGATAATGCGTCACCCAAAACATTTTCTGATAGACTTTCCTGTCCACAACTCTGTAAGCTGGCTTATTAGCCTTCACATACTCTTTTGAATGATGAACAGGCGGGTAACCCCTATCCTTCATTGCCTTATCAAACTTCACCAAAGTCTTATAGTTAAAATCCAACCTTCCAACCTTAACAAGCTCCATAAACCTTTTCCACAACGTTATGAATCTCTCTTTATCCTCTTTCAGTTTCTCAGCAGAAACAATTATAACCTCAAAAAGCTTGCCCAAAGAGAGCCCAAGCCTCTTAAACGGTCTCAGATTAATCCTGACAACTCCACCACTAACAGAAACATCTTCAACCAAAGGCTCATCCAAAAACTCGGAAACATCCAGACCAGCAAACTCATCCTCAAGATACCTTCTGGCTTGCTCCTTATCCTCCAAAATATGAGCCACACCCATAGCACCCTGAAACAGCAACTTGTAAACGTCTCGACCTCCCAGATTGAGGTGTAATCTCTGTTGCTTCCTCACAAGGACCTCAACAGTTTCATCATCCATCTCTGAACATGCACACAACCATAATCAACTCACTATCGACTTAACAGAAACCATGTCAAGTACCTCAAAAATTAAGGGATAACCAAGAGCAACTGAGAAAACGGCTATTATATAGAAGAAGATTCTCTCAATCATACTACCTGTCCCAATCACAAATTGTACTTTTTTATGCGAAAAGGGAAGCAACCAAGCCACACCTCTAACAGTCAAGGAATCTAGAAACAAGTGAGATAAATAAC
>CAZCYX010000220.1:0-2607 GCA_964503065.1 uncultured Candidatus Bathyarchaeia archaeon
GGCGGGATGCGCAACTCCAACGTGATGGCCATCGCGCCGACGGCGACGATCTCCAGCTAGGACGTATGAAAAGACAAGAAAGAGAATAGTGATGATAAGAGCCGTGACTAAGAGCGATTTTAGGGTTATTTTTTCTGTGGTAGAGTTCATGTTTGTTTCCACGATATGTTTAGTCTATTTTTCTTTTAGCCGCTAGGTGGATTTGGCGGGCCCGACGGGATTTGAACCCGCGACCAACAGCTCACTCCAGACCTTAAGCCTGTAGGAGGCTGCTGCGCTATCCTGACTGCGCTTCCCGACAAAATTTGATATAATTTTGTTTACGGGCCCAGTCAGAGCGTCATCTATATGAGGTTGTGCAAAGGCTTAAAAATCTTGAGAATTCTAGCAGCGAGAAGGTAATATTTATAGTTGAAACATGCAATTTGAGTGGTGTGGCGGGGGTACCCGAGCCAGGTCTAATTAGTTGGGTCATAACTAGCCCTCTAGGAAAAGGGGGAGGACTTAAGACATAAGCTGGTAAGAGATCCTCTGGCGAAGGCCTTCGTGGGTTCAAGTCCCACCCCCCGCACCAGATAATAAGGGGCTTAAACTAATAGTTGGATTGTGCAAAAACTAGTGAAAGTCTCTGGTGTGGTCACCACCAAAAATGAAGGGAAACTTATCGGAGCTTGTCTCCAATCTATTAAAGATCAATGTGATGAAATTGTTGTAGTGGACGCATACTCCGAAGACAGAACCGTTAATATCTGCTCCCAATATACTGATAAAATCCTCAGAGCTGAATGCAATATCCCTGAAGGAAGAAACATTGGGGCAGCTCATGCCAGTGGAGACGTTCTCTTGTTTATATGCGCCGATACTATACTATCGCCAGATTGGGTAGCGCTTACACTTCCACACCTCCGAAAACATAATGTGGTCGCCGTTTATGGCAAAAGCTTACCACTTGAGCGTGGATTTAAGCAAACCCTAACTTACTGCGGACTTGACTTGCTGGATACCTTGATTTTCAGAAGGATTGGGATTGCTGGGATTGGTGGTGGAGGTATGGCTTTCCTTGTGAGAGCCGATGTGTTTCGTAGGGTCGGAGGATTTGATGAGAGGCTTGCACATGTTGAGGATAGTGACCTTTCTATGCGACTTGGGAAAGTGGGTAAAGTGTTTTTTGAACGTGAAGCGGTTTCTCGTTCTTCTGTGAGGAGCCTTGAAAAGTTTGGGTATATTGAGAGGATTTGGTATTGGTCAAAAGAGAGTTTCAATTGGCTTTTTCGACATAAACTTCCGAGAAAGGAGTATCCGAGATAACAGGCATTTAAAAACTAACTTACAGTGAAATTAATAGATGATAAAAATTGAGAGGAGACGTTATGTCTAAGAAAAAAGTTCTATTTCTGATGCTGACAATAGCGTCTACTACCTTATTTACTAATTCCCTCCTCATTCTTCCAATTTTTGCTCATGTTTCTTCAGAAGTGCCAGTTTTTCAAAAAGGGATGTCATATCTTCAACACAATTATGCTTTTGATAGCCCCGAGTCAGAGGAATCTCTGTGTCGTATGGCTGAAACAAACACTGAATACGTGGCAATTAACGTCTTCTATTACGTAGATAACGTAAGCTCCACCGAAATCAAACGCCCAGAATGGTGGCCTACTAACGAATCAGTCAAGAACGCCATCGAGAAAGTCATCAACTACACCCACAACTTCGGAATGAAAGTAATGCTAAAACCAATGGTTGACCCCATAGACGTATATAATCACTCGAGGGTCGAGATTAATGGTACAGAAGAGTGGTTTGGCAATTACACTATTTTCATCAATTTTTTCGCTGAGCTTGCTGAAGAAAATGAAGTGGAATTATTCTGTGTTGGATGTGAGCTATCGGGAACGCAGGAAAACGCATAGAATGGCGAGAAGTAATTTGGGGTGTTAGAGAACGTTACTCTGGCCCAATTACTTATGCTGCTACTCTCGACAGCTACCAAAATATTACGTGGTGGGATGCCCTAAATTATATTGGCATTGATGCCTATTTTCGGTTAACTATGGAATATGACCCTACGCTGCAGGAATTAAAACAAGGATGGATTAACATCATAAGCCACATAGAAACATGGCGCGCCACTGAACACGCTACCGTAAACAAGCCAGTAATCTTCACCGAAATAGGTTATAGAGGTGGCAATGGAACAAACATAGAGCCTTGGAACTGGACAGCACCATTACCCATTGATCTCCAAGAACAAATCGACTGTTACGAAGCTGCTTTTCAAACTTTATGGAATAAAAATTGGTTTTACGGCTTTTACTGGTGGCTTTGGCTAACTGACCCAAGAGTTGGCGGTCCTAACGACAACCAGTTCACTCCACAGAACAAACCAGTTCAATATCTTATAACAAGCTGGTATTCTCTTAACACTCTCAGAATTGGAACTCCTTCCAGAACGCCAAGCGACGAAGTTACTCCAGACCAACAAGTAAGAGTATCAGTTAGTCTGACTGGTACAGCCGAAGGCACAGAGAGCGTAATACTACTATTTACAACGGACAATGGCACATCGTGGTTTACTGTGCCAATGAAATACAATTCGACAACAAGCTT
>CAZCYX010000221.1:0-2603 GCA_964503065.1 uncultured Candidatus Bathyarchaeia archaeon
AGTTGAGGTGGAACTTCACTTCTTGTTTTATCTGACGTTTTGAGTATCATTAATCGTGTCCAGAGTCCAAAAGCTAAGGCTCCATCCGCAAATGCTTTTCCTATCTCCTTCTTTTCATCGTCGCAAACAATGACAATGCTTTCGCCAGAAACTGCCTCTAACACACATTCTAAAGCGTTTTTTGCTGCTTCCCACGCTTCCATTCAGAGTTGCCTCACAATTCTATTGATCGCTGTTAGGATAAAGTTTACCATTGCATACAGATTTATCATATAAGTTTACTAATCGTTGTTTCTTGCTGTGACTGAGCGATTTAATCTCTCGTTCTCTCTTCATAGCCTTGCTACGGCTGTCAAACTCCTCCACATACACTATCTTCTCCAACTCACGCATGCTAGTATATCTAGCACCTTGACCCTTTTTATGCCGTTCAACCCGACGTTTTACGTCCTTGGCATATCCTGTGTAATAGCTACCATCTTTACAGAGAAGGATGTAAACGTAGTAAGGCATCCATCATCAGCTCATTGCTAATGAACAAGCATGACAATCTCTTAAGAGAGTTATATAGCGTACGCATTGTCCAAAGCTAGCAGATTGGGATTTTTCCGTTTGTGAGATCTTGGCAGAATTTGTGAATGTTTTCTAACTCCTCGTCGATCACTTCTTTTATCTGTTTTCTGACATCTTCAAATGAGTTGTTACCCTTCATTACTACTTGTGCTGCTGCTATAGCGGGGTCATTAACAGGTTTGCCAATTTGGCTTAGCAACCATATGTAGACTTCTTCTAGTCCAGGGACTCTGTAGTAAACATCATCTGCTATTTTATGAGTTAAGGTATTGTAAATTTTTCCAACGTGACTAACTGGATTCTTTCCCGCAGCGGCTTCAGAGCAGTAAGGTCTGTTCAAAGGTATGACTCCATTGGTTCGGTTGCCTCTCCCAACTTGCCCAGAGTCTCCAGCTTCTGCACTAGTGCCCAAGACTGTAAGGTAAACACCCCCTATGCCTCTTCCCTTCACGTCCAACGTG
Organism: uncultured Candidatus Bathyarchaeia archaeon; assembly: GCA_964503065.1. GTDB lineage: Archaea > Thermoproteota > Bathyarchaeia > Bathyarchaeales > Bathyarchaeaceae > JAOUKN01. The sequence continues at coordinate 1,035 of CAZCYX010000221.1, forward strand.
TTCAAGTCAATACTTACCTTCTCAAAGTCCGTATTTTCTTTAACAAACTTGGTAATTTCCTCTGACATCTCTCCCTTTTTCCGGAAATAGTCGCTTTCGCTATCTACAAATCGATCCACTAAAGCCATACACATTGTCAAACGCAGATCGTTATTCTTTCTAAACGCCATGACTTTTACGTCCTCACCAGACTCGGGAAACCGTTTCTTAAAATTCTGGGAGTTGACAAAATTCTCAGTTTTTAACACGATCTGTTCTGTTCGTGTCATTGGTGCATAGCCTACAGCCGCAGAGGTGTCATTAGCACCAAGCACCCTTCCTTCCCTCTGGAAAATGTCCATAAGCTCGGGATGACCTGGCTTTAACTCCACCTGATACCTAACATGTTTTTCTGGATCTACAAATCTCAGGTTCTCTTTTAACCATTGCTTGGCTGTCTGGACTGCTATCTCTTCAACTGGTATTTTCACTCCGCCTGCTTCAAAGGTTGCTCTGTCACCGAAAATAAGGAGCATGGGTTTTTTGACTATTCCTCCGCCAAAGCGTGTTTCCGATTCTCCTGCGGCTAACAGAGACTTGTCAATGTTGTGATGCAATATGACGCCAATTTTTTTCAAATACTCTTGGCTCAACCTTACCGAGACCATGTCCATTATGGCATCGCAGATACAATCAGGGTGGCCAAGCCCCTTCCTCTCCACTATCTCTAACTTTTGTTGTTCCAGAGGAGTTTGCTTTAAGGAGTCAACAAATATGTTTCTCATATAAATCGCCTTTAGCGCTCGTTAATAAATAGGATTAAATATATATTTTGCGATATTTAGACCGATATAAAAATAACCAGAGGTTATCAAAATGATCATCACAGGCACTACACTAAAAAGGTTAAGAGCTGAAGCCGGATTAACCCAAAGACAGTTAGCCAAGTTAGTTGGAGTTTCACAAGCCCACATCGCGAAAATCGAAAAAGAAAATGTAGACCCTCGACTATCGACTGTCAACAAGATACTTCAGGTCTTAACAGAAGGCGAAGGGAAAAAATCCAGAGACGTCATGACAACAGAGGTCATTTTCGCAAAACCGAAAGATACAGTTCTAAAAATTAGTAAACTAATGATGAACCACGCGATATCTCAGTTACCAGTAATAGAAGATGGGAAGGTAATTGGCACAGTCACAGAAGAGAGCATCATCAAAAACTTGAGTTCCAACATCGCAGACAAAAAAGTTATAGAAATCATGGAAACTTCATTGCCAAGCGTTCCCGAAAACACGAACATAAGTATGATTCGCTCTCTCTTAGAAGATTATTCAGGAGTGCTGGTTACAAGAGAAGGAGAAGTGGTCGGCATAATAACCCGATCAGACCTACTAAAAATTATTTAAAAGTCACTGTAATGTGTGCGAATAAAAAGCACGTTCTAAACGTATTAATGATCGTCAATAATTTTGAATCTTAGAGCCTTTCCTTCACGATTAAACACAGCTATGTTGCGTTCAGAGTGATAAGGAAAAGCCACAATAACCATTATCCTTCCATAAAACTGGTTAAGATCATTCATAGATGGA
>CAZCYX010000222.1:0-2473 GCA_964503065.1 uncultured Candidatus Bathyarchaeia archaeon
AGTCTGACAAATCGGACAAATAATTTTCTGAACACTCAATCTATTTACCCTTCATAATTTCTTCATATTTTAATGTCACAAGAAGCCGAATCAGATCTGCATTCTTTTGGAATCCATAAAACTCCTTAACGACTTCAAAGCGTTTTTCCATATCACCTTCAAAGATAACTCTTACTTGTGGTGGCTTCTTCTTTTTGGACATTCAATCTCAGTAACTAGAAGTTACTGCTTACCCTATAAATATTGCCCTATTTTCTCTCTAGAAAAAGCTTATATAGTAATTCTCTGTAACTCTTTATTACGTGGGATTACATGAATGAGGAAGATGCGATTAATGTGAGGGTTGAGTTCAGAGGTGAGATGAAGAAGAAATTCGAGGAAGTAAAGAAATTCCTCGGCATGGAAAATAGCACTGATGTACTTCGCTTTCTAGTGAACGCAAAGCACAACGAAATTTCTAAGGAGGTTTAATGTGTTGGAGTCTGAGGATGAGGCGGAATATCTACGCCCTACTTTTGATGCTGTCGGTGAATTGGTGCCTGTATTGGTTACTGTGGATGGTCAAGTTATTGATGGGAAGCATCGGTTGGCTTTGAATCCGAATTGGGAAAAACGTACATTGACAAAGTTGAATGATCCAGTGAAGGCGGCGATTGCTAGGCTTGTGATTAACATTGTACGTCGCAGGGTTTCTGGCGAAGAGCAGCAGATCGCCCAAAGCACAGGCATGAGCTACAGTTGGGTGATGAAATACCTTCCAAGTGAATTTAAGATTGCAGAAAAAGCTGAAGCAGGAAAAGTTGGCGGTATTGAGTCGGGTGCTTCACGGCGTGAAGCAAAAGAGGAATCGGAAGATATACGACAGCCATCTCCTTCGCAGTCATCTAATGTCGTACACCGTGGGTTTGTGAATTGTGAGAAGTGTCACGTCGGTACTTTGAATCCGCAAGAATTTGAGGGTCATATGCTTTGTCCTGTCTGCTTTGAAAAGGTGCAGAAAGGCGAAATACAATTACCCAGGAAATCTGAGCCGAAACTAATCAAGCAAGAATCAAGTAAGCCACAGACATCTAAAGTCAAGGAACCCTGGGAAAACCGCAAAGCCAAAATGCAACCCCAAATCAGCCGAATGGAAGAAGCCATACTCACAGCCCTAAACGACAAAGGAATCCATCCTGAAACAAACAGAGAGTTTTGCCTCCAATCCACAATCCCTGACCTGTACTTTCCAAAGCAAAACTTAGCCATCTACCTAGACGGAGAAGAATCTCACAAAAACCGTGAAGACAGAGACACACAACTACGAGAATTATTGACAAAAAGATACGGCATTCGTGTTGTCAGCTTCTCTTATAGAGGCTTCACTCAAACTGAACAAGATAAAATTCTCAGTCAACTTCTGGAGGAGGTTTCTAATGTTGCGTAGGGTTTCTGTTCTTGAGCTTTGTCATATGGGTGTCAAAAATGGTCCTGATTTATCGCTTCCTCAGGGTAAGGACGTTGCTTTGGCGAAGGCTATGATCTGTGAGGAGTTAGAGCGGCTGCATGGTACTGATTTTTCTTTGTGGATTCGGATATTGAAGCGTGTCCAAAAGAAGGTTGCACGAGCAAGTAAGGAGCCTTTTCGAACCGCAATTAGGCAGCTCTTAACGGAATTGGAGGCTGAGATGAAGAATGGAGATTCCGTTTGTTGTTGAGGGTTATTCTTGGAAGAGTAAGGCAGGTAAACCAGCAGTCTTTAAGGTTTCGTTGAAAAGTCCTGGTGGCCATAGCTTAACTTTGGTTGGCGATAGCAGCTCGATCTTTGAGGTTTTTCCGAAGGGCGAGACTGTTGATGTTAAGATCGATAAGGCGCAGCGGACTTTAGATGAAATTCCAGGTGACAGACATGAGTGAGAAGGTTTCTCCTGAGAATTTGGTTCCTTTGCTTCGTGAGTTGCAGTTTGACGACACGTTCGATGAAGTTTGGGCTTTTATGCGTTTTGATGCTAAGCTCGAGGATAAAGATGTTAAGACTCAGTTACTCGTCGACTTGCGTCATAAGCAAAATCTACGTCAGAGTAAGCCTCGTTGTTTCTTAACTATGTCTAGTATTGATCAGCATCTTAATCTGTTGACTGCAGCCACTGCTATGACAGTGTTTCAGCATCATAGAAAGAACTTGAACATTTCAGAGAAGGACCTTGACAGATCCATAAGAAGCGTCCAAGACCTCATTAGAAGTGATGCTGTCACGTTAGCGCAGCAGCTTATGGTTGCTGTTCAGAAACGACAGTCAGAATTAGCCTATCAGTCGACCTAGGCCTCTTCGGGGAGTTTTGTTGAGTCTTCCACAACTCTGGCATATTCGGCAAATAGATTTCTCCTTTCTCTCTCAGCAAGGGAGGAAAGCGGGTGCTGCCAAAAATAGCGAATGGCCAGCGGTAAAGGTGGGAAGTAGGGTTTGCTGTTGGAAGTCCTCCCGCACTCAATA
>CAZCYX010000223.1:0-2438 GCA_964503065.1 uncultured Candidatus Bathyarchaeia archaeon
AGGTTCTCCCAGGGAATCACCTTCCACCCCTCGGTCTCCACCACCAGGACGGCTTCAGGGGGTAACGAGGAGGCCTGGTCTATATCCTCCTGTCCTCGTATCGTGCAGGGGATGGCATCTTTCCCCCAGACGAGGTCCCCGTCAGGGGCGATGGTCCTGATCTTCCCGAGCTTCTTTACCTGGGCGGAACCCCCCTCGGGGAGCAGGAGGCCATCAGCACCTCCCTCCAAGGCGGTCAGGACCATCTCTTTGTCTTTTGGATCGACCTTGACCCAGACCTTTTTCAACGGATTTCCCCCCTCAACAGATGAGATCTTCCTAAGATACCAACAAATGAGGATAGGTTCAACGGGGAAATGAGGCGGTTTGCTGGACGGATTAATGGAGTTGTTTAAACAGTTTCGTTTTAAAGAATTACCCTACACCGGCGCACCTCAGATCTTTACTCCTTGCTCAGAGGCCACTCACCACGCTCCTTGAGCACTGCGCTGTAGACCTCCAGGGCGGTATTCACCGTGGGCATGCCGCAGTAGGTGGCACACTGAAAAAATACCTCTGCCAGCTTCCTGGGATCACAGCCGACGTTCAATGCTGCGTTGACGTGGAGCCTCAGCTCATCAGCGGACCTCGTCGCGGCCAGGATGGCACAGGCGATCACCAATTTTAGAGCCTTTCAAACCCCCATTGAATGCTGTATAATAATCCCCTGAAAAGCTAATTGAATAAAAAATGTTAAGGGTCGAACGGAGGTGAAATTATGAAACTCAAAGTAATAATTCACGAAGCAGAAGAAGGCGGTTATTGGGCAGAGGTACCATCTCTTCCTGGTTGTGCAACCCAAGGCGAATCATTTGATGAATTGTTGAGTAATATTTACGAAGCTGTCGACGCTTGTTTGTCAATCGATTTAAAGGATGTTCCTATTACTGAAAAGGACAGAGTCATGGAGATTGCGGTGTGAAGAGTGTATCTGGGAAAGAATTCGCACGATTACTTGAGAGAAAAGGATGGAAACTCAAGCGTGTTAAAGGCAGCCATCATGTATACATAAAAGAAGGTAACCCTGCCCGAATTTCCGTTCCTATCCATGGCAAGAAGCCACTCAAAGTTGGGTTGTGAAGCACTTGTTGAAAATAGCGGACATTGAGGAATATGAGCTGTGATCTTGGGCACCTAACAAGGCGAATGCAGTCAACAGCCTACCGTTGCGGCTGATTTGCGCCGTCATGCACCATTAACACCTCCCCCTTCGACTAGGTGATTATTACCAATTTTTAGAGCCTCCCAACCCTCCGTTGAATGTTGTATAATTCCTAACGTTAGGAACTTGGGAACGCAAAGTCCTTGTCTCATTTTCTATTAAGATCGACAAAACAGTTGTTATTCCCCAGGTAATAGGTTATTATGTTAGGAGTAAGGCACTATCATTTCACCCAAAAACTATATTAGGAGTAATTCACAATGTATGATGGACTATGGACTGTTGAGTTTATTGCTATGACAGGTTTATCTGGCACTGGAGTTATAGTGTTAAATAATGGACGTCTTCTAGGTGGAGATGCCGGTTATTATTACTCAGGTAAATATAAAATTAGAGGTGATGTTTTTGAAGGAGAGATTTCTGTCGTTCGTTTTGACAAAAATAGTATTTCTGTCTTTGGTGAGTTGGACCGATTTGGCTTAAACTTTAAAGGAAAAATGCAAAACGGCAACCGCCTTGAAGCTGTAGCGACTTTTGCTGAAAATCCAAACATGCAGATGGTAATTAAGGGTACAAAAAGAGAAGATATCTGATAAGATGAATAAATCTGACTTGTTATCAGAATATGAGGCTAAAAAATCACAATTTGAACAACTCATTCTAATCGTAAAATTTCATATAAAACAGGAGCTAGACAGGAAAAAAATTAAGATTCACTCATTTCCTTCTAGAATAAAGACTTTCGATTCTTTTATAAACAAAATAGAAAAGGATCAAGCTCAAAACCCTTTTTGGGATATAAAGGATGTAGTCGGACTTCGTGTGGTTTGTTTGTTTCTCGATGAAGTGAAGAAAGTGGGTGCTGTTATTGAGGATCTTTTCGACATCATAGACAAAGAAGATAAGATTGAGGGTGGTGACAAAAGAGTCTTTGGATACATGGATTTGCAGTACAAAGCAAAGCTGAAAGATAAAAACTATGAGCAAATCAAAGACATTCCGTTTGAAGTTCAAATAAGAACCGTAACACAAGATGCCTGGGCTTCTATATCCCATCACTTAGGTTATAAAAAGGGAAGTGGTATCCCTGAATCATTAGAAAGAGATTTTAATGCACTAAGTGGTCTATTTTACGTGGCAGATACTCATTTCAAGATGTTAAGTAAAAATCAATTAGAAGATACTAAGAGCAAGTTGGAGAATGAGTAAAACTCGCTTCGCTCGTTTTCACCTGCGG
>CAZCYX010000224.1:0-2385 GCA_964503065.1 uncultured Candidatus Bathyarchaeia archaeon
TTTCTTCGGCTTTCTCACGGACAACTCCTATCAGTATTTTTCCTTCGTTTCCTATCTCTAAGGGGTCGATACCCAGCATCTCACATGCGGCTTTAACGTCTTCACGTATGGGTATTCTATCTTCTTGCACTAATATGCCGACCTTTGACTTTTCACTTATTTCATTTAGGGCGTTGGATAAGCCTCCTCTTGTGGGGTCCTTCATCGCCACTATTCCGCCCACATTCAGGAGCCGGATAATCAATTTATTTAAAGGCGTTACATCAGATTTGATTTGACTCCCGAAATTGTAGCCTTCTTGAGCCGACAGAACGGCTAGTCCGTGGTCTCCCACTGTGCCAGAAACTATTATTTTGTCTCCTTCCCGTAAATTAGAATCAAGAATCCAACGGGTGTTGAAGAAACGGTGCTTTTTCACTTCGGCGATGTTTCTTTCTAAGGCTTCGTTTCTCTTGCCAATTCCAGATGTGTTGATGACACATCCGCCTAAGTTTCCTTTTTCCACAACTTTTGTGTCGCCAGTGATGATGTAAACATCTGCTTCTTTGCAGGTTTGTTTCATGCTCTCGAGAATTTTTTCGAAGTCAGTTATTTGAAGCCCTTCTTCCAAGACGAAGCCGCAAGAAAGGGCTATTGTTTCGGCGCCCATCACTGCAATATCGTTTACAGTTCCTGCAACTGCCAATCTTCCAATGTCGCCACCTTGGAAAAAGATAGGCTTTACCGCGTGGGAATCAGATTTTAAAACAATGTCGCCAATTACTGCCGCATCATCTAATGCTTCCAGCGGAACTTCAGAGTTACTGCCACCCAGATGCGTTACGATATATTTCTTGATTAAGTCATGCATGATGGTTCCACCAGCGCCATGAGCCATGGTGATTCTTTTCAAACTTTAGTCCTCCTTAGCAATCGAGAAGAAAAAAGAAAACGGGGTCTTAAGAAGATTGAGGTATACTCTGTTCTTTTGTTCATTACCTCTTCTGGAAAGATGGCGAGCCTGAAGGTTTAGGTTTTCCTTAAAGAAGAAATGGTTTACAAATGTAAAGGTTAATATTCGTCATAACACTGTTATAAGAATGATAGCATAAAGAATTTAAACACAAATTCAGATTAACTGCTTCCAAACAGTTGGAATAGAACAAAAATGCAACGCTATAACTTTGCTACGATTTTCCCGATGCACTTGTACTGGAGAGAAATAGTATGCCCATGAAATTGGTAAAAACCGAGAGTGAAAATGAACTCAAGGTTGAAAGAATTTTACATGTGAAAAGGTACTCTCTAACATTAGACAAGAACTTATGCATAGGTTGTGAGATTTGCAAGATAATCTGTCCAAGAGAAGCCATTGAGATCAAAGTTGTTCCGAAAGCAAACGGAGAGAAAGCAAAACACCCCATCGTTAATGTTGATGAGCAGAAATGCCAATACTGTGGAATCTGCAATACCCTTTGTCCATTTGGCGCCATAAAAGTAAGAGTAAATGGCGAACATGTAATCCCAGTGGTCAATACTGAAAGTTTTCCTCAACTTATCCGCGAAATTGAAGTTGACACAACCAAGTGCGATTTGGACTGTGTAAAATGTGAGAAAGCCTGTCCTCTAGAACTTATCAAGGTTACTGTGCGAACGCCAGATGGGAAAGAGGTGCCAAGTACTGCGTCCAAGTCCAACAAGGAGAATCTGTCAGTTCACGTTGATATTAAGAAAGACTTGTGTCCTTGCTGTCGGTTATGTGAGATGAAATGTCCAGATGATGCGGTTCGTGTTCGCAAAATGTTTCATGGAGTTATGAAAATAAATCAAGAGAAATGTCCAGAAGGTTGCCAAGACTGCCTTGACGTTTGTCCCATCACAGGAGCTCTCTACTTAGGTGATGATGGGAAAGTGCACGTTAACGAATTATACTGTATCTACTGTGGTGTTTGTAAACTTGTCTGTCCAGAAGAAGGAGCCTTAGAATTGCAAAGAACTTATGTGCATCACACACCAGTTAGCTCTGGCGCATGGAATAAAGCACTGGAAAAATTAACATCCACAACAGAGATGACAAAGGAGTTAAGAGCAAAGGGCTCTACAAAAGCACGAGAATCAGCTGGAAAAAGATTTGCATTGAAGGAGGCATCATAGGTGCCTGAAGAACTTCGAATTGGAGTTTTCGTTTGCCACTGTGGACTCAACATAGCAGGAGTAATAGACGTAGAAGAAGTTACCGAATACGCCAAAACATTGCCTAACGTAGTCGTCGCTCTACGTAACCGATATACATGCGCAGACCCAGGGCAAGAGGAAATTCGAAAGGCAATAAAAGAACACAAGTTAAACAGAGTTGTTGTTGCAGCCTGTTCGCCGCGCCTCCACGAACCCACATTCAGAAGGTGT
>CAZCYX010000225.1:0-2344 GCA_964503065.1 uncultured Candidatus Bathyarchaeia archaeon
GAATCGTCTTCACTATTTGTTATTTCTGAACAAATCACATAAAGTTAACCAAATAATTCTTGTGCGCTTTAAGCCTTCAATTGACGAAAACATACGAGTCTACGAAAAAGAAATTTCGGTCTACTGTAGCAATCAGAATTAGGGGATGAAGATTACTATATGAAAGTTTCCAGTGGTACGATTCTTCCTTCTTTTAAGAAGGGAACAATGTTAAAGATGTTCATCTTGGAACAGAATTCTACATCGTTTTCAAAGCCTTTCTTTTCTAAGTATTGGGCGTGACTGCCTTGTTGAATAGCTTTCTTTAATGAGTCGAGTGCTTCTTTAAAACTCAGTAATGCGGCTATGACTGCGTCGCTGAGTTCTACTCTTTCCGTTGGGAAACTTTCTGCAATCGCTCCAGCGCAAAGAAAGTCTTCTAAAGAGAAGTGCTCCTCTTTGCCAGCTAGTACTAAGGAGATTCCAGTTTTTTCCTTCTCAGCGATTTCAAGCGATGTTTTAGCAACAGCTTTGGCGTTTAGAAATGCTCCAATTAGCACCCATTTTCCCTTTCTTGATAGGGATATGGCTTTGGTTCCGCTTGTTGTGGTTAATATTATCTCTCTGCCGCCGACCTTTCTGGGAGAGAACTCGAGGGGCGAATTCCCTAAAGTGAAATCTTTGGGTTTTAGTCCTTTTCGTTCGCCAGCAATTATGAATTCAGGATATTTCTTCTTTAGTCTTCGTGCTTCTGGAATAGTTTTTACTGGAATTATACTGGTGGCGCCGTTTGCCAGGGCGGTAACAATTGTAGAGCAACATCTCAATGCATCGATTACTATGATAATATCTCGTCTCTTGACAGCCTTAACCGTATCTTTAGCAATGAATTCTAAGTTTATGAAGGGCTTCAGGTCTGCGTCTCCTGTGTGAAGTAGATTTTGCGAGAATAATCATTAGGTAGGTATGTTATGTCTTTCTTGAATTCTCCACAACTCCTCCTTGATGGGACTGGAAAGATCAAGCCTACTTCCATCGCGGCGTACAATGTAACATCCCTTTTCTTTTTCCAAGGCTTCCCCAATAATCGATGCTTGAATGTCCTTCCTTCGCAGTGCGTTTACTATTTTTTCTGCTTTGTTTTGATGGCAGAAAATTATAAGGGTTCCAGAGCTGATGGTCTTTAAAGGGTCAATGTTTAAGGCTTTACAAATTGCTTCAGTTTCTTTATAGATAGGGATCTTTTCTTCATAAGCTATGGTTCCCACGTTAGATGCCCAGGCGACTTCTTGAAGAGCTCCTGCAACTCCTCCTTCTGTGGCGTCATGCATCGCATGAACTTCTCCTATTTCGACGGCTGTTAGAGCGTCTACCAATACACTTGTCATTTTGATGAATTGTTTGGCTCTTTCAATTAGTCTTTTGTCAACTTGGTGCAGAAGTTTATTCATTTCAGTTGATACGATTGCGGTTCCTTCAATTGCGGCTCCTTTCGTTACAATAATGCGGTCACCAATTCTCGCGCCACTTGTCCTCACAAATCTTTCCTTTTCTGCCTCTCCGATGGCAGTCGCAACAATAATAGGTCTGCTAACGCTGGATGTAACCTCGGTGTGCCCGCCTATTATCGCTACGCCAATTTCTTTAGCAGCTTTATCTATCTGTTTTGTTATTTTTTTTAACTGGTTTGGGTTGAAGTTTTCGGGTAGAAGCATGACAATTAGAATCCACTGAGGGCGAATTCCTCTAGTTGCAATGTCATTAGTGCATACATTAATGGCTAGCCACCCGATGTTTTCAATGGCGCCAGTTATGGGGTCGGAATGGACAACAAGCACTTTGTCTCTGAAGTCGATTACTGCGGCGTCTTCACCTATTTTGGGACCAACAATAACACGAGAGTCAGAAGACCCTAAACAACCAAAAACAAGCTGTTTAAGTATGCTTGGTTCAAGTTTACCTACTGAAAGTGATGGACGAATCATGTTCAGCCTCCAACTGATGTTTAGCATTGTTTTTCGTAACTTAAAAATTGAGCAGTTTCGCGGAATGGCTTTAAATTTTGATAGACGGTAAGGAACGCCATATAGCCCTCACTATTGGAAGAGCAACCACGAGACCAATTGTCATCTGACCAATGTTGAATGGAATTTCAGCTATAGCTACTACTCCAAGAAAGAGCTGCTGATAGAGAAAATAGCCAATTATCATTAAGGAGCCTCCGAGAAGAATTGAGAAAACAAACCATCCGAATTCTGGTTCAAAAACAAACCCCATTAATGATATCAGAAGTATAACTAGAACTCCTAAAGAATACCAAAATTCTTTTGGAACAAAAAGACTTAAAGTGGGGCTTTCAGGAGGC
>CAZCYX010000226.1:0-2340 GCA_964503065.1 uncultured Candidatus Bathyarchaeia archaeon
CGCAAGTCCTTAGGCAACACGATTTGCCCACGTTCGTCTACACGGACTACGGCTTCAAGTTTGCAACATCCACTACTAACAACAACTCCGCAGCTCATTTCTTCATCTTTTTTCTTGTTCATTGTATTCACTCTCTCTACTAATTTCTTTAATAATTGATTAGGGCTTTTTTGCCGTTAAGAGCGCATATCCGACTCCGCCGTTTCGAACGAAGTTGACAACCTCTTGAAAGTCTTTTTCGTCCTCTATTTTTGTCGCAGCCAACAGAATTTGCGAATCTAAAGCTCTCTTTACTGAAACTGGATAACCATGAATGGCTGGTTCGTCTGAGTAGTCAACAGCTTTTATTTCCGTCAATCCGGCTTGTTTAAGCATTTCGACATAGTCGTCATGGCTAACGGCTCCACCTATACATCCGCAATAGAGTTCTGGGTCTGTTTGGACTGCTCTTGGCATGGGTGCCTTGGAAATCACATCATGCATCACTATTTTTCCACCAGGTTTTAGCACCCGAGTTTTCTCATTAAGCGCCTTTTGTTTGTCGGGTGTTAAGCATACAACGCACTCGCTTATTACAATATCAAAAGACTTGTCCTCGAAAGGTAGTTTTTCTGCGTCTGCAACCTTAAACTCTGTAGCTTCTTCTAATCCCAATTCAATCGCTTTCTTTTCGGCTTCGGCTATTCCTTCAGGAGAAAAATCTATGCCTACTGCTTTCCCCTCTGGACCAACTTGTTTTGCTATTTCCAGAACTGTACTTCCATTTCCGCAGCCAACATCAAGAATTCTTTTTTCTTCAAGTGGCATAATTTCATTTAGCAAAGCTTCGTGCACAGCGTGTTCAGAGAGACGTATAACTCTGTCTGACTTGGATGATGGACTGCAACAGGTTCTTTCAGTTTTCCAAATTTTTCCGTAGGATTCTCTTACTACATCTTTTATTTTATCTTCATGAGACATGAAATTCACTTCCAAAGAAGCAAAGGCATTCAGAGTATCTATACTTTTCTGAAAAATCAAACTTATCAGAATATTATGATCCAGCCAACGATTAATTCTTTATTTCCTTTTGCTCGATTTCTTGCTTTAAAAGGACACGAGTGTTGGACGGAACATCTCTATACACCACAACATTGGGTCCTATCAAACTATCGTTACCAACTTTTACCCCCGGCATCAGCAAGGAGTTAATTCCTGTTTTGACACGGTCTCCAAGAATAACTCCGAGTTTTGTTCTTCCGCTGTCAACAACCTTATCCTTCACCATCATCTTAACTGTTTTGCCGTCAAGGCGGTAATTTGCGACTACAGTTCCTGCACCTAAGTTGCATTCTTCTCCTATGATGCTGTCTCCAGTATAGGATAAATGGCCGATTCGGGTTTCATCTAAGATTATGCTGTTCTTTATTTCACAGGCGTTTCCGATTCTAACGTGTCTACCGATGCTTGTGTAAGGCCGAATGTAACAGTTCGGTCCTATATCGCTATTTTCACCAATTAGGGCTGGTCCTCTGATATATGCTCCTGAACGAATTCGAGCACCTCGAGCAACTGAGACCTGACCTATAAGTCGTGCTCCATCTTCTATTTCGCCTTCCACCACAGGTTCCGTTTGGCTCAGCACTCGTTCATTTGCTTCAAACAGATCCCAAGGTCTTCCCACATCAAGCCATTCTTCACTAGAAACTGGAACAGCAAGCACCGATTGTTTTTCATCCAAGAAAAGACGCAGTGTATCGGTTATTTCTATTTCGCCCCTCAATGAAAGGTTTGTCTGTTTTATCTTCTGAAAAATCTCAGTTGAAAAGATGTAAATACCAGCATTTGCTAAATTGGTGGGTGCCCCATTATTGGGTTTTTCAATAATCTCCGTGACATAGGAACCATCAAGTTTTACGATGCCATAGTTTTCAGGATGTTTTACAGGAACCACTGCCATAGTTGTGGTGGGTTTTTCCTTTTCATGTGACTGTAAAATTTGTTTAATAACATTAGGGGTGATGAGGAGGTCACCGTAAATCAGCAAGAAATCGTCTTCTATGAATGGTTCTATGGTACCTATTGCGTCTGCAGTGCCTCTCATCTCTTTTTGAAACACATATTTGAGCTGCAGTCCAAATTTTGAGCCGTCACCGAACCATTTTTGGATTTTTTCGCCCATGTAATGGATTACAATCAGTACTTCTTCTATGCTGGCAGTCTTTACAGAAGTGAGGAGATGTTCGAGGAGTGGTTTTCCGCCGACAGGAATTAGGTGTTTAGGGCGAGTAAGTGTGAGTGGGTGATGGCGGATTCCCTCTCCTGCCGATAATATGACTGCTTTCATTAGACTGCCTCCTT
>CAZCYX010000227.1:0-2340 GCA_964503065.1 uncultured Candidatus Bathyarchaeia archaeon
ACGCAACTTATTTATTTGATTCAAAAGAACATTTCATTTCAGTGAATCCACTTTGGTGAAGCGTTCTTCTGGTCTGCGATTCTTTCGTGGCTTCGACCCAAAATCAAGCAACATAATCATAAAAGCATTGTCTTTTGCAAAGTCATGGGTAGAAAAATATAGAACAGAAACGAAAAAGTCTGTGGATAAATCTCATTATGATGTTATTGATGAGGAGATTGATGAGGTAATCAGAAAAACTGAGCTTGTTGAAAATCTTCTCAAGGAAAATTTTAGACGTGTCGATTTTACGTGGAGTCAAAATTATGAAGCCATTATGGACAGAATAAGAAGTGCGCTGGAAATCTACTTGCGAGACACTCTGGAAGTGAAAGTCAAATTAGGTTTGGAGACATTCGATGAGAAAATTGCAGAAATTAGACACATAATCGGTTTTGCCGACTTTAAAGGTAGGAAAACTGATCTATATGACAAATATTTCAAATCTTACATTACAAGTTCTCAGGAAGAAAAAGGTGAGGTATTTTTCAGTTATTCTCATAGGGATAGAGTTTTAGCGAGAAAAATAGCAACTTTTCTGAATGAAAAAGGGATTGATGTCTTTCTTGCTCATGAACACATCGAAGTTTCAGAAGAATGGAGAGAAGAGATTTTCAAACACCTAGAAAGTGCCAGCGTTTTACTCGCTTTGTTAACTCCCAATTATGAAAAATCTGTTTGGGCAAATCAAGAAGCAGGTATCATGCGTGGAAAAGGAGGGAAAGTTATTCCGCTAATAGTTGGAAAAACAGAAATTAAGAAGTCTGGATTCTTGGAGGCATTGCAGGGCATTCCAATAAAAGAAGAGAATCTTAACGATTATCTTGAAGAAATACTTCGTACTATTCTCAGATGAGATAATATAAACATGAGATAGAGAAGGGGTCTAAACCTGAGTGACTATATGGGGTTTTGTGTATGGGGGTCATGGGTAATTTTGTTGCTGTGGGGGGTCAAGAGGTTTAGACTATGTCATGCCTAGCCTCTTGAGGGCTATCCCATGTTGGTGTTTATCGTAGTTTTGTGTATGGAGTTTGTGTATGGTTACATCATAGCCATGTGACTGTTACATGCATAAGTAATCACTTATGATTCTAAATGGAGCAGATAGAAAAAGGGAGAGAGGGCTATGTCTGTTTTTAGACATATTGTTTAGATTTCTACTTCCATGCTTGGAAACAACTGTTCAAATCTCAGCATTAGAAAATCTATCTCTTGTAATATCTTTTCGGCTTGTTCTGGTGTCTTCTTTATTCTAATGGTGTATATTGCTTTTGTTTCTGTCATGGTTTAACCTCACAGAATTTAACGCATGGTTACTTATAAGTGAATAAAACTATGATTTCTATGAATTATATGAAACAAAGAGAAAAGAAAAAAAAAGGGAAGTTAGTGGTTGTTGTTAATTGCTTTTTGGATTTCTTTGATAGCCTTAAATGTTCTCGCTTTTAGATCAGTTATCAGTTTTGGGTTAAAGTAGTGTTTCATGAAAACGCTTGAACTACAGCGACCATGTAGAAAGTCTATTTCTGATTGTTGAAGATATTTCGTTATGATGCTTCCGTGAAGTTCTCGCAAATCTGCAAATCGTAAATGTTTAACGTTTCTCGCAACTTTCTTTTTGGTTGCGTTCCATTCTAAAGGTTTGTTTTGGCTTATTCGTTTTACAAGTTCTTTCGGAACGAAGCTTATGAACACTTTTTTACTTCTACGGATAAATGGCTCTTTAAATCTGAAATGCTCTAATGTTTCGTTTTCAAGGTTGTAGTATTGTTGAAGTTTTCCTTTCTGTGCTAGGTTAATGATTAGGTTGTAACTTTCGATCGCTTCATTGTAGCGTAAGCCAGCAGTAACTATCAAATCCATAAAACTGCTCAATTCTGGAATTGCTTTTTTCACTTGTCTGATCCAATTGAATATTTCATTGGGATTTACAGTTTTAGTTAGTCTCTCGATTATCAGATCACTAGAATTTTTGCCACTCCATTTTAATCCGTAGTTTTTCACTAGGCTTTTGAAGTCTTCATAAATTCCTAGAAATTTTGACAACACTGCTAAGGCTTTCATTGTGTGGATGCGTTGACTATCTGTTAAGAGTTTTAGAGTGCTGAAATCTCTATTGATTAAGCAATGAGCATATTTCTCTGCATAACGAAGCCGATCTTTTGCTGTAACAGGCAAATACTCCATAAAAAGCCAAGTTTTGAAGTTTTCCCAGTCAATTTTCAAGCCATTTTCAAAATTATGCCCTGAGGCGGCTGTCCCGTAGGGGTTCGTGGGTTCGAATCCCACCCCCCGCAC
>CAZCYX010000228.1:0-2330 GCA_964503065.1 uncultured Candidatus Bathyarchaeia archaeon
GTTTAAATGTTAAATGTGCTTAAGTTATATAGGGGAGGCAACTATGAAGTCTTCAGCTGTTCCAAACTTTTTTTCGCTTTCCATAGAGGAAAGAATAGCAGCTTTGAGAGTTTTTCTTGGTTTAAGTGAAGAAGAAATTTCCGTTTTGAAGAATTTGTGTACTTTAGATTTTAGGAGACTGGAGGTTATAGGAGAAAACCCCGTGAGCACTTATGAATTGCCTTTAAGAATTGCAAATTTCTTCAAGATTAATGATGTCGATTATTTTATTCCTATGGTTGTTGAGGAAGCATCTGTTGTTGCTGGAGTTTGCTATGGAGCCAAACTTTGCTATGAAAGTGGGGGTATCCACTCCTATGTGATGGAACAAAGCAGATACAGTAAGGCGGTAGGACAAATACAACTCGTAGGGGTTGATAAACCAAGGGTTGAAAGGCAGATTTTAAGAAGAAAAAAGTATTTGCTGGAACGGGCGAATCAAGGTCACAGGTTCTCAAAGGCTTATGATATAAAGACGAGATGGTTGGAAGGTCGGATTGGAAAAGCGCTTATCGTGGACATTCTTGTAGACCCTGGTGATGCGATGGGTGCAGCTGCTGCTAGTGATATGGCTGAATTGGTTGGCAAGGAAGTCTCAAGGATAACTGGTTTTCCCTATAACGCTTGTATAATATCAAATTATTCTGGGAGGCATGTGAGGGCGGAGGCTAAGATTTCTGTGGAAAAGTTGGCTAGGAAAAGTGTTAGAAGAATAGCGTGGTCCGGCGAAAGGGTCAGGGAAGGGGTTCTTTGGCTAAGTATTTGGGCTGAAAGGGATGTACAGAGGGCTGTGATGCATAACAAAGGTATAATGAACGGAGTTGACGCAGTTGCAATTGCAACTGGCCAAGATTGGAGGGCAATAGAGAGTGCGAATCATGCCTTTGCGCTTAGGAATGGGCGGTATATGCCCCTCAGCAAGTGGCGTTCCAAGGGTAAATATTTGATTGGTGAATTGGAGATGCTTATTCCATGCGGGATAGTTGGCGGTGAAATAAGGAACTTTCCGAAGGCGGAGTTTGTTCTGAAAAAGATTTTGAGATTAAAGAGTGCTGATCAGCTTGCGGAGGTTATGGCTGCTGTTGGACTTGCACAGAATCTGGCAGCTTTGAGTATGTTAGCAACAATTGGATTGAAGGAGGGGCATCAACCACATAGAAAAAATATTTTAGATAGGTGATACTCGCGTATCAAAAGACTTTTTCACCTCCTGAAAGAATAATTCACTTGCGGGTGTAGATAAACCTAAAGAAATATGAGACAACTATAATCTGATCTGTGAGTTAAGGAAAGAGAGGAAAGAATTTTGGATGAGAACGCAAAAAAAGAATAGATGAGAGAGATGTGGACTAAGAAACCAATGAAAACCAGAGTATCCATAAAGGATAACCCATGGATTCTCCAACTTTTGGAAAGCCCAAGTATCGCTGCTGACATAAATTACAATGCAGACTATTTAGTGGCAAAGGCTTCTAGGGACGCCTTGTGCGTTGTCTGCAAAGGCGCCAAATTCTTGTGTGGCAAGACGAGATGTCCACTGGTTGTCAGATTGAAGTATTACTTCAGGACAATGCCTTTAATTGATAGTTTGGGTGTTGATGGAGCTTCTCCACCTGGCGTCTTCGTAGGGCGAATCGGATATCCGTACGTTTATGCAGGTCCCTTGGTTCCTCCTGTTCATGAGGATACTAGTCTCTACGACTTGCCAGAATTATGGTTCGGTAAATCCATCGATGACATCGTTGGTTTCAGGTCGATGTTGATACGTGGGAAACATAGAGTTCATGTGAAGAAATTTGAAGAAGCTGGAAAGATCATGGATAGAACTCGAGAGTTGGCTCTTTCATTGGGACCTGTGGATGTGGAATTGGCTTTGAAGAAGAAGCCTCAGCGAGCCTTAGTTCTAGATGATGAGATTCAGCCTTTCGGTCCTTCTGCCCTTCTTAAAGACATAAATGTTGGAACGTCTCATTGGAATCACCAAATAGAAAAGGCATATAACGACACAGACCTCAAGGCGGTAGAAGCCGTAACAGCATTGTATAAGAAAAATGTGCTCGTTTCAAGGATACAACGTGCCTTCAGCGTTGGCTCCTTTGGTTTGAAAGATAACAGGCGAATGGTGCCGACCCGTTGGAGCATCACTGCAGTTGACAGCATCATCTCAAAGGATTTGGTTGAAAAAATCAAGATGTCCCCAGAGATCAACGAGTTTCGTGTTTATGAATCAAAGTATCTGGACAACAGATTCGAAGTTCTGATGATGCCTGGTGCTTGGAGTTATGAGGCCA
>CAZCYX010000229.1:0-2317 GCA_964503065.1 uncultured Candidatus Bathyarchaeia archaeon
GAATACTCTTTTGAAAAAGCCGTTGGTGTCGATACAGTCGACGACGCGATAATGTACATTGGAAATCGGGTGGCTCATGGACAGATCGAAGAATATCGTCGACAGAAGGCAGAAAGTATTATTGATCGAAACTTCCTGCCTCACATTGGCCGCACAATTGAAACTCGTAACGACAAAGCATTCTTCGTAGGCGAAATGGCAAGCCGAGTTATTGAATTAAAACTTGGAAAAAGAAAGACAGACGACAAAGATCACTTTAAAAACAAACGTTTGAAACTCGCAGGACCAATGCTCGCAGATCTCTTTAGAATTGCCTTCAGAAATCTGTGCAGAGACATAAAGTATCAACTTGAACGCATGGGTTTTAAGCGACCAATGATAAATATCTCTGCAGCTGTTCGTCCTGGGATTATTACGGAACGAATTCAACATGCTCTGGCAACTGGCAAATGGGGACGAGGAAGAGTTGGTATCACCCAACTTCTTGATCGAACAAACCATATTTCTACATTAAGCCATCTACGAAGGTTACAGTCACCACTCAGTCGCAGTCAACCTAACTTTGAGGCACGAGACCTACACCCAACACATTGGGGAAGACTATGCCCAAACGAAACACCAGAGGGATCAAACTGTGGTCTAGTAAAAAACCTTGCTTTATCCGCAAGTACCTCCTTAAGTGTGAATCCAGAAAAAATGAAGCAAACTCTCTATCGGATAGGAGTAACCCCACTTCAAGAGGCAAATGAAGAAGTTAAGTCTGGGTATGCCAAAGTCTTTGTAGACGGTTCTCCGGCTGGTTTCTGTTCATCACCAGAAGAGTTAGTTGCTGAACTAAGAAAGAAACGTAGGAAAGGAAGCATATCTCCAGAGGTTAATGTTGCCTATTTCTCCAGAGTCTTCGGTGAAAAGGAAGAGGTTTATGTTAATTGTGATAAAGGGCGTGTGAGGCGCCCGCTTATAATTGTAGAGAATGGTAAACCGAGACTACAACCTGAGCATATCGAAAAAATACGTTCCGGAGAATGGGGATGGGAAGATCTAATAGCGAATGGTATAATTGAGTACATTGATGCTGAAGAAGAAGAAAACGTTCTTGCAGCACTAAATTTTGATGAAGTAACTTCCGAACATACTCACCTAGAGATAGCACCCTATACTATCCTTGGAATATGCGCCTCCCTTATACCATACCCAGAACATAATCAGTCTCCACGTAACTCTTATGAAGCAGCCATGGCAAAACAAGCCTTAGGGATACATACTACAAATTTCTTCAATAGGGTTGATTCTCGTTCCCATATTCTGCACTATCCACAGACACCATTGGTAAACACAAAACCATTGGATATTATAGAATATGATTTTAGACCTTCTGGGCAAAACTGTCTCATTGCCGTTATATCCTTTGAAGGATATAACATGGAAGATGCCCTTATCTTCAACAAGGCATCTATTGAACGTGGATTAGGGCGTTCTACATTCTATCGTATTTACGAGGCAGAATGTCGTCAATACCTCGGTGGATTAAAGGATCGTTTTGTTATACCGGAATCCGGTGTTCGTGGATACCGTGGAGAACAGTATTATCGTCTTCTTGAAACGGATGGCATAGTAAGTCCTGAGTCCGAGACTACAGGTGGTGACGTGCTCATTGGAAGAACAAGTCCTCCAAGATTTCTTGAAGAATATAAGGAGTTTGAGGTTAAAGGCCCCACTATAAGGGACACCTCAGTAGATGTTAGAACTTCTGAAGCTGGTATTGTCGACGATGTTTTCCTTACTGAAAATGGTCAAGGAAGCAAACTCGTAAAGGTTAGAGTGCGTGACCAACGCATACCTGAGTTAGGTGACAAGTTTGCTTCCCGACATGGACAAAAGGGTGTAATAGGTATGGTTATACCTCAAGAAGATATGCCATTTACTGCCGACGGCATCGTTCCAGACATTATAATAAATCCACATGCTATTCCTTCACGGATGACTATTGGGCAGTTTCTAGAGTCTATGGCTGGAAAAGTTGCTGCAGCAAGGGGAAGACATGTTGATGGCACACCTTTCATTAACGAAGACCCAGAAGAACTAAAAAAGGCACTGATTAGGCTTGGCTTCAGCAGTACTGGACGAGAAATCCTCTATAATGGGGTAACAGGCGAGAAATTTGCAGTAGACATTTTTATGGGAATAGTCTATTACCAAAAGCTCCATCATATGGTTGCAGACAAAATCCATGCCAGAGCGCGAGGACAAGTTCAGATGCTGACGCGACAACCTACTGAAGGAAGGGCAAGGGGCGGTGGATTGCGTTTTGGAGAAA
>CAZCYX010000230.1:0-2292 GCA_964503065.1 uncultured Candidatus Bathyarchaeia archaeon
ATTGAATTGTGATTATGTACCATTAATCAATAAATTTTAAATAATTGTGTGCAAGTCTAGGTATAAGTTTGAGGGATGTCTGTCTCGCTCGCTAATAATATAATGCAGCAAGTAAATAAGAAATTTGCAAAGAACAAGCTTCCCATAAACATTAGTTATTTAGTTCTATTTCGACCTGTTTTTCATGAACCACCTTTTGAAAACTTGGAAGTGTTTAATGAAGCCGATCGCTGTGCTTCATGCAATATTGTTCATATGGTTATAACAATGAGTTTTAGAAAGTACAATTATGAAGTTGAACTCAGATACCGTAATTACAACGATAAGTTTGAGAATGATTGGTGCCAAATACAATATTGTGATATTTATCCTAACGAGAATATGAAGGAATTGCAGAGTACACTATCCGAAATAGCAAAAATTACAGGGCTATTAATTCTGTCGGAAGTTGTCGAAATGACAGAAAAGAAATGAGGAGATAGTTAGTCTCGGATTGCTTCAATTAGCTTAGGAATTATATCATCTGTTTTTGTCGTTAGTTGATAGAATCTTCCAGCTTTTCCTTTAGAGCGCGGGGGTTCTATTATCTTAAATTCACTTTTGACAAATCCATGCTGCTCCAAAGTTGAAAGATGATATGATACAAGACGCCGATCCATTTTCAGCTTTTCCGCGAGTTCGCCGATAAAGAGGGGTTCCTTAATTTCCCTTAATGCCTTAATTAATTTCCAGCGTTCAGGATGCAGCAGTATTAGCCCTTCTTCGATCACATTCTCATTATTTTTCAAGGTGACTCCTAATCCTCCCTTTTGTACATATATCTGTTATATGTATGCAAGATATAGATTTTGCGGTTGGTTTACCAGATGGAAATATCATTTCCATGTAGAAAAGTATTATATAGGATCGCCTTTTTAGACTTTTGGAAGTGACGATTCATATTCAAAATATTGGTATCTTGTGGGCATACCACAAGCTATATATGTGGCTATGTAGCTTATAGTATACCTGTGAGATACCAATGAAATGCAAATATTATGGCTCGAAAAAAGTCATAAAGAAAGGCTTCGTAAAAGAAAAACAGCTTTACAAGTGTAAGGATTGTGGACACCGCTTTTACGATAACGGCAAATTTGCAAGAATGAAAAACGATAAGAGTCTCATAGTCACAGCATTAAACCTTTATTATGATGGTTTGTCTCTTCGCAAATCTCAGAGAAACTTGGAGCAAATATTCGGAGAAAGAGTAAGTCAAGTCACTATTCTTAATTGGTTGAAAAAATACTCGAAGCTCGTAAAAGAGTATGTAACAACTTTAGTTCCTCAGCTTTCAGGTTTATGGCATGAAGATGAAACCATGCTTCAATGCGAAGGAAGAAACATATGGTTTTGGGAAATGATTGATGAAGATACAAAGTTTCTAGTGGCGTCTCACGTCTCAGGAACAAGAACGCTACAAGACACAATAGCCATATTCAAGAAAGGATTTGAACAAAGCAAAGTACGACCCAAAGCCGTATTCGTAGACGGAAGCCACGTCTATAACAGAGCTTTCAACAAAGTATTCTACACTCTAAGAAAAGACACACGACCACAGCTTGTTCAAAGAGTAGGCGTAAGAACTAGAGAAACAAACAACATAGTTGAACGCTTACATGGAACACTTAAAGACCGAACAAAACCAATGAGAGGACTAAAAGCCTTTGAATCCACAAAAGACCTACTCGAAGGCTATACAGTACACTACAATTACGTTAGACCACACCTAAGCCTAGGCGGAAAAACTCCAGCTCAAGCCGCAAGAATGCAAGCTCCTAACAATTGGAAAAGCCTAATAGAACAAGCAACAAAACATGAAGCAGAAATCTATGCAAAAGCAACAAAAGCAGAACAAGCGAAAGATAAAGCGTTGGAGGCAATAGCGAAATGAAAAAAATCTTAGTCGCACTTCCCGACAAAATCGTTGACCTCATAGATGCCGAGTTAGTCGGCACTTTAGGAGAGGGGCACTCGGACACTCTCCGTTCAATAATCCTAAATTGGTTATCAGAAAAAGGCTATCTTACAAAAGGTGGAAAAGTTGAAAAAAGCCAAAGTTAAACGAGAACTCGCAGAAGAAATAGACCTCTTAGACACAATGCTTTCAAGTCTCGTAGAATTACTTGAAGAAAAGGGCATATTAACTCAAGAGGAATTAGAGAAAAGAATTAAAGAGAGAATAACCATAAAATAAGGTAGATTTGAGGGGTAGCGGTAAGCACACGCCTTTCTTCCTATCCCCATAGGACGGGT
>CAZCYX010000231.1:0-2289 GCA_964503065.1 uncultured Candidatus Bathyarchaeia archaeon
ATGAAGAGATGAGATTGTTTAAATTTCTGCGCAAAGCAGAAAATGAAACAGGTCGAAATTTGGAAAAAGAAAATGTAAAGGTAGGAAAGAATGCTGGAGCGGTCTTGATCCGTGAAATTATTGAAGGTGAGATGTACGAGTTTGGCAAGCCATGGCAGCTGACTTCGGAGAGCTTGTCGGCAGTTGTCCCCATTTTGAGAAGATTTGATCGAGATCGAAACTTTTTGGTAATTCAAGAAGTCTCGAAAGACAAAATCTCTGTCACTGATTCTGGGCAAATAAACAAGGTGAATGTTACGATAAGTGGTGTAAGAAAGCCTGTTTTCGTGAGAACTGGGACAATTTTCAAAGGGCAAGGTACGCAGTCGAGAACGAGTGGTATGGGTATAGTTTTGGAGCCTGGGAAAGAGAATTTGATTGATGTTTTCTGTGTGCACGCAAGTCATCGAATTGCAACTCATTCTGGTTTTTTAACAATGATGGATACGGTTCCAAGGAAGATTGAGGATGTTTTAGCGTCCCCATCAAAGAATCAGGCGAAGGTTTGGAAAGCTACTGCTATTAGAGGGGTTCGTGCAAGAATAACACGATGTCCAGAGTGTGGCTCATCTAGGCTTTTGCAGACTTATGAAGCAGAGCTTGTGTGTATGCAATGTGGATATGTGGCTGCGCCTACTTTAAGAAGTGATTCTGATGAGAGAAGGATTAGGCGAATTCGTGTTGACGCCCCGTTGATTTCTGCTTATAACAGAGTGTTTTCCCCGATGTCTAGTTGGCATGCTAGAGATAACCTCGTTGCAAATCTTGATGAAATGGCAAAGTTTAATCAAGAAGTTGAGGAGATGCTTTCTAAGGTTCCGGCAGATCTTGACAATCAAGTTGGGGTGGTCATAATTGATTCTCGCGGAGTGCTTGGGCTTGAAATGTTTGATCATCCAGACTCCTGGCGAGCTTTTTCACGTTCGATAGTTCGCAACTATGCTGATGTTCTCGCTAAAGAACGAGCTAAGGGGAGTCTTTTCGAGTTGAAGACGGATAGAGTTCCGGATACAATCAAAAGTTTCTTGGAGAAAGCTCAGGGGCTTTCAGAGACTTCAGTCTTTAGGAATAGGCTATGTGAGACCAGGATGTTTTCTGGCGAGTTGGCTGGCGAATATACAACTCTATGGTCAGATGTCATACATTTAATATTAAAGAGGAAAGCCATTGCATGAGCATGGAAATTCTTCCATAAATTGCTATCAAAAATGATAAACAAATCGAAGAGGAAGACCCATAGGACATCAACAAATTTAGCATCCCTTTTTCTATTTTTTTAAGTTGAAGAAATACCAAGAACTTTTCTAAAAAGGTAGGTTTTTGTTTGTGCTAGGGAATCTAAGTGTGAGGTTCAGCGTTTTGTCAACGTGATGGCTTGTCTTCGTTGAGTCTCACTACGTCCTCTAACTGTGGCGTAGACACTTCAAAGAGGATTGAATTCTCTTTGCCAATTATTCTATGGACTGTACTGGGGAGTAAGGTTATGTCCTCTCCTTCCTTCAACGTGACTATTCTATCGCTTAAGATAATGTCAACTTGACCCTTAAAGCAATAAATCGTCTCTTTCTTATCTTTGTGGAAATGTTGCGAAGTGTTATGGTTCTGTTTTATGATTAAGATTTTTCCGCCATATTCTCTTTCTTGGGCTATCCAGAGTTCCTTGCCCCACTTCTTCAATATCTCCTTCAAGTTCAGCCTCCAATTATTCCTCTTACACTAAACTATGTAGGTTGTGTCTTAAAAAGAGGAATGTAAATTGAATTGAAGCGGTCAACAGACTCATGTCTAGAAATAGTGTGAGCATATCAAAACTGAGAGAATTTCCGAAAACGAGCGCTAAAGGAATTTACAAACAGGAGTTTTTTTCTCTGGATTCTCCTTCTTTGATTCTATTAACATGATCAAAGTGTGTACGCAGGGCAGAAGATTGGCGCAATCCAAGCACTCATCAGGGATCATAATGTTCTTCCGCACTCCCTCAGGGGGATCAAGATTTTTTGCAGGATTGTCTATAAAACCAGTGGCTTTTCTCTTCTCTCTGAAGGCTGCAACGACATCTTTCTCATCCATGTCTATCTTGGACAAGCAATATGGACACGCATAATAAGTTTCCGAAACCCCCCCAGAATTATTGGTTAGTACGAGTGGGTGTGAAAACGGGTGCTCACATTGGGCGCATAGATATTTGTTCATTTGTTAATCTCCTAATGTGCGGTAACATATATTAAATATTACTATATGATATACTTT
>CAZCYX010000232.1:0-2287 GCA_964503065.1 uncultured Candidatus Bathyarchaeia archaeon
CCTGGGAATTTGTCCCAATCTGGTCTCCTTGATATGCGATAGAACACCCATTGCATCAAAGAAGCCTTTGTAAACTTTTATTGCATCTTTCACCTGCTCTTCGGCTTCCTCAAATGTGGCGTGAGAAGTGTGGGCTTCTTTGAAGGTTGAGACCTCTCGCATCCTAAGAATTGGTCGAGTAGCCTTAGTTTCGTACCTGAAAATGTTTACTATCTGATACAATTTTAGTGGCAGATCGGCGTGAGATCGAATCCACAGTTTCAACATGGGCGCGATAACAGTTTCACTTGTTGGTCGAAGAGCATATTTAATTTTCAGCGGTTCGGTGCCGCCGTGAGTAACCCAGTAACACTCCTCTTCAAAACTTCTCACATGAGAAGACTCTTTAGCTAATGCAGTCTCTGGAATCATCAAAGGAAATAGTGTTTCCTCATGACCAGTGGAATCCAACAAATTGCGCAAGATTTGGAAAATATTGTTCCGTATCTTGAAACCATAAGGAAACCAAACACCACATCCCTTAATTGGGTATCGATAGTCCATTATCTCTGCATCGATTAACACTTTACGAAACCATTTGCCATAGTGACTCCAATCTTCTCTTTTCACAGTAGTCACTCTATATCAACCTCGCAAGTTTAATTGACTTTATAGATATTAGTATTTAAACAATCTAATCTTAAGAAAGACTTTAACCCTTCACCACTAACGAACTTTGATGTGATGCTGTTTGACTAAGGAAAATATTAGAATGAGAATTTGGCAGCTTATGGAAAAGACGGGAATTGCTCGTTTTCCGAAACCAGTTTTTCATAGGATACCCAATTTTGTTGGAGCTGAGAAGGCAGCTCAGAAATTACAAGAATTACCTGAATATAAGGTAGCGAAGATTGTTTTCTGCTCCCCTGACTCTCCGCAAAGACCTGTTCGAGAAATAACCATGAAGGACGGCAAAACTCTGGTCATGGCTACACCTAGGCTTAAACACGGCTTTCTCGTAATCGCTCCAGAGACAACCACTGGAAATGAACGGTTCGCTTCAACAATCAAAGGTGCTTTCAAGTTTGGAAAAGAAACAACGGCTTTCCCGAAGCCAGGTCTGATCGTAACCGGGAGTGTGGCTGTTGACAAAGACGGCAATAGGCTTGGAAAAGGTCGTGGTTATGGAGACCGCGAAGTAAAGATGATAAAGGAAAAGTTCGGGAAAGTGCCTGTTGCCACCACAATACATGACATTCAACTAGTTGAATACGCACCTTCTACACCTCATGACGAAAAAGTCGACATTATCGTTACGCCAACAAAGATTATTAGGACTAAACACAATAAGCGTTAAAACCAACCGTAAAACGGGCTTTCGAGAGGTCTTGTTTGCAGGTCTTGCTTCAAAACACGTTACAGCAGCTAGTCGAGTGGATGCTACAACTAGCACAGAACTACGGATACTTCGGAATTTTTCTAATCAGCCTAATCGGCGCCTTATCCATCTTTTTCCCCGTACCCTACACAGTAGTTATCTTTTGGCTTGGAAGCACGGGAAGTTTCAATCCATTTTTGATTGCAATCGCCGCAGGAATAGGCTCAGCAATAGGTGAGTTCTCGGGATATTTGCTCGGGTTTTATGGGAGGAGAGTTATCAGCACAGAACGACGTAGGAAAATGGAGTTCATGGTGAAAGTCTTCGACAGATTTGGCCCCATCACTATTTTTCTTTTTGCTTTGACACCCTTGCCAGATGACTTACTTTTTATCCCATTGGGTATGTTACGCTATAGTCTTGTTAGGGCTTTCATTCCAGCTTTAGTTGGGAAAATGTGCATGAACTTTATTGTAGCCTATGGTGGCAGTGTCACAAATCGATTTATCGAGCAGATTTTTGGCGAAGGAAGCGACTTGATAGCCGCTTTGATTGGAGCTTTTCTTGGAGTAATACTATTTATCATTGTAACGGTTGTGATGTTCAAGGTTGACTGGGAGAAAATCTTTTTGAAATATGTGAAAGAAAAGGAGGAGAAAATTAAATGAGAGTTATCGCAGACTTGCACATTCACAGCCGTTTCAGCCGTGCCACAAGCCAAAAAATGAACATAGACGAAATTACCCGTTTTGCCCAAATAAAGGGCTTGAACCTCGTGGGCACAGGAGATTTCACTCATCCTAAATGGCTTGAAGAACTGAAAGAGAAACTAGTCGAAATTCCCGATACCAATCTTTATGCCTACGCCAAAGACCCTGACTCTTCTGTACGTTATATGATAACAAATGAAGTTAGCACAATCTTTACTTT
>CAZCYX010000233.1:0-2253 GCA_964503065.1 uncultured Candidatus Bathyarchaeia archaeon
GGTAATTTCTCCAGTAGCATAGTTAATTGTGTATTCTGAAGTCTCTACATCATCATCTTCATATCGAATGATTTCGCTGTCGGGATTGACCGGAGTGTGCGTCAACTGGAATGTTGTTATGTTTCCGTCGCCTATGAAGACCTCGGCCATTGTACGTATGGGAAATTTGAAGTAGGCGTAGCTTATTACGTACATCTCAGTCGGTGCCCTAGGTCTATCTATTGTGATTTCTCCTGTGGTGTAGTTTAGGCGGTAGAGAGCAGAAGACACTACACTTCTTATTGAGGGCATTCTGATAACATAAAGGGTTTCGCTGTTGGGTTTGACCGGAGTGTTCTTCAGTTTATAGGTGTAGGGTACGATGTTGCCTCCTCCATAAAGGCCTTCATCTCGTACGTTTACTTCTGTTGCTGTAGCTCCAGTTGTCCCGGTGATAAGCAGGGCTATAGACCCCCTCATAGTGTAGGGTGGTCCAGTATATGGATAATAGAATTCCTTGGTAAGAGTTGTTTTAATCTTGCCGAGTGTTGGCGTCATGTTGTTACGCTGGAATGTCACTGCTAAGCAACCATCGGCGCTACCGGGATAGTTCATGGTCGAACTCTCAACTGTGATCGTACCATCAATTGATTCGGTTGTGAAGTTCCATTCTCCTCCGTATTCCACAAGTTGAGGTTGTCCTGGATCTTCGACAATCAGCATGTTACTGCTTAGATCCGGAGTTCCTCCTAATTGGGGAGGAAGATATCTTAGCCACTCTGGGGCGCCTGAACTTGGACCTAGTGGTTCTTTGGGATTGTTTGGGTCTTCTCCCTTGGCGTTAAATGGTGTTATTATCGGTGCAAAGAAGGTTAAGAAGACAAAGAATAGTATGATGGCGACTCCCGCCACTCCTCTCCAGCTTCGACTGAAAATCTTGAGGAAGCCCCAAAATCTCTTGAGCGTGAATGCTAATTTACTTGGATAAGCCATTTTCATCACCCGTACTTGATTCTAGGATCTATTATTCCGTAGAACAAGTCTGCGACAAAGTTTGCTGCTATGACGCATAGAGCGATGATGTAAAAGATGGGTAAGACCACCGTATAGTCTTTACGGATTATTGCCGCCCATATCCAGTGTCCGACTCCTTCGTATGTAAATACAGTTTCTGTGATGATTGCTCCTGAGAGGATGAACCCAAAGCTTAGCGCCACGCTAGTTATGATTGGCAATGAAGCGTTCTTCAAAGCATGCCGTAACAGTACGCTTCGTTCTGGTAGTCCTTTGGCTCGAGCAGTAATGATGTAGTCTTCGGTTAGGGCTTCAAGCATGGTTGCTCGTGTAAGGAGGAGGTATCCGCCGTATGAGAATAGACTGAGTGTAAGCACTGGGAGAAAAGCATGATAGATGTATCCACCAATGAGTTCTAATAGGCCTTGTGGGTTCACTGAGAACAGGACATTCAACACTGTAGCCGATGGGTCAGCCCCAACTGTGTACGCGATGGGTGTTCCTTGAGTTGTCCATTGGTCAACCGGGAACGTATGAGCCCCGGGGAACCAGCCTAACTTGAGATAAAATATAACGATGAAAACCATGCCCATCCAGAATGTTGGCAAGGAATAGAAGACTAGTGAACTTGTCACCAAGCTGCTGTCGAATTTTCCTCCTCTTTTGTAGGCAGATAGAACTCCCAGCAAGACCCCCACAATTATTGCGATTACCGTTGAACTGCCTAGTAGGAACAGGGTGAAGGGCATCTTTTGTCGCATTGTTACCACCACTGATTCCCCTGTCGCTATCGATGCTCCAAAATTGAAAGTTAACAAGCTCTTTGTAGTTCTGAGAAACAAAATGTGTGGTGGGTCTCCGAGACCCCACAACTCTCTAAGTGCGTCCCTTTGCCTGGCGATTTCCTCTGGGGACAGTCTTCCTGTAGGATTCATCCACATTTCTGCTGGATCTCCTGGCATCATGAAAAAGACTATGAAGTTCAACGTTATCACAAAAATGAGAAGTATGATTGAATAGGCTACTCTCTTAATAATATATGCCTTTAATCCCATAAGCACCATCGCCATAGATGTGACTGCTAAACGAGGTGTATAAGTTTTTTGGAAGCAACTGTAAATGTAAGAATGTTCCATAAGATTTTTAAATACGTGGGTGACTCTACTGTACTGCTGAAATAAGAGAAAGAAAAGGAGAAAAGAACATGAATAAGAAAGGATTCTTTGCTACTACACTTGTTGCTTTAATGTCGTTATCGTT
>CAZCYX010000234.1:0-2249 GCA_964503065.1 uncultured Candidatus Bathyarchaeia archaeon
CAACGCTGCAAAGGTCCACAGCGGGTTCATCGGGAGACTAGCCCTAGAACTCGTAAACCTAAGCAATGACAGACAACCCATAACGATCAAGAGGGGAGATCCCTTCATGCACATTGAATTCTTGACTAGAGAAGGCGAACCATCCCCTTACACTGGAGCTTACCAATTTCAATACGTGACTGAAGAAGAGAAAAAATTCTACATCCCCATTTTGAAAGAAGTCTTTCCAAACTATAATGAGCTAGCTAAAATATGGTTCAAAAACAGATGATTACAGGTAACAGTTGCACATCTAGATGGCGCCTTATAATTCTTGGAATTCTGTATATTTTTCTAGAAGGCCAATGTTTAATGCAAGTCAAAAGGTTTTGAAAGTTTTACTGCGCATATTAAGGGTGTCTTAAGATTAAAAATTCATACTTTATATAAGCAACCATGTGAACAAATGCTTAAATACAACTGTTCTGCCTATGCTGAGGGAAAACGGTATGAAAGCAAAAAATTACAGAGCGGTAAAGGGACAGCCTTACACGAGAAAAAAGTATATTAAAGGCTCCCCACAGCCAAAAATAACCAAATTCACTATGGGCGATACCACAAAAAAATTTGAATATAATGCCTTGCTCATCGCCCAAAAACGAGTACAGATGCGTCACAATGCCTTAGAGGCTGCACGTGTGGCAGCAAATCGTGTTCTCTCTGAGAAGTTAGGAAACGATTTTCTCTTACGCGTTATGCCTTATCCCCATGTTATACTTCGGGAAAATAAAATGATTTTTGGGGCACATGCAGATCGGCTGCAAGATGGAATGAGAAAGGCTTTCGGCAAATCTATTGGAACGGCTGCTCGAGTAAACGCAAACCAGCCAGTTATAATAGTAAACGTCAACGAAAATGACATAGAAGTCGCAAAGGAAGCCTTGAGAAGAGGAGGAGCAAAATTGCCTACTCCTTGCCGAATCCTTATCGAAAAAATTTCAGATTAGACAGGGTGAACCTCTTGCCAAGTTCCAAAGAAAAACTTGTTATCGATTTTGAAGATCTAGGGAAAAGAGACATCCCTCTTGTTGGGGGTAAAAATGCCAACTTGGGGGAGATGCTTAAGGCAGGGATTCCAGTTCCACTAGGCTTTGCAGTAAGTGCCTACGCCTATAAGAAATTCATCACCGAGACAAAGATTGCAAAGAAGATATACATAACCATCAAAGAAACAGTGACTGATATTAACAACCCCAAACAATTTGAAGATGCTTCCAAAAAAATCCGCCATATAATAGAATCCACTTCCATGCCCGAAGAAATCCAAGAAGCCACAAAAAACGCCTACAAAAAACTTGGCAAAAAAACGATGGCTTCTGAAGCTTTTGTGGCTGTGCGCTCAAGTGCCACAGCTGAAGATTTGCCTGACGCTTCCTTTGCTGGTCAACAAGAGACCTATCTAAACGTAAGAGGAGCTAAAGACCTCCTTGAGAAAACCGTAAAGTGCTGGTCAAGTTTGTTCACGCCTAGAGCAATTTTTTACAGAACCCAAAAAGGGTTCAGACACGAAGATGTACTCATCAGCGTCGGGGTTCAGAAAATGGTAAATTCAATAACCGCAGGTGTTACATTTACTATCAACCCAGTAACCGGCAAAGAGAATGAGATTGTTATTGAAGGAAACTGGGGACTGGGTGAGACTGTTGTTTCTGGAGAAGTCACTCCAGATCACTACGTTGTAGACAAGAAAACCCTTAAAATAACAGCCAGAAAGATTGCGAAGAAAACCATTGAACGAATTCGAGACCCAAAAACTGGTAAAACAATTGAGGCTCAAGTGCCAACTGAAAAACAAGAGCAACCATGCTTAACCGACAAAGAAATCCTCAAACTTGCCGAACTTGCCAAAAAAATTGAGAAACATTATGGAACTCCACAGGACATTGAATGGGCAATTGACCGAGACATGTCTTTTCCAGAAAACATCTTTATCACGCAGTCCAGACCTGAAACCGTGTGGAGTGCAAGGGAAATACCTAGTAAAATGGAGATGAAGCCCCCTGTCCCTTCAGGAATGGATCAAGAAGTTATCGTTACGGGAATAGCAGCAGGGAAAAGGGCCATCAGTTCAGGTCTAGCCAAGATCGTATTCACGACAGAAGATGCCACTAAACTCATGGAAAAGGGCGATGTTCTTGTCACCACCATGACCAATCCCGATTACGTACCCTTCATGAAAATGGCAGGAGCAATAGTTACAGACAAAGGAG
>CAZCYX010000235.1:0-2210 GCA_964503065.1 uncultured Candidatus Bathyarchaeia archaeon
ACCGATCACCGGATCAACCTGACGCTCTACAAACTCGAGGCGTTGATGGATGAGTTACTCTTCAAAGTTCTTCTTGGTGCTTTGGGCATGTATGTTCTTGGCTACTTTTACAACTTCACTGGTTAGCTCTCCCATTCCATATTTGGTTGAGAAGCTCGTTGAAGTTCCAGGTGATCCCGAGAAAACCGAAGAAGCCACGTCGTTTGGTATAGGGATAGTTCTCGCCTTGAACAGTGTCGCCCTCATAGTTGGCTCCTTCCTTGGCGGGTTTATAGCTGACATTATTGGGCGTAAAAAGGCGATAATTTTTGCTTTCACTGTCTTAGCAAGTAGTTTTGTTGTTTTTTATTTCTCTCATGATATCATACTGCTTTTCGCTGCAAGTTTCATGGAGATGCTGGGATTCTATCTTGCAAATCCTTCATTTAAGGCCTTAATCGCCGACTTCACTTCACGTTCTTCACGTGGAACAAGCTATGGAATTTTCAACCTCTCATGGATAATCGCTCAAATTCCAGGCCCTGTTCTCGGCGGATTAATTGCTGACACTTCCGGCCTAAAAATACCTTTCATTTTTAGTTTATCGATGTCCCTTGTAGCAATCGTCTTTTCTTTACTGATCTCAAAGGAACAACCTAAAATGGAGAAAATGATAGCGACTAACGGAAGCTGCTCGGAAGACGATGAATCAACTTCTCTCATGCCTCTCAAGACTGTTTTGTTATTGTTTGGCATAGCTAACATCATAAATGGACTCGCAAACGGAGTCTTCTCCGCCGTCATGTATCCTTATGTAATGTTTAATCTGCAAGCCTCTACAACAGAGTTTGGACTAGTCAGTTCTCTGGGCTTTGGCCTTGTAACAGCTATAGTTCAAATTCCTGGAGGAAAACTGTCCGACAAGTATGGCAGAAAGCCTCTTGTTCTATCCTTCTTGTTAGCTATTCCTTTCATTGTGGCTCTGGCTTTCACGACAGAAATTTGGCAGTTCATACTCCTATTAGGAGCGATATGTGCAGTTGGGAACATTGGCAGTCCCGCTATCAGTGCTTGGCTAATGGATTTTGTGCCAAAAGCCAAAAGAGCTTCGGTTTCCGGCGTAACCACCTCGGTGAATGGTGTTGGAATGACTGTAGGCCCTATGGTTGGAAGTTATCTTTGGAGTTCGATGGGAGCAATAATTTCCTTCGCAGTCACAGGTCTCATTTTCAGTTTTCAACTTCTCCCCTATCTAAAAATGAAGGAAACTCACGTCAAAGGATAGATTTTCTCTTAAGGTTCCTTAGCTGTTGAATGCATGATGAGTAAGCTAAAAAACTTTGCCTGAGCAACCGATAAAGAAAAGTTAGTAGGTGTCACCTATATTTTGGAGCTTACACAAATGGCGTTTCTTCATTGCAGTCAATGTTCAGCAACTTTCAAGCCGTATCCTCCACAATACCAATGTGAAGACTGTGGTGGTCTTCTGGAGTATACCTATGATTTCGAGCAATTAAAGCGAACACAAATCTCTGGCCCCTTTACTTTTTGGAGATACAAACCGTTCCTTCCAGAAGTCACGAATATCGTGTCTATGGGGGAAGGTGGTACACCTTTACATAAAGCTAAGCGTTTAGCAGAGAAAATTGGTTTAAAAGCGGTATATTTGAAGGATGAAACTCGAAACCCCACAAACTCCTTTAGAGACCGATGTGCAGCGTTGATGGTTTCAAATGCCCTTGACCTAAAATACGACTCTGTGATTTGTGCTTCTAACGGTAACATTGGCGCCTCTTTAGCAGCCTATTGTGCCAAATCCAATCTCATTTGTCACATTATAGTTCCAAAAATGGTTGACATGGGCAAGATGGCTCAGATGCTAATTTACGATGCAGTGATTGAAGAACATGGAGAAATCGTTGATGAATCCACAGAACGAGCAAAATCCATGGCAGAAGAAACGGGTTGGTATCAAGCTTCAGCTGAGCTGAACCCCTTAGTGGTCGAAGCCCAAAAAACCATTGCTCTCGAAATCGCCGAGCAAACTGGTGTGCCTGACTGGGTCATTATTTCCATGGGAAGCGGTGGAGCTATATACTCTATATGGAAAGGCTTCAAAGAACTCCACGCATTAGGAAAAATAGAAGCCTTACCAAGAATGGTCGGCGTACAAGCCGAAGGATGCGCCCCCATTGTAAATGCATACCTGAAAGAAAAAACGGAGACTGTTA
>CAZCYX010000236.1:0-2205 GCA_964503065.1 uncultured Candidatus Bathyarchaeia archaeon
TGTTTCCAAACGTATCGTTAGCATAAACTTCCACACAGTATAATCCATCGGACAAACCGATTAAGGTCGTGTTTCCAGCAATTGTTACGTTGTGTTGGCCGTCCAGACTGTAGCCAATCCAAGAAGTTGATTCACTCAAAGTAAAGGTTAAGGAAACATCGATTAGAGAATACGTCTTGTTTTCTGGTGATAGGATAGAAATAATGGGGGGCGTAGCGTCTTGCCAGTCGTATTCGTTGGAGGTCATGTCACCCCAGCTCACCGGCGCTAAAAATCTTGCAGTGTAAGGCCACTTATAATAACCCATCACGTCTATATCAACGATCAAAGACATGATTCCGAGCGTCTTATTTGTACCAGCAGTAACATCCAACTTCGAATAGGTAATGTTGTATTCTGACTGCCACGCACCAGCTGTAGAACTAGCGTTGGCAGTCCAACTGGAGACCGTGGTAGGGAGCCACCCCCCTGCAGTTACATTATATTCTTCTTTGTCACCATTGCGATAAACACGAAGCCAAATGTCGTCTGCCTGTAAGGAGGTGCTCCCATCATGATCGACATCAAAA
Organism: uncultured Candidatus Bathyarchaeia archaeon; assembly: GCA_964503065.1. Classification (GTDB taxonomy): domain Archaea; phylum Thermoproteota; class Bathyarchaeia; order Bathyarchaeales; family Bathyarchaeaceae; genus JAOUKN01. The sequence continues at coordinate 570 of CAZCYX010000236.1, forward strand.
ATAATAACACAAGAGTCACTGCTGTTATACGTAATGTCCGGTATGTTGAACCCAACATAAAGATTGACACCATTCTGCTTTGCGTAAACTGTGCAATTGGCTCTATCGGCAACTGAAATGGTAACAGTGCTAGCGTCATCCCATTCGCCACCTTCGATTAAACCATCGATGGTTGGGGTTGAACCGAACACAGCAACCATGATGTCACTAGAAGACGCCAACACCGCAGTTACGTCTAACGCAATGGTCAATATGCCTATTAAACATGCTATTGAGATTATCTTTATACCTGCTTTCGCTTGCAATTTCATTCTCCTTCAAGTTCGAATTCCTACCTCTCCCTTCAACTTATATATAAAAATCATTCACGCTCACTCAATAGTTTAAATTCATAAGATAGATGAAGTAAATTATGATTTAGAGAGACTGGCGGGCCCGCTGGGATTTGAACCCAGGATCTCCGGCTTTCTTCTATTCACATTAGAAGGCCGACGCCTTATCCGTACTAGGCCACGGGCCCTCGTCAGTTAAGGTCTTTGATTCGCTTGAATATAATTTTATTCAATAAAAATAGCTGGACGATAGGGCCTAGCGAGTGGGGCTTTTTTCTTTGGGTCGTGGCGTTTCGGGTCGTCTTCCCGACATACAGAGATTTCTGCGTTGAATTCTCGTTTGAAAAAATCTTCAGCTTCCTTTAATGCTTGATATTCGTTGATTATCTTTGTATCCGTTTGTCTCTGCTTTATGTCTTCGCTCATTTCATTTATTTCAGAGGTGATGGCATTGGTGAACTTTGCAACTTGATTGGCTATTTTCCTCAATTTCGGGTCGCTCATTATTAATTCTTTCATTACGTCGCTTACAACAACTCTGCCTTGCGTTGACTTGTCCAACGTCTTCATGTAGACTTTCCATTTCCATGGTGCCGCTGTGTAATAGCAGATTCTTTTAGGCAGCATTTTTGTTGCTCGAAGGATGTTTGAGGTGTCTTCTAGAACGTTTTCGATTAGGCTTTCGGTTTCTTCGGCTTTTATGTTTACTTTGTTTTCGTTGTAGGTTGGCCACTTAGCTAAGGAGATGAAGCCCTTCTTTTTCATTTTTTTCCATATTTCTTCGCATATGTGGGGCGCGAAGGGTGCAAACAATCGTATCCAAGTCTCTAAGGCTTTGTTTAAGGCTTCTGAGTTAACCTTTTCCTTTCTTCGCATGTACCAGCGGAAGTCGTTCCAGACTTCGAAGAGGGCGTTTTCTATGGCGGTTCTGGTCTTCATTACCTCCATATTTTCTGTTATTTTCTTGATTTTGTTTTGCAGTTTGCTAAGTAGCCATTCTTCTAGGTGCCCAAACGTTTCCTTTTCTCTTGTTTCAATAATGTTGTAAGCGAGGCTGTAAAAAGCCCTCAATTTGTTGTTAACGTCACGAACGTTTTCACTTCTCCAATCTGGGTCATCCATGCCTTCTGCAGCTAAGAGCAGTGCACATCGTGTGGCATCTGCTCCGTACTCGTTAATGGCGCTTCTTAAGGTTACGAAGTTGCCTTTCGACTTGTGCATTGGTTTCCCTTGAATCATTAGCATGCCGTTTACCCCGATTGTTTTTGGCAAGTGTTCGGGTGGAAACAGTGCCACGTGATGAA
>CAZCYX010000237.1:0-2174 GCA_964503065.1 uncultured Candidatus Bathyarchaeia archaeon
ATTAAATGAAAAAGAGGAAATAAAACACTTCTTCGAGGCATTTGCATGTCGGAAAGAGACATGGAAAAGGAGATTCTCTATGAGGTAGTCCAAGACGAAGAAATCAGAAAGATGATAATAAACATTCTATTTGCTGAATCAAATCTTTATGAGATTCACAGTGTTCATACAGAAGATTTATCAAAAACTGGGAGTTCCTGTGGAAAACTGAGAGTAGTGGTGACATTCTTACTTTCGCTTCCTGTAGATCGCTTCGTTATGTATGCTATCGTATCTGATGAACTCAAAGCCTGCTTCGATTAGGCTGTCTTCTTCCTCTTTGGTTGACGCTCTCTTAACATAGAATTCGTCGCTTTCAAAGTTGACAAGGTGAGTGTAGATTTCTGTGCTTGCTACATGTCTGTGACCAAGCCTTTCCTTAACATGCAGCAACATCTTTGTGCGATGATATTCCATGCTTGCACCCCAATGACGCAATGTATGAAAAGTGATTTTGAGAATCCGTGGATTCTGTAGTTTGTGGGCTATCCTTTTCCGTTGCTGCATGAAGTTTCTTCTGAACCCATGGAGTGTAGCATTACCAAACACTCTTTCGCTTGTTTTAGGCAATCTGTTTAGCATTGCGATCAGCTTTTGGCTGACTTTGAACTGACGTGGCAACCCATGTTTTTCAGGCGAGTTTATACTTATAATGTGGCGCTCAACGTCAACATCTGTCCAGTCAAGTTGCCAAGCTTCACCTGCTCTACACCACACTTCTTTGAGCAACTGTAGAAACGTGGCAACTTTCTTACTGCTACCAACGATTAAGGCGTTAATTTCTTCTTCTAGAGGCAGCCATGGAAGTTTCTGTGTAAGCTTTGACCACTTGTTAAAGTTTACATCTTCTGGTATTTTGATGTCTGTGGTAGCACAGAAAGCTTTGTAGGCTTGTGCAGCAATAGCTTTGGTTCCGTCGGTCCATTCTTTGTCTTCCTCGATCTGTTTAGTCACTTTGTTATATCGTTTGGCGTGATCAATGGCTTTGAACACATCATAAGGGTTCAGCAGGTCTGCGCCACGTTTCATTAACAACCTCAAGGCTCTTAGTCGTCCCAGAATGGTTTCGGGTTTAAGTCCCTGTAGAATCATTTTTGCTTCGCAGTTGACGAGGCAACCTTTAATATCGAGTGGAGCCCCCGCATCCGTTTTTGTTTGGGTTTCCACTGTGGCCAAGTTTTTCATCTTCCCTTTGTTGACGCACACTTGGCACTCTCTATTATTCGGAAGAAACTCATTTATAGCTTTCCCTACAATTGAGAACCTATGAGAACCTACATCTTTACAGAGCGTGAGCGCAGAATCCTTGAGGCCTTTCTCACTGGGACCAAGGTTGACAACATCAAGCTCTCCAAGATTATGCACCGGGTTAGGAAGTACAAGACTCTTTTTGATGATGTTTACCTCTACCTTAGAGTCCGAAAAACGATAACCACATGATCTGCATAGCCATCTTTGCACTTCCTCATGCGTGGTGTAGCGAATGCCGTCCTTCCACACTTTCTGCGATGCACATTCTGGACATCTTGGGGGCTGAGCGGGCGGAGTAGCGGTCTCCGACTTCCTGCCTTTTGAACCCGCTTTTCGCCAAGTATGCTCAGTCAACTTGGAAGCCAGCTTTCCCCACGTTCACCATTGAGATTGTTCTGAAATCTGCTGTAGGAGACGGTTCGGGCTTCTTGCCGAGAGGCTTGCACATCGGTTGAGTTCTTGCTGCGAGAAGGGGTTAGACTAGATATTTTCTTCACTCTCCCTTCTTTCCCGTATGAACAGGATTCGGTCTGTTCCATTCCATTCAGCGTAAGAGTACTTCTTCTGAGCCCACTTCAGAATAGTCATAGCATAATGCGGAGTCACTCCCCAACCAAAGACCAAATCTTCAACTGAAACCTCCCCTCTCTTGTTGAGAATGTCAGAGACCATTTCCAGTCTTCTTTTGAACGGCATCTTCTTGGGAACCTTAATGAACTCTACCATGATGGGCTCCCCTTGAACACACACATACACATAACGAAGTGCGGACTCTGTGGAGGTTCTTGAGTAGGAGTGGAGTGAAGAGGTTGAGCTGAGAGAAGGAGCTGAGAGAGAGAAGAGACCTTTTATGTGTGTGTATGTGTAACTGATGCCTCATTGCA
>CAZCYX010000238.1:0-2156 GCA_964503065.1 uncultured Candidatus Bathyarchaeia archaeon
CCTGTCAAAGGGCCTGTAGTAAAGATGAGCTTATTCTCCGAAGCTAGAGGATTTATGTCTCTTCCGACTTCCCTAAAAAGAAAGGTTACTCCGAAACCGTTACCTCCAACAAATTTCCTCACTAAATCTTCTCGAAGCTCCTCAGTAGAAGATCTCTGCTTTGTCAGGTTTACTCGTAAAACAGAGCCCATGTAACCGAACATGAAGTATCATTAAGTTGTGTATTCATCGTCGTTTATGAGTATTCCCTCATCTTGTGGTTTTAAGTCATGTATTTGATGGATGATTAGTGCGGTTTTGGGCACTATTACGCTTAGTTGTGATAATGCCTTTTTGAAGGGTAATGCTGTTTTCTGTAATATTTCGTTAAATTCGTTAAAGTGGAGTCCGGCGTGTAAAAGTGCAGAAGGGTGATATGTTGGAAAAGGTTAGCATTAGACTAGACTTGACAGGCAATATGGCGGAGAGGTTTCTGGAGTTGAAGGCGAAGCTCGGTCTCAAGAATAGCACAGAGTTGATGAGGCAGCTGATCACTGAGGCGATCCGAGAGGAACTATCTCATGGCTGAGAGGATCAATGACTATGAGCGTTGACAGAGTTCCAATTCCTGACTGCCCTAAGAATCCTCAGAAGATAGAACTCCTTTGTCTGGTCTGCAGAGACTACACAAAATGTGTTGGAAGCAATCCCACCGCCAGAAGAAATCAAAAGCCTACTTGAAGTCGGTTTCGAATACGTATGCCAGAAAGATGACCTGGTCTTCCTGAGAAAGCGGAAATGACAAAACTAGGGTTAAACATTGAAAACTGGGAGAATATTTATATTAGTGTTGAAAATTGCTGTAGATAGTCAAACTGTTCTCGATGAAAAGGAGGATTAAAATGGCATATTTAACCACACAAGCAGGACAACCAATTCTCATCCTAAAAGAAGGAACAGCCCGTAGACGGGGCACAGAGGCACGAAGAAATAACGTTATGGCAGCACGTGTGATTGGTGAGGTACTAAAATCAACTTTAGGTCCCCGTGGAATGGACAAAATGTTAATTGACAGCCTCGGTGACATAACCATAACAAACGATGGAGCAGCAATTCTTGATGAAATTGAAGTTGAGCATCCAGCTGCCAAGATGATGGTTGAAGTTGCAAAAACACAAGATGATATGGTTGGCGACGGAACCACAACAGCCGTAGTTTTAGCTGGTGAATTACTAAAAAAGGCTGAAGAATTATTAGAGCAGAATATTCATCCAACAGTCGTTGTAAGCGGCTATAGGAAAGCGTCTCAAAGAGCCATAGAAGCCCTTGAAAACATAGGAACCCCCGTAGATCTTGAGGACCGGGCAACTTTAAAGAAGGTTGCCGTTACTTCAATGGCTAGCAAAGCAGTTGGAGCTGCAAGAGAACACCTAGCAGAAATAGCCATCGACGCAGTCAAACAGATTGTGGAGCAGAGAGGAGAAAAGAAAATCGCAGACATTGACAACATTCAAATTCTCAAAAAAGAAGGAAAAAGTCTTCTTGACACCCAACTCATAAAAGGCGTCATAATTGACAAAGAAGCCGTCCACGCTGAGATGCCAAAGCGAATCGAAAAAGCGAAAATTGCCTTACTTGACTGTCCACTAGAAGTTGAGAAGACGGAGTTCAACGCAGAAATCAGAATACGCGATCCTTCTCAAATGAAGGCATTCTTAGACAAGGAAACTCATATGCTTCAGGAGATGGTCAAAAAAATCAAGGCTTCCGGCGCTAATGTATTACTTTGTCAGAAAGGCATTGACGACGTAGCTCAACATTTCTTGGCTAAAAATGGCATAATGGCGGCTAGAAGGGTTAAACAGTCAGACATGGAGAAACTTAGTAGGGCTACTGATGGAAAGATCATCACAAACCTTGACGACTTGAAACCCACAGATCTAGGAAATGCAGGACTCGTGGAAGAGCGGAAAGTTGGCGAAGACAAGATGATCTTCATTGAAAAGTGTAAACACCCACGTTCCGTGGCTATTTTGATTCGTGCTGGCCTTGAAAGGATGGTTGATGAGGCAGAGAGGGCTATGAATGATGCGTTGTCTGTAGTTGCTGATGTAGTGGAATACAACAAGATCGTCGCTGGCGGAGGAGCCGTTGAATCTGAGATAGCAAAGGAACTC
>CAZCYX010000239.1:0-2112 GCA_964503065.1 uncultured Candidatus Bathyarchaeia archaeon
AAAGAAAAGAGGAAATAAGCAAGACCACTGTGAGTCTACTCTTCTCTTTTCTCCGGGTCATGCACAAAAAACAGCATCAAAAGGAACTGTGGGATGCACAGACCAATCATGAGTAAGAACGGAAATTGAGGAGAGACAATATCGTATAAGATGCCACCAGCAAGTGCACCGAAGGCCATGAATATGTACGTAAAAAAGTTCATTGAGCCCATGGCTTTGCCACGTTTTTCCTGAGGAACAAGGTCAGCAAACAAAGCCTGAAAAGCAGAGAAAGCCAAAAGCTGCGAAAAACCCACCAGCGGCATGACGATGAAAAGTGTTTCATAGTTTCCATAAAGGAATATCAATACAGATGGGACTATTAGCAGAGTCGACAACAGTAGAGGAATCTTTCGGCCTTTATCAATGAGTTTACCACTGGGAAAAGCTAAGACTATCATAGTGATAAACAGGGCAATCAGAACTAACCCCCATTTTATGTAAGCAAGTTCAATGGCAGGATCGAGCGCGGGGTCAAGACCTGGGGTGGGTCTGCCTCCGATTTCAAGAACATATATTGCATATACCAAGAAATATAGACCTGTCAAGGCGAACGAGAATCGTGCCATGAGACTGCCAAACAACAAGTAGAGTGTTGTGCGTGGCAGTTGTTTCCAAACACCTATACCTTCCTTCACCGCTCTTGGATAGGAGATTACAACATCCCTTAGCCGTATCTTTTCCGGATTCTTTATACTTTCCTTTAATGCAATTCTCAAAATAGCCGCCCCCAAAAAGAACAGAGTAACTATTGTATATCCGATTCTCATGCCACCCACTGGACCGAAATTACCAACTAGAAACATGGCTACTGCGGGAGCTGGAGTTGTTGCGACACTCATAATTAGGTTTATGATTGAGTAACCCATACCTCGCTTTTCAGCTGACAAGGAATCCGCCATCATCGCCAACAATGCTGGTTGGTAGAGCAGGCAGAGATTTGCGATGATAGCTCCAATTAGTATATAGTGCCAGCTAGGAGCGATTGCATAAAATATGTAGGAGAGTGCAACTCCAAAAGTTAATGTTGATATAAGCCATCTTCGACCATACTTATCTGCTAGGAAACCTCCTGGAAATTGAACCGAAGCTAACACTAACAGGGAGACTAGCATGATGAGCCCAAGAGTTGTTGCTGTACCTCCGAGTTGAATGACATAGTCTGAGTAATATGTTCCAGGGAGTTCACCGGCGAAGTCCATTAGAATCCAACTCATAATCAGGATTAGATAGTTTCCCCGAATGAAGGAAAATTCTTGCCTCAGTCTCTCAACGAATGTCAACAGTGAAACCTCTTAGTTATACTATTCTAAGTTTGTCGGCGATTTTGTTAGCCTCTCCACATGGACATATTTAACCATTCCGTGACTTTTCCAATCCATTTGTCTCACTGGTCAATGTTCATTAGTGGTCACGGTAGTTAATGATTGTGAGAAAAAGTGACCAAACTGTTGATCACTTTAAGTTTAGCCACTTGTACTCGGAAGGTTTTTAAATATAAGCGAGTTTCTCTCAGTTTTCTGAAACATATAGAGCAGTTATTCAATTGAGGCTTTATCAGCATGACAGAAGAGAATTCAAGCGTCCTTGATCTGATGACAAATAAGAGGCCAGATTCGGAACTTCGTCTTCAAGCAATAAATAAAATTGGCGAACATAAGCCCTACAACTGTTATCAATGTATTAAGTGTACTAGTGGTTGTCCAGCCATGAAGATGCTGGAGATTATGCCTCACCAAATTGTGGGTTTGGTTAGACTGGGATTCGTAGAAGATGTAATTAATTCTGGGATCATTTGGGCATGCGCTATGTGTCTTAAATGTAAGGAAAGGTGTCCCCAAGAAGTTGCTCCAGTGGATTTGATTCTTGCGTTAAGAAATCTTGCGATTGAGAGAGAGGTTAAAGTTCCTGAAAGCCATCTTCAATCAGTGAGCATGATTTTGGAAACTGGTTTCGTTCAAAAGCCGATGGAAACTGTAACGCGGAAGTTAGAGAAGGTTAACCGTGACAAGTTGGGACTGCCGAAGTTTCGTGAAGCAGGTGAGAAGTTCAAATCCGCTTTTATGAAGGCTT
>CAZCYX010000240.1:0-2108 GCA_964503065.1 uncultured Candidatus Bathyarchaeia archaeon
ATCCGGGCACTAAGAAACTGCGGGGTGTAGTAACTGCCAGTGATGTCATTAACTACCTTGGAGGTGGTGAGAAATTCCAGATAATTCAAAAGAAGTATGCTGGCAACTTCTTTAAAGCAATTAACGAGCCAATAAAATCCCTTGTGAGTTCTAAAGTGATTTCGATTTCTACAACTGCAAAGATCAGCGATGCCATAGATCTGATGAAAAAGCATAAGATCGGTGGCTTGCCTGTTGTGGATGAACATGATCATGTGTGGGCTATCGTAACAGAAAAGGATATACTTACCCTTTTTAGTGGAAAAATTGGAGGAGCTAAGGTCGCAGACCTCATGTCCAAAAATCTTGTCACGGCAAAGCCGGAAATATCTATAATAGTAGCCGAGAAGATAATGACTAAGCACAGTTTTAGACGGTTACCTATCGTTTCAAATAATGAATTTATAGGTATGGCCACTGTTAGGAGTATACTACGCTTTTTTGGTTCAGGTCAAGTTTTTAAGCATTTACAATCGGGAACTATCAATCAAGTTTTACAGACATCGGTTCTTGAGGTAACGATGAAGAACGTTGCAACGATTGAGCCAGACGCTGACATCGGTGAGGCTGCAAGAATAATGGAAGAGAAGAATGTGGGTTCACTACCAGTGGTGGCGAATAAAAAACTTGTTGGCATAATAACTGAACGAGATTTCTTCAAACTAATTGCGAGATAAAACCCTTTTTTCAACACCACTCAATTTAGGTAAACTTGAGGATTAAATTTGCTGGTTGATTTAGTCCTTCATAACGCCAAAATCTACACTACCAAAGGCTTGATTACCGCAGGTCTTGCCATTGATGAAGGAAAGATCTTCAAAATAGCCAAAGAGACAAATCTTCCAAAATCTTCAACAAAACTAAACCTGAAAGAAAGCATAATCCTCCCAGGCCTAATCGATTCTCATGTACACCTTCGAGATCATCTACTAGCATACAAAGAAGATTTCTCCAGCGGAACAGCAGCAGCGGCAGCCGGTGGCGTAACCTTTGTTATGGACATGCCCAATAACAATCCCATAACGATGGACCCGAAATCTTTGAGAGAACGAATGACACTGGCAAAAACACGAGTAATTGTCAATGTTGCCTTCTATTCAGCTTTTCCCAAAAATTTGAAGGAAATACGTTTAATTGTTGAAGAGGGAGCAGTGGCTTTCAAACTCTACTTATCAGAAAAAATAGGGGGACTAAACATTAACGACGACGAATCTTTATCGCATGCTTTCAACAAGGCAATGGAAATGAACGTTCCTGTTGCAGTGCATGCTGAAGACAAAGATATGCTTGACCGAAACAAAGCAAAGATGGAAAGAGATGGAAAGAATGATGTAGATGCTTACGTTAAAGTTCACTCACCCAACGCTGAGGAAAAGGCAATAAATCGTGTTACTAGCCTTACAAGAAAGTCTGACGCTTTTATTCACTTCTGCCATCTCAGCTCACTTGCTGGATTACAGGCTTTTTCGGCGGCAAAAAACACTGGTCTCTCTATTACATGTGAAGTTACGCCACACCATCTCCTCTTATCCTCTGAGAATTCAAAGTGCCACAAGACCCTTGCCCTCACTGACCCTCCGTTGAGAAGCAGAAGAGATGTCGAAGCTCTTTGGGACGCCCTTAAACTTGGTCTAATCGACACTATAGCTTCTGATCATGCTCCTCACGCAATTGAAGAAAAGAAAACTGAGTCTGTTTGGGACACAAAACCAGGCGTACCCGGATTAGAAACAACACTTCCTCTGCTGCTTACCCAAGTGAATGAAAAACGTTTAACAATACATGATCTAGTCAGATTGACTTCAGAAAAGCCTGCAACAATATTTCATCTAAGAGACAGAGGAAGACTAAAAGAAAAATACTGGGCTGATCTGGTGATTGTTGATATGAAACAAGAACATAAAGTCGATTCGTCAAAGTTCTTTTCAAAGGCTAAGTATTCCCCTTTTGATGGCTGGAAAGTTAAGGGTAAGCCGTTGAAAACCTTTGTTAATGGACAACTGGTATATGACGAAGGAGAGATTGTTGCCAAACCAGGAACGGGTCAGATTATAAGGTGTATGGATTGA
>CAZCYX010000241.1:0-2060 GCA_964503065.1 uncultured Candidatus Bathyarchaeia archaeon
CGGCATACGAGATCGTGATGTGACTGAGTTCAGACGTGTGCTCTTCCGATCTACTGATCTTTCGCGGCCCTATAGTTTTGCGGAGGCCCTCGTAGACCTCTTCATCAACGGTGATAGTCAATTTCTTCTGCATAGCACATCTCCTTATACGTGTACTATACGTGTAAATAGACGACATGTCAATAACAAAAACAACACCATCCGGCTCCATCGTTGTCTCCCCCCGGCATTGCCCCGTAAGGTTATATGACAGACGGCGTAAGGATATTCGATGCGGAGGGGTCAGGCCATGGAGGGAATACAGCAGATGCTTTCTTATCTTTCAAGATCAGACCCCATTTAAACCCAGCATACCCCCTTATCCCCCCGGCAGCAGCAGAATGTCAATATTTCACGAGCGTCCCCCTTATCCTTATTATGCCTTTATCATTCATTTCATTAATTCGGGCGCGATGCAAGCGGTCCGCCTTACGCTGGAGCTGAGACGCGGGAAACGCGCCAGCGTTTTCCCGTCGAATCTCCAGCGACTTGTTATGTTTTGGCATTCACTGTGGCCAGTATAATAAGGATCAATACTTTGGAGTTCTCATAAATGATGGTTTCACAACTTTTTTATCCAATTGATTCTCATGTAGAGTATCTTTAACAAATTGTTCTAAACCGTCTCGAAGGCGATGCGAGATGTATATCTTGTTGATTAAAATATCTAAATCTACTTCAAGATCGAACCCTATTCGGGGCTCTTCAACTGTAGGTATAGAAGTAATTAGTGCTCTTATTTCCTTTTCGTAGCTGTAGGCTTTGAGTTTGTGTTGAAATCTATTGAAATTATCCTCATCAAATTTATTTTTAATTTGATCTAAATCATATTCAATCGGCTTAATCTTGGCATCAAGCCTTTCAAATAAATCATTGGGTCTTCGAATAAAACATTTTGCAAGCCTACCAATGCTAGACTGTATTGCTATACCCGTTGCATTTGGAGTATAAATCTTCCACATTGCGAAAGACTCTGGATCTTGTTTAGTCCAGCAACTAACATAGGTATGCTTACGTCCTTCTGTTGAACCTCGCCTAATTCTGTCTTGTGATTCTTGATCTGGCCATTTAGATTCGCGCTTGCTAATCATACACTCAGGATATGATCCCTCATGATCATCTCCAAGGAGGTCGGCACGTGAAAACCAGAGCTTCCTTCGACAAACCAGTAAAGAAAATTTGGACATATCCATATAGCGCCATATGGGAATGTTTTCATCCATTATATAATTAATTACGTGATGATTCATAAGGTTCGCCTGATTGTAAATTATAGAAACATAACGGCGCGCCTGACCAGCGGGCGCGTTTTATAGCCCGTCTGTGTTCAGGCGCTTGTTAAATGCGGGATAAGATAAATTTAACATCATAAGCACCGATAGGGCTCTGCGGCCAATCATTTTTCTCAATTGTTGCTATAAAAAGACCAAGCTTAAATACTTGATTTTTACTCTTCATTATAGCTGCTTCAATGTCACTCGATAACTCTATACCCAAAGCGGCTTTCAGAAGAGTTTTTACAGATGAGAGCAGCTTAGAATGTGATATTATCGCAGATTCTTTTGAAAATATGTTTAGCATAAGCTTAAGGGACTTTGCTGTAGTCTCGTTTCCATCCACGTAGTAGGAGATCTGGTTTGGTATTATGTCATCGCCCAGATCAATAAGATTTGAACTTGCGCACCATTCCTGTTGCCCGATAGGATGATAAAAACCCGTTTCTAATCCTTCACTTAATAGAAACTGCTTCGCTATATATGGTGACCATCCTTCTTGAATCGATACTTCTGGTGGATTTCTTTCTATTGAAAGCATTTTGAATATGCGATTAACAGATTCTTTTATACCGTTCTTTGATGATGTATCTTGTAATGGTAATGTACTTACCCATCTTTCCAAGAGCTTAATTCTAAAGTGGAATTTATAGATCGAATAAATTTTTGCAAAACGTCGTAATTTCTGCTCCTTTATGAAAAATTGTCCGAGGAGGAGGGGTCAAATCTTTATCCTTGACTGAGTTG
>CAZCYX010000242.1:0-1949 GCA_964503065.1 uncultured Candidatus Bathyarchaeia archaeon
AGATAGAATACATAAATAAAAAGAAGAACCTCTCACTCTTCGAGAGAATTTCCGCATTATCTCTTATGAAAAATGTTTTACCAATCGGAATGATACTCTTATGGTCATTGGCACTTGTATTGTGTATCATTAGCTATCTCTTAATTTTATATAATTAAACTTGCTTGCTTCCTCATCAACCATTTGTTATTTCCAATGGATTGCCAATCGTATCAAGGCTTAATGAGTGCGATGATTTCTTTCTCCGAAGTTGCTATCTCAGTATCATAGTTATTAAAATTGGCTTTCGCTCAGTACAACACCCCGATTTTGACTTTTATGTCCTCTGGATTATTTAGGTCGAACTCCTGTTTTTGATTGATCGGATTTTGGGTTGTGTTGTCACTTCGCATAGATCTTTCTAAGATCGTCTATCCTTCTAAACCAGTAAACACCCTTCCATGTCTGCGATCTTATGGCATATGGATGCGAGCGCATTCAAAACTAACATTTTGACGAATATCTTACACTGAAAATGCTGCATACATGCAAAAGTTAAAAACAGATAATAGGAAAAAAGTGTTATTATTGAGCAGGTGTATGCCTTGAACGTTAGACGGATTCTTAGATTGTCAGCTACTAGATCTGCCTTGTCTACTTTATTATTGATTATTCCGATTGTCATAGGCGTTTGGGAATCTTTGGATATAATCTACAAAGCTGGATTAGTCGCTCTCCTTGGTATAGTAAATTTCTATTTTGTTTACTATGAATACAAACAACCTAATTTCGAAATTGAAAAGATGCTTGAACTAATGGTGAAGTCATTATGGGGCCCAGAAAATTCTTCTCACTTTAGAAGCAACGTAATGATGTTCAATCCCAAAACCGAAAAGCTTCAGATTAAATATCAGTACAACATGATGGGCGCTGTTGACAGAGATTTCAAACTCGCTCCAGATCAAGGATGCGCTGGGAGGGCTTTCAGTAGGAAAAAACCTTTTTGGGTTGACATTCTGGAGAGTACACACGAGAAATATTTTGTTGATTCCGGACAAGTTTGGAGCAGCATGAAAAGCGTTATGTCAGTCCCTATTTTTCTTCAAAAAGATACTATTGGTGTATTAAACATTGATAGCGATCTGGATATGAACACTTCAAAGTTTGACCAAGAGAATGTATATATCCTCGTGAATGCTTACTCAGAGATGATAGCTAGAGTATTAGAAAGGAGAGCATAATACCATGCGGAAACTTCGTCTTAGAGAAGTAGAGAAAGGTGTCTACACTTTAAAAGAACCTATACGACGCCCTATTGTCAAATTAAAGTTAGAAAAAAGTTCAACCTCAAAATAGAAACTACACGAAATTTAACAACTCTTTCAGATCAGTTATCACAATATCTGCGGCAGTCTTCAAGTCTTTGTCAGCGTTGAATGCTATTCCCAAACCTGCGCTTTTTAGAAAATTGATATCGTATTTGCTATCGCCTACCGCAATACATTGGTCTCCAGTTATTCCAATTCTAGCGATTAGTTTGTTGAAAGCTTTTTCTTTTTCAAGGAGGTCAACCTTAAAAATGGCTTTGTTGGTTAGATATCCATTATTATTAACAACCAAGCCATTTGCTAGGACGTATGGAATATGTAGTTCAGAAGCAACTGCAGTTGCTAAAATATCAAGGCCTGTTGTGATGAGAGCTATATGATATTTTCTTCTTTTGAGTACGCTGGTTACACATTTTGCATTTGGGGTAAAATTGTAATCCAAAAGTATTCTCTTAATGGTGCTGATATGTGGTCTTGGTTTCCATGATGCAATATCGCGCCTCATGAATTCATCGTAAGTTATTCTCCCTTGTTCGTAGTCTTTCAGGTTTTCCAGAGACAGTCTATACGTCCCAAAATATCTATGGAGTTTCCACCAGCTACTTTTCTCTGTAAGCAAGGTTCCATCCATATCAAATGCAA
>CAZCYX010000243.1:0-1945 GCA_964503065.1 uncultured Candidatus Bathyarchaeia archaeon
TCAAAATGATCACACGACTCGCAAATTTGCAATCAGCAATGAAAAAAATCCACAACATTGGACCAAAACTAGTTCTAGTTACAAAGGGCATAATGGGATCAACACTTTTCTTTGAGGGAAGATTCTATGATATTCCCTCTTGTAAGCCAAGAGTAACTTTAGATTCTACAGGAGCCGGTGACACCTTCATAGGAGCCTTTCTAGCAGAGTACATTAAAGGAAAAAATCCTCTTTGGTGTGCATGTATAGGGTCAGCTGCATCGTCATTTGTTGTTGAAGGTATTGGACCTGCAGTTTTTGGAGGAAGAGAAGAAACTTACAGAAGGGCAAACGAGATTTATGAAAAGTGTACGTAGTATTCAAAACAAATAATACTAAGCACTAATGTAATATGCACTTCGAGGATTCGATTTGGGGCGAGTTTCCAAGGGCGTTAAATGCAGTGTTGCTGGATGCGATAAAGAGGCTGTTCGCTCTCTCTCATCTGAAAAGGTGAGCTCTGCAGGTCTAAAGGTTGGAGAAGCAAGGCGAGCCTATCTCTGCAAAGACCATTACAAGGAGTATAAAAGGGAGACCAAAAAGGAAAGAAAGTTAGAAAAATGGAGGCATATGGGCTGAGAATACTTCAACTTCACTCCAACTTCATAGAATACAAACCAATAGAAAAAGAAGGAACCGTTGTAGAAGAAGCCGAGAAAAAATGGCAACGTGTAGAAGAAGTTGTGGTTCTGTTTACCAGCATTGAAAAAGGAGACAACGAAACAGTTGCAAAAAAGGCAATAAAAGAGATCAAATCGGCACTCGAAAAATTGAAGGCCAATAAAATTCTGATTTACCCTTATGCTCATTTAAGTAGCGATCTGGCAAGGCCGACCATTGCATTAAAAGTGCTCAAGACTATGGAGAAATATGCAAAGGAAGCTGGCTTCGAAACCTATAGAACCCCTTTTGGTTGGTGTAAACAATTTTCAATTTCTATAAAAGGGCATCCACTTGCAGAGCAATTTAGAATAATCTTGTCAGGCGAAGCTAAGGAAGAGGAAGAAGAAAAAGTTTCAGAAGCGGTGAAGGCAGAAGAGGCACTCAAATCTTCCTGGTATATTCTACAAACAGACAAAACACTTGTCCCAGTAGAAGAATTCGACTTCTCTAAACATAAAAATCTGGAGAAACTTACACAGTATGAAATGACTAAAGTGAGAGCAGTTCAGCAGATTCCACCTCACGTAAAACTGATGAGAAAATTAGAGATCGCAGACTATGAACCAGGCAGTGATCCAGGCAACTTCAGATGGTACCCAAAAGGAAGACTGATCAAATCACTATTGGAACAATTTGTAACGCAAAGTGTAATAGATTATGGTGCCATGGAAGTGGAAACTCCAGTCATGTATGATTTCCATCATCCAAGTCTAGCCGACTACCTTGATAGATTTCCTGCAAGACAATACACGTTGAAATCTGGCGAAAAAGACTTCTTCCTAAGATTCAGTGCATGCTTCGGACAATTTCTCATGCTTCATGACACTCAGATTTCCTACAAACAGCTTCCCCTAAAGATATACGAACTAACCAAATACAGTTTCAGAAAAGAGAAAAGCGGTGAACTCGTTGGGTTGAGAAGGCTCAGGGGTTTCACAATGCCTGACTGTCATGCGCTATGTGCTGATCTAAAGCAAGCTAAGAAGGAATTTAAAGCTAGATTCGAATTGTGCAAGGAAATTTTGGAAGGCTTAGAACTAAGTAAAGAAGATTATGAACTGGCGATTCGATTTACTAAAGATTTCTACGCGGAAAATAAGGATTTCATTGCTTCTTTAGCAAAACTCTTAGGCAGACCCACCTTAATAGAGATATGGGATGAACAATTCTTCTATTTCATATTAAAATGGGAATTCAATTTCGTAGACAACTTAGACAAGGCTTCAGCTCTCTCAACGGATCA
>CAZCYX010000244.1:0-1884 GCA_964503065.1 uncultured Candidatus Bathyarchaeia archaeon
TTTTTTTTAATGATCCGGCCACCCCCGAGATCTCCCCTCTTCCCCTACACGACCCTCTTCCGTTTTTTTACCCCGAAAAAAAAAGGGGAAAAACCGCCATTAAAAGGGGAGTTGAACATTTTCGAAAACAATTAGAAATCGTCCAGCGCCTTGTCAGCCTGATAGAAAAGCACCTCTAATAACCACTGGATTTTCTTAGCCTGTGCTTCCAGCACACATTTATTGAATTTTAAGTGGGAAATCATGCTACTTTGCTTTCCAAATTACAGTCTTGCAGTTCCTTGTCAATTGTGCAACTAACTATTACAATCACCGCTTCTTCCTAGATAGATGAGAAACATAAAGAATAATCATTAAGGCAGGAACATAGAAAATGCAGATTTCAAAGGCAGTATCAAATATCTGAGTTACGAAACGTTGAACACAAAACACAGCAACAGCCAACATTCCCACAACAAAGGTGGCTACACGCCAAGCTCTAAGCTCACCAACAGTTCCAGACACGACTCAACCCCACTCACCTTCACCGAATCAAACCCGAAAAATTGAAGAACGTTCAAAGCACCCATCCTATTTGGCTCTTATTAGAACCATATACAAAACCTAGGCTAGACCTCCTGCGTGTGTGCGAAACCCCCCTCTGAATCCCTCTGGCAAACCACACAGGTCCCACATTTCAGTCTTGGAGAAGCCACTTCAATGGGATATCTTGATAGGTTCCGTCAGGCAATGTTCTGCGAATTGTGATTGGAAGTATTCCAATCTCTAGTTCTTGGAGGGCAATGTCAATAGGATTTGAAAGATTCTTTGATGGTACGATAAGTACGGGGGCGCCCATTGCGATTTGAAGAGCCCTTGCTCCCACTATTCTGGCCTTTTCAAAACGTGTAAGTTTTGGAGGGCCAATTGAAACTTTCTTTTTTTCGTCTGTCGTTTTGCTAGTACGCCCCGGCACCATAAGGCCCCATTCCAGGGCCTCCCGGAGGACCCCCTGGTGGTGTTGGCGGAGCTTTCATCTTGCCAGCGGCGATGACGTCGTCAATTTTCAGAATCATAGATGCAGCCTCTGAAGCAGATTTTATTATCTGTTTCTTGACTGCGAGTGGTTCGAAGACGCCGACTTTTTTCATGTCTCTTACTTTACCGTCGTGAACTTCGACTCCAGCCCAAATTTCACCTTTTTCATGGTGGGCTCGAAGTTCCGATATGATGTCGATTGGGTCGAGGCCCGCATTTTCAGCTAGAGTAATAGGTACTGCTTCTAGTGCTTCTGCGAAGCCCATGACTGCGAGCTGTTCCCTTCCAGGAAGCGTTTCTGCATATTCACGGAGTTGCTTGGCAACTTCAAGTTCGGGTGCCCCACCACCTGCCATTATTTTTGGCTCTTCTACCACATTCCTCGCTACACAAAGGGCGTCATGGATAGATCGTTCTGCTTCGTCAACAATTCTTTCGGTTCCACCGCGTATAAGAATGGCAACTGAACGTGGGTTTTTGCATCCTTCGATAAATGTCATTTTGTCGTCGCCAATTTTTCTCTGTTCGACTAAGTCGGCGTAGCCCAAGTCGCTCTTGTTTAGACCTTCTAAATTCGTAACAATTTTTCCTCCAGTTGCCTTGGAAAGTTTTTCCATATCTGATTTTTTGATTCTGCGCACTGTAAGCATACTCTTTCTTGCAAGATAGTGCTGGGCTAAGTCGTCAATTCCTTTTTGGCAGAGGACTACATTGGCGCCACTTTTGGCAAGTTTCTCAACCATATCTTTAATCATATCTTCTTCTTGTTTGAGGAAAGCATCCATTTGTTCTGGACTTTCAATATTTATTTTTGCGTCAAACTCGGTTTTCTCAATCTCAAGGGGGACATCCAGCAAAACAATTTTG
>CAZCYX010000245.1:0-1861 GCA_964503065.1 uncultured Candidatus Bathyarchaeia archaeon
AACCCAAATACCGTCCTTGCGGCGATAGGGTTTTTTCTGTCGAACCACAACCGCCCGAAAGATTTTGTTTCTCATATCAGGTGTCCCTTTCCTCACTGAAACAACAATCATGTCTCCAATAGAGGCGGCGGGAACACGTCTCAATCTTCCTTTGTATCCCATCACTTGAATAACCCTGAGGTTTCTAGCCCCTGTGTTATCTGAGCATTTGATAACAGACCCCACGGGTAAACCCCTTGAGATTTTTGGCTTTTGACCAATCATTCCTTTGGCTATTAAAGCGCGGGCCTTGGCTCTTGCCGCCATTTACTTCCCTTCCAGAACCTCTATCACCACAAAGGACACGGTTTTGCTGATGGGTCGGCATTCTGCGATTTTCACTGGGTCGCCTTCTTTGACATTTATGCAAGGGGGGTTATGGGCTGGTATGTGACTACGCCTTCGTTCATAGCGTCTTAATTTTGGTACATAATGAAGATAGTCACGTCGCACTACGGCTGTTTTGTCCATTTTAGTGCTAATGACAACCCCATCTAAAACTCTTCCTCTTATTGAAAGCCTTCCGTGAAAAGGACAGTTTCGATCATCACAAGATTTTTTTGGTTTCTTTAGAGAAGAGATTGCCATTACCACCGCCTTCTGATTCGTTTCTTAAGTCGATTTTCTGGACGCCCAACAATAGCCTTTCCATCTATCTCTACCACTGTCCCGTCAGGCATTATGAAATGGAAAACAGCGACATCTTTGATCACTGTTTTTTCCGTGTCTTTATGCAGTATCACGAGCGTGTTTCTTGTTTCTTTAATTATCTTACCTGAAATGTTTGTTTGACTTGAATTCGAACTTTTCACAACTTTGGCATCAAGTCCAACGAACTCTTGTCGAAGCAGGTTTGGTGTTATCCTCATTATTTCTCCTCCTTAAGAAGATTCTTTTCGTTTTCGACTGTGAGGATGCGAGCAATTGCTTTGCGTAGTTCTCGCACTCTTGCGGGATTATCAATGGAACCACCTGCCTTGACCATGGTTTTCAATCTTACAAGTTCAGTTTTCAACTCATCAAGTTTTTTTCTGCGTTCATCAGAAGACATTGCTCGAATGTCTTTAAGTCTTACGATTGGCATTATTTTTCAGTCTCCATTTCAGTTGTTTCTGTTTCAGTTGCTTCAGTCTCGGTGGGTTCTTCCTCTGCTACTCTTTCGGTTATTATTTCTATTTTATCTGGGAATTTGGCTTCTGGAGGCATTATTCGCACTTTTACTCCGAGAATGCCGGGTTTCAGTTGGACATTTAATGCTGCTTTTCTCATGTATTTCAGAGCGGGTTCTCCGCTTTTAGGTAGGTATCCGTCTCGAAACTTTTCGTATCGTGCCCTGTCTGTCCTTAGTTTTCCGCTTACTATGATTTCCGCGCCCAATGCACCTGCTTCCATGACTTGATTTAGTGCCCAGAAGCCAGCTCTCCTGAAGTGTACGCCTCGTTTTAGGGCTGAGGCGATTCGGGATGCTACGACTTCGGCGTTGAGTTCTGGGATTTCGATTTCGGCAACGGAGATTTGTGGGTTTGGCATTTGGAATTTTTCTTCGAGGGTTTTTGCGAGGTTTTTGATGGTTTCTCCGCCTCTTCCGATGACTAGTCCTGGGCGCATGGCGTAGATTACTATGTGGGTTCCTAGGGGTGTTTTTGTTATGTCTACGCCGCCGTATCCTGCTCTTTCGAATTCGTTTTTTAGGTAGTCGTTGATTTCTGCTTTTTTGACGGAGTCTTCTATGAAGTGGTGGACGGCTGACATTTATGGTGCCTCTGTTTGTGTTAGGATTACTTCTATGTGGCAGAGGGTTTCGAAGTGGGGGGTCATTCTT
>CAZCYX010000246.1:0-1841 GCA_964503065.1 uncultured Candidatus Bathyarchaeia archaeon
CCTATCCCTAACTCGCTAATAATCAATGCAGATGATGTTGGAGTACCCACTATTACTTTGAATTCCTTTGTTTCCGTATCCACTGTTATCTTCACTGGAACCTTCATGCCAGCAAAACTCTTCGTAACTTCATTGATCTTATTCACAATGGCAAGGACATTGACACCGAGTGGACCTAGAGCTGGTCCTAAAGGAGGGCCAGCAGTTGCTTGCCCACCAGGCACTAAAGCATCGACGGTCTTCTTTTCACCCATTTACTCTTCCTTCTTCCCTTTCACTACAAGTTTTACATAGTCAGCGTGAACAGTGATGGGCATGGTGAACGTTGCCTCTAACAATTCTAATGTCACTTCCTCCTTTGTTCTGTCAACTCTTGTGATTCTAGCCTTCATCCCTTTAAAAGGACCCCCAACAACCTCGACGATGTCCTCTTCGTCCAATCCCTCAATGACAGGTTTCACAACTATGTACCTTTCAACCTCAGAAAAATCAACAATTCCAGGAACCCTTGACCTTACATGCTTAATCCCAGATATAACTTCTTCAACAAAATGGGGACCATCCGCTTCGACGAATACGTAACCCTTCAACATTTCTGGCACAAGAACTGCCTTTATCGGTAACTTACCCATTTCAGCTCTTGCTGCAATAAGGTTTGCCACATTCTTCTCTTGTCCTGCAGTGGTTCGAACAGCAAAGATAACTCCAAAAGTTTTCTCTTCTTCCATCTTTTCCTGTTCCTTAATAAGGCTTAGAATCCCGTTAAAATTCCCGCTATCAGTTTGACAAGGAAACCGACAACCCCCACTGCAAGGATTCCTAGAAAACAGATTTTTACTGAGAGCCAGAGCTCACTTCTTCCAGGCTTTGTAGCAAGCTTAAGCAATCTTGCGCTTGATTGAAGGAAAGATCTTAATCCCAAGGTTCCTCGCATTCTCAAAGAACAACAACTACTATAAAAAGTATTTTGAACCTAGAATCATCGTTTTTGGAATCTTAGACCTTCTCGATTGATAAGCCGATCTTATTAAGCGTCTTCACTAACTTTTCCTTGTCTTGACCTTTGATTCCTTTCCAGTCCAAAACTACCGTTCTTATGTTTTCCACCGTTCTTTCGGCACATTGCCTAATAGTTTCAGCGTTAACCGTTGAAATGGCATGTTTTGGGATCATGTGACCAAAGGCTTTCTCGGTGGTTAAGGCGATTTTGGTGAACTTTTTGTTATAGTGGGGACCGCCAATACCTAACACTGCTGGGTAACTTGATCTTTTAGAAACTGCAGCCATAGTGGCGTGGGCTACAGCTTCAGCCGCTTTCAAGTCTTTCCATTCTTTAGGCGAACTGCCCAACTCAGTAAACATGGTTGGAACGTCTAATGATGGGCCGTGATGAGTGCATTCATAAGAAACTTCATAATTGAGTCCCATCTCTTCCTTTGCCCTTCCCATTTCCAAAAGCGCTTCCTTCATTGCACTTGCAGGGGAGACAGAGACTTTTTTGGGAACCCCTCCAAATTCTGCTTTGTCGAGATTGCCTGGAGTATGAACAGACAAAGTGGGGATTCCACTGATACTGCTGTGGCGGGATACGAATATTAGCAGTTCTGGGGTGAAAAAGTCTGTAATGAACTGTGTGTAAATGATTTCTTCATTGATGAAAAGAAGCCTAATTTCACGACCTTGAATTTTCTTCAAATAGATAGGGCTTTGACGAAAAGATTCTGAACTTTCCTCAAGATCATAATGTTGTATAATTTGTTTAGCAATGTTCATGCCAGCTAGATCTTTGGTTGAGGCTACGATCAAAATCATGTAGGATGCCTCCGATCAATGATATGAAT
>CAZCYX010000247.1:0-1791 GCA_964503065.1 uncultured Candidatus Bathyarchaeia archaeon
TTGTATCCAGGGTTCTTAATGATGTCTGCTTGAACGTCGTCGTATTTGCTGATTAAAGCGAAGAAAGTGCTTCCATTAGGGATGAAGTGTTCAGTGAGTTCGTATGCATTGTCGTTTTTAGAGATTGGGCCTTCACAATCTGTAATAAAAACTCTTTTTCCTCTTTCAGCTTGCAATGTTCTCTGTTCCAGTTGTAATGCCACTGCATTCATCACTGACTCCTCAGAGTCTTCATATGCTCTATGCTTTTGGCTATGTGTTCTTTTGAAGCAATGTCAGTTCTATACCAGAGAGCACCTCCTGTAATCGCTCTGATGCCTTCTAAGGAAATATTCCTTGCATCTTCTATGTCATCTTCAATACCGACTACGCACACCGTTCTAGATGACAGTGCATAAGTTTCCTTGTCTCTTAATTCCATTGAACCGGGATATATGCGAATGTTGTCGCCATATTTTTTGGTTAACTCTTGTGCCTTTTTCACATCTACAGGTCTTTTGGCATCTTTCCAGTCAACACGGTGAGGGAAAATATCCTTGAATCCAGCATAGTTGGGTGGTGCCTTGTAAATTACCACTGTGGCTCGGCTGTCAAATTCGACTCCTCTTAGATCCCCATCGAGTATTCGGAAACACACTTCAACAAAATCATCTTTCATCACTGGCAATAGATTTTGTATTTCTGGGTCGCCAGGTCTACTGTTGTTCTCTAGGATTTTAGGTCCAGTGCTGGTGTGTATGAAGGCACAGTAGAAGGGTACTCCACGCAGGTTTGGGTTGCTTCCTCTGCCCCGCAATTTGTTAAAGATTTTAGTGATAATTTCAATTTCTTTCTCTTTGTCACTAGAGCTCATAAAAGGAAGCCAATCACCAACATCCTTGTAGGAACCCATCCCACCTGTGTTAGGTCCCTCATCATTGTCGAAAGCTCTCTTATAATCTCGAGTCTCTGGCAGAGAAACCAGATGCTTTCCATCACAAAAAGCTTGGAAGCTAGATTCCTCGCCTTCAATCTTTTCCTCTATAATTACTGACCCATGCTCGTAGTTGGATAAAAAATGTTCAAATAATTGTTCACGGGTGTTGAAGTGGTCACCCCAAACTCCAACCCCTTTTCCAGCCGCAGGGCTGTCAGGTTTTACAACGACCTGATTGTTAAGTTCATCTAACCATAAGATAACATCCTTCTTTACTTTCTCTACATTGCTGTAATCTTTTGGGTTGAAAACTTTAAACTTGGGATTGATTTCAGGTGCAACCTTCTGAAATAGGCTTCTTTGAGCGATCTTGCTTCCCTCAATAGCATACCCTTTTGTTGGGCAAATCATAGGTATGCGAGTTTTCTTTTCAATCAAGTCTCTGACGCCGTTGATTATCGGCTTTTCAGGTCCCACAATTCCAAAATCGATTTCCTTCTCATGTTTCTTAGCGAACTTGCAAATCTCTTTAACATTAAGGTCTGGAATAACCACATGTTTCTTTGCTTTTTCCACATTGAAGGGGTTTCTTTGCTTGTCAACAACGTAAATTTCCGCGCTGTAGTTTTCGCTATGACAAAAGGCATCCACCATTGCAACTCCCCTGGAACCATAACAAACAACTAGGATGCCGACTTTGTCCATAATCTCATCATCTCATGGACTTTTGAAATCGGAAAATGGTTTCTTCAGTATGTGGATACAACTTGTTCACTCACAGTTTCGTAGAGTCTCCCAGTTTCCTTGAATCCACTTTCAAATTTTTCTCTCATTTCATCCGCTATTCTTTGAGCTAACGGAGTAGGATATTTCCT
>CAZCYX010000248.1:0-1772 GCA_964503065.1 uncultured Candidatus Bathyarchaeia archaeon
AAAGATAAAATAAAACGACAGAATGAATGTTGCTGGATGACTAAGCATGCGGATTAAAGATGCCCCCTCAAAGTCTAAATCTCCATGTTTTTTAAGGACCTCGTCCATTTCTAGCCTTGCGCATAGTTCAATAATCTTGTCGACTCTTTTGTCTGAAAGTCTGTTGAGCATTGTTCTTAGTCGCCGCATCAATGTGAGTTCAAAACCTATCAAAGCTTTCCATCTGTTCTGATAGCGTGACAAAAATCTTCCAGTGAAATCGTTGTTTTTTATAGCTTCATAAGCTACTTCTCCAGCGATTTCTGAACATAGAAGCCCAAAGATTACACCACCACCAGTTGTCGGCTTTACTTGGGAGGCTGCATCTCCAACGATAAGAAGCCCATGATGATAAGTCTTGGGAATTGGCCCTCCAAGTGGGATGGGATGAAAAGACTGGTTGAGAATTTTGCTCTTGTTTAGTTTTAGAGATGCTACTGGATGATCATGTACGAATTTATGTAAATATCTCTTAGGATTCCCAACATTTGTAGCTAACCCAACTTTAGCTGTGCCTTCCTGTTTTGGAATTATCCACGCAAAAAAGCCAGGAGCATATTTTTCTCCCAGATAGACCTCAACCAAATCGGCTTCAACACCATTTAACTTATCGATTTCCACTTGAACTGCGTTTACGACCATAGAACGATTAAGCGACTTTAGCCCGGCCTTCTTCAAAATGGCTGATGAAACACCTTCGGCATCAATTACAATTTTTGAGGGTAAAGTCTCCTTGATGCCTTTGTGGTTAATGACAACCCCGTTAACAGAGCCTTTTTCAATAATGAGCGATTCCACTCTAGATCCTAAACGATATTCTACACTAGCCTTCGTGGCAAGGTCTGCGAGGTATTTGTCAAACAATTCCCTGTTTACGGCGCAGGTCACGGGAGAGTTAGACCTGATTGAAAATTCTTTTCCAGATGGAGAGTAAAAAGTTACACCCTTGAACTCGTTCTCCACTATGTTCTTGGGCAGGGGATGTAATCTTAAACGTTTTAACCCATGGAGGTTTAGATGACCGGTGCAATGTGTGGGGATGCCGACTGATTTGTGTTCTTCGCAGATCGTTACTTTAGTGCCTAGCTTTGCAGCTGTCAGAGCAGAGAAGGAACCGCATGGACCTCCTCCCACAACAACAGCATCAAATTTGTTACTCAAGTCTATTGCTCTCTCGTTAGGTTATTGACAAGACCATAAAATGTTGTAGTTTGATAATAACTGTTTGTCAAATATAGGTTCAATTTCAAGAACTATGAGAGATATCGATGCCTTTGCTTCCTACTATCAGAAATCTCTCAGAATTTGTTCTTATACCCTTGTTGGTTTTGAATTTTTCTTCTATTTCTTCTAGTTTATCCTGTTCTTTCTTAAAGTCGAAATCGGGAATTATGGGTGTGTTT
Source organism: uncultured Candidatus Bathyarchaeia archaeon (assembly GCA_964503065.1). Classification (GTDB taxonomy): domain Archaea; phylum Thermoproteota; class Bathyarchaeia; order Bathyarchaeales; family Bathyarchaeaceae; genus JAOUKN01. The sequence goes on from CAZCYX010000248.1 coordinate 1,443, forward strand.
GCGAGAAGAAAAAATCATATCATCTATAGACTCGTAGTATTCGGTGGTGTTGACTGTTCGTTCTTCGATGATTCGTATGCCTGCTTCTCGTAGCTCTGTTAAATATCTCTTTTTTAATGTACCAGACTTTTCCCCGTATAACTGCCCTCTTTGGAAGACCTCCTTAAAGTTGCGCTTGTCTCCTTCTGAAACCTGCTGAGTGATAAAAATCCTGTCAGGTTTGAGTATCCGAGACACTTCCTTGGCATTAAAGGGAGTATGTCTGTCTGTGACTATGTCTATGTGGGCTCCGGCGATTGGCATCTTTTCCGAATCGCATAATATCAAATT
>CAZCYX010000249.1:0-1651 GCA_964503065.1 uncultured Candidatus Bathyarchaeia archaeon
GATTAGGAAACCGCCAAATGCTGCAGTGGCTATGCCGATTTTTCGTCTGTTTCCAGTCAATGCTCACATCATCTCTAGAGGTAATTGCTTGCTGTAGGTTTCATAATGGACGACTTCACTTAGTGCTCTTTTGAATCGCATTTCTGGCTTCTCTGCTGGATGCCCGACTGGGATTATGGCAATAGGTCTCACACCCCTAGGAATGTTTAGTATTTTTCTAGCGTCCTCTTCATGGAATGCGCCCACCCAACATGTTCCTAAACCTAAATCGCAAGCAGTGAGCAGCATATTTTGGATGGCTGCAGCGGTATCTTGTAAACAGTATAGAGTTGCGCCTCGGTTACCATATCCTCGACCCGAGCGTATTTCGTTGGCGCAAACAACAATCACGACTGGGGCCTCTTCGATGAAAGTCTGGTCCAGGGCCGCCATAGACAACTTTCGCTTTATTTTGAAATCTCTAATGACAATGAATTCCCAGGGTTGTATGTTTCCAGCTGAAGGGGCATATCTGGCGGCATCTAATAACTTCTCGACTTCTTCTTTTGAAACGTCTTCGGAGGTGAAGGCTCTGATGCTTCTTCTCTTCTTTATTGCCTCAAAGACATCCAAAGCCCTTGCTCTCCATCTTTTTGAAGGAAATCAGTCTCTGGCAATAAATGGCTTTTCTTCCGAGTTTCATGTTCTTCTCCAGCTTGGTATCACATATGGCTATTTGATAATATAATTTTATATCAAGTGAATCTGTTGACAATACTAAACATCAAGAGTTATTTTTTCAGTTCCTGAACATCTTTTGAATGCTTCAAGCACCATTTCGTCTTGACGATTTTGCCATTTTCGCTGAAGAATTCACATCCGCAGGGCATCTTCAATATTCTTACGTCAGTAACTTCAGGTGCTTTATTCAACCTTTTCTGAACTTGGTTTTCCCAATACATTCGTTTCAAAGCCTTCTCTGCACACTCGGCATTGCAGTAACTCTGTCGATCCGAAGGAAGTTTAGCTCCGCAGAACCTACAGCGTCTCTCCTTCAACACAGCCACCGCCTAACAAAGCAACCTAAGATTCGTCGCTAACAAAACGAATTCTTCTTCCCTCAAATCCTTTTCCTTTGAATAAAATATTGCTGACCCATTTATTTCAACTAATTCTTCGATTGTGAGTCAGGCAAGCCAACCTGTATTGCGCATGCACGCATACATGCATATAGTAGGTTCTCCTCCGAAAACCTAAAGTTAAAAACTGCGATGTTCTGTCCTTGCTATAATTTCATCCTGTAATTCTTTGCCTATGTCAACAAAATAATCACTATAGCCTGCTACCCGAATGATGAGGCTCCTGTATTCCTCTGGATTTTTTTGAGCCTTTCTAAGGGTTTCCGCATCTATCACATTAAATTGAATATGGTGTCCCCCAAGCTTAAAGTAAGTTCGCACCAAATGTGCCAACTTGTCTATACCTGCCTTATCTGCTAACAGCTGGGGCATAAATTTCTGATTCAGAAGGGTTCCTCCAGTTTTGGCGTGATCTATCTTGGCAGCCGATTTGATCACGGCAGTGGGGCCATTTTTGTCTGCTCCCTGACTGGGCGAAATGCCATCGGAAAGTGGTCTTCCAGCTTTTCTCCCGTCCGGCGTTGCGCCTGTAA
>CAZCYX010000250.1:0-1626 GCA_964503065.1 uncultured Candidatus Bathyarchaeia archaeon
TGCTTCTTGGTCATTCTTCACGATCATCATTGATCCAGTTGCAACAGCATCTAGTCCAACACTCTCGGGTGCCAATTCCTTATTTTCACTGTCAGCAGCCCGAACAATCTTTGCCAACTCGAGAACTGCGAGGTCTTTGATCTCGTATTTTTCTATGATAGCGTCAAAACTACATTTGTCTCCTTTATGTCCAAGTTCAACTCCGGGAGCATCAAAGGGTATGGCGCCTTTCTTCCGTACAACTTCATCTATTTTTTCCGGCGGAACAAAGATGAATTCTGCCTTCGGATCTACAAACCTTTTGATCAGCCATGGACAAGCAACTCGGTCTACATGAACGTGTTCACGAGTAACCCATTTCATGAAATCACTCTGTGCAGTTTCTTACTTCAGTCTTTAATTTAATTTTTGATCCTGCCAGTGAACCAGTCGCATGTATGGCAGTATGAACCACAAAAGGAAACATGGGTCTTCTTTTCCCCTTCATAATTCACTCTAATCTTCCCCCTATTCCAGATTTGATTTTGAACTAATATTATATGAAGTTTGACGATAAATTATAAAAAGTGCATGGCCAAAGTTCTGAGAAGGAATCCACATGGCTAATAATACCGTTTTTGAAGAAGTCTCTTTGGAAAAGCTGAATAGATTCCACCTTATGAGACATAATCTCTTGACTAAAGCTGGAAAAGACCAACTTGAAAGAGTGATCAGTGACATCTGTGGTCTTCATTCTCAATTAGCCATGACTCCTACACTCTCATTATGGAATCGGGTAGAAAGTTTTGAGAGAAACTTGTTGGAAGAGGCACTTTATATCAAGAAATCTTTAGTAAAAGTCTGGTGTATGAGGGGGACTCTTCACATAATTCCTTCAGACGAATTGCTTGTTTATCACCAAGCCGTAAAGAGAATGTGGTTCGAGCATCATGGACGTTATATGAGAGGGCCTGACTGGCCTCCTTTAGACATCCGCAAAGGCGTTATCTATCCAAAAATTCTTGAAGCCCTTAAAGAAGGCCCACTTACTCGTACAGAACTGAACACAAAGATTTCTGCGGTGCTTGAACCGAGTCTTCAACGGTATAAACGCCTCTTCTCAGCTTGGGGAGGCATTTTAAAGGAGATGTGCTACCTAGGTTTGATTGTATATGCTGAACCCAACAGAGAAACTCGTTTCGCAAGACTTGACCAGTGGCTACCCCAAATATCCTTAGAACAGATCACAGAGAAAGAGGCCCGAACAAAACTTCTCTTAAAATATCTTCATGGTTACGGCCCTGCTTCAGTCCAAGATTTCGCTTACTGGAGTGGCATCACCGTCAGTGAATCTCGAAAAGTTTTCACAAACACCGAGCAATCGCTTAAGGAAATTAAGGTCGAGGGCATGAAAAAGAAGTTATGGCTACTAAAAGATGATTTTAACAGACTTGAAGGAATGGATGTAAACGAAAAACCCTTGGTACACTTGTTACCCAAGTTTGATCCCTTACTTTTAGGTCATAAAGACAAATCGCACGTCCTAAAAAGCGAATACTTGAAAGAGGTTTTTCGTCCAGTGGGTGACATTGCAGCCACAGTATTGGTTGATGGTTACATAAAGGGAACATGGAACTACAAGAAAAC
>CAZCYX010000251.1:0-1587 GCA_964503065.1 uncultured Candidatus Bathyarchaeia archaeon
AGAAGGGTTGGGTTAACTTTGAATTTGGTGGTCATTACTCATATGATACACCAGTAAAGACAAGATATAGCGGACACATATAACTCTTACGAAAACAAAACACACGTGTGTATTATCTACGCACTAGAACTCGCACTATAGAAAGCTCCTGTAGAAGTTATTGAATTCGCTGTTTTTCCAGCTGGAATAAATTTTCAAAGAACTCTGTTGCCTTTTTAACTGTTTCTTTGTCTGTTGTCCATATGCCAGCGTTGTACTCATCAAATAGCTGATCTCTTGTGAAATCCGCTGTGGACACTAATACTTCCTTGTCGTCTATTATAACAATTCTTGAATGAACCAAACTAGACTGGACAACGTTACCTTTTGTTGCTATATGTAGTAGGTCAATAACATTTCTGGATATTCTCTCACGCATCCCTTCAGCTTCCTTTTTAGGTCTTGTAATGATTTTAACTGTCAAATTCTTGTTCTCTTGTTTTAGATTGATTATTTCTTCGTAGAGCGTATCAATGAATGGCGAAGCAATTCGGATTTCTTCTTGGGCTTTGTGGAGCATATCATGAATTTTATTGTAAATCTCCTTTACGTGGAGGGAATCTTGGTACAGTGGGGACGTATGAACGAAAACAGGCCTTTGCCTTTTGATAGATTGTTCCATTTTCATCAATTTATATTCAACTTGCTGTAATGGCATTTTAGGTCCTTCTCCCATTGCAAGCAAGGCCATTAGAGCTAAGGCTGTATAGAATGGCTTATTTTCCCAACTTCCATCTTCTTTTTGGTTTTCTATCAACCACTTTAGACCTTTTTGTGCAACTAAATCAGTAACTCCATCAACTTGGGAGATGGACCATATAGCAAAACTTGTGTCACGAATCTTTGCTGGAACTGATAAAGGAGGCTTAAGAATTGGACCCCAAGAACCGTCTTCATGCTGAAGGCTTTTCATATAATCGATTTCTTCTCTGATTGCACTTGAATACTCCTCATAATCTAATTCTATAAGTGCTAGGATACCCACAGCAATCCCACCAGGATCAGATATTTCTTTCCAGTTTTTCAGCCAGTATCTCACAGCGTTGGATAGAGCTTTGGATTCCTGTTTTGTCGCCACCAATACTCTCAAGGGCCCACTATGAGTCCATTCGTTGGAATGAATAAACCCTTCTATCGTTTGGTCTTTGATTAGATTTTCTAATTCTTGAAAAAAATACTGGTTGTCTCCTAGCCCGATCTTTTTCAAGAACCATAGTAGATGATAATCCTCCTGAATCCAATCAGTTGCCTCTTCCCAAAAAACTTCTTCAGGTATGGACATGAACTGGTCGACCACTGTAGAGCTTACTTTCTTTAGAACATACGCTGCTTCTACATTATAACATCTGAACTTTAACATTCGTAATTGATCGTCACTTAATCCTCCTTTTTCAAAATTTAATTCATTTTCTAGCCATCTAACTCCTTTAAGAAAACGTTTAGAAACCACTGATGAATCCATGTCCACGCACCATTAACCCCAAAATACTAAGTTCAAGCTCCTAATAATTCTAGCGTGCACAACCTAATTTGAGGGGATCACCATCA
>CAZCYX010000252.1:0-1558 GCA_964503065.1 uncultured Candidatus Bathyarchaeia archaeon
GTCTATGTGGGCTCCGGCGATTGGCATCTTTTCCGAATCGCATAATATCAAATTCACATTATGTAAATTGCTTTTGCCCAAGTTCTCTGCTGCGGTCTTGATCATCTTCCGATCAATATCTATTCCTATGGCTACTCTTACTTTGGGTGCAAATGCTTTGAGTCTTTCTCCTCCTCCAGTACCGATGTCTAAAAGGATTTTGTTGCTTCTTAGATGGGTTTTTACAACTTTTGAGTAGTCTATTCTAGGCCCTTCTTCAATTACTCTGACTTGAGAGAAGCCCCAACCCCTCAGTTTAGCTGGTTTCTTGTATTCCCTCATAAGATCGCAACATCCCTTCACAATTGCAACTTGAGTTATTTTATACTTGACTCTAATTCAAAAGTGCGGGGAGGTAGGTTCACATACACGTTTATAATCCACGTTTTTGGGGGGCACCGCGGAATAGGTTCAATCCTCGGTTTTTTATAACCCTTGCGTGTGCAATGAGAGTCTATAAAAAGAGCCTGAAAGTAGCTTGTACGCGCCCATTGGCAATAATAGTGTGTTGCATGCCCCGAAGAGAGATCTGAAATACAGAGTAAAATGGAATGGAAATCCGTAGAATGATTCAATCCAAAAAAGGGAGTGTGTGGGAAAAAGAGATTTCGTTTGTTTAGAGGGAGACATCTTCAGTCTCAGTGGAAATTGACAAAAACTACTAAAAGAAAGTTAGAGTAAAATCTGCTCATGCGTTGTTCGCATTGCGGAATATGCTGTGAAAAAACTGGAATGATGCTTTCTAATGCAGATATTGAACGTTTGGAAAAAGTGGGACATAACAGACAGAAGTTTATACGTTATGACAAGCATGGTTTTGCCAGACTGCGAAATTGCCATGGATTCTGCGTTTTCTATGATGTTGTAAAATGTCGCTGCAAAATTTATAAACACAGACCGTTAGGATGTCGAATTTATCCAATAATCTACAGCGAACAAGAGGGAATAGTAGTGGATGACCTTTGTCCGATGAAAAACACTGTCTCGGAAACAGAACTCAAAAGAAAAGGTAAGAAGCTAATAGAACTTCTGCAAAGATTGGACAACGAAGCAAATTCTCGAGCGCGGAATTTTGGGTTCAGACGATCTGCTAAATTTTGAAGTATCCGTTTGTCTTTAGCCATTCGACCTGATTTCTTTTATATCGCCAAATGATGCCGCCCCGTTTATCAGACTGGAAATCCCATGGAGAAACCAGAACAGTGTCTCCCACTCTTATCCACATTCTTCTCTTCATCTTTCCTCGGATTCTGCAAAGGCGTTCCTTCCCATCTTGACAACTTATTAGAAGTCGATCGAAACCAAGCATCTTCTTGGCTATGCCAATGACATCATTGGCTACGGCAACACCGTAACCTTAAACTCGTCTTCGCTTTTGACCTTCTTTTTACCCACTATACCACCTCCAACTTTGTACACAAGTATTGACTGGCATCAGACATATTCTTAGCCGCGCGTTAGCTTTATTTCCATCGTTGAGACATTCCTTGCTCCGCTTTCGCCTTCTCTTGGTGGCATT